>CAZDOQ010000095.1:0-5651 GCA_964507035.1 uncultured Lachnospiraceae bacterium | reverse complement strand
CCCTCGGAAACCGGCTTGTGGGCCAGACGGCCGTTGGCGCTGGCAATCATCACATCGCCAAAGTACACGTGGCAGGTGGTGGGCAGCATGTTGATCCGGTAGGTGCCGCCCTTCATGTTGGGCCGCCCGGTGACGTGAGAGCGGTAGTACTCAAACACATCCCGCATAATGGAATCCGCATAGTCGTCGTCATTGCCGTACTTGGGCGTCTTGTTCCGCACCAGGTTCAGAATCCGGCTGTCCTCGGCAAAGTTGGTCTCCAGGGCGTGGAGCAGCTGGTCCATGGTGAACCGTTTCTGCTCAAATACATTGTATTTCACAGAGGCCAGGCAGTCGGTGATGGTGCCGATCCCCACGCCCTGCAGGTAGTTGGTGTTGTAGCGGGCGCCGCCAGCGTTGTAATCTTTGCCCTTCTTGATGCAGTCATTGGTGATGATGGACAGGAATGGAGCCGGCATGTACTCGGCGTAGATCCGCTCGATCACATTGCTGCCCATGATCTTCACATCCAGGAAGTAGTCAATCTGCTTGGTGTAGGCGTCCCACAACTCCTCATAGGACTTAAACTTCCGGGCATCTCCGGTGTGGGGGCCCAGCTGCTTGCCGGTCATCATGTCCTTGCCGTCAAAGAGCGCCAGCTCAAAGATCTTGGGCAGGTTGAAGTAGCCGGTGAGGATATAGGCCTCGTTGCCGAAGGCGCCGGTCTCCACGCAGCCGCTGGTGCCGCCCCGGCGGGCATCCTCCAGAGATTTGCCGGCGTTTAACAGTTCCTGGACAATGGCCTCGGTGTTGTAGAAGGCAGGCTGGCCCCAGCCCTTCCGGGAGATCTCGCAGGCTCTCTTTAAGAACCTCTGGGGGGTCTTGCGGCTGATCTGCACGTTGGAACTGGGCTGTAAGAGTTTCATCTCATCCATGCAGTCCAGAATCAGGTAGCTGACCTCGTTGACGCCGTCCTGGCCGTCCGGGGTGATACCGCCGGTGTTGATGTTGGCAAAGTCGGTGTAGGTGCTGCTTTCCTTCAGGGTGATGCCCACTTTGGGCGGAGCCGGCTGGTTGTTGAATTTCACCCACAGGCACTCCAGCAGTTCCAAAGCCCGGGTGTCATCCAGGATACCGGCCTCGGTGTCCGCTTTGTAGAAGGAGTACACATGCTGGTCCAGACGGCCGGGGCTGTAGGCATCCCAAGGGTTCAGTTCCGTGGTAACGCCCAGATGGGTGAACCAGTACATCTGCAGGGCCTGGTGGAAGGTCTCCGGTTTGTGGGCCGGCACCACATCGCAGTTGTGGGCGATGAGCAGCAGATCCTCCTTCTTCCGGGGATCATCCGTCTCCTCCGCCAGCTGACGGGCATAGGCAGCGTACCGCTTGCCCAGGATCATGATGGCGTCGCAGCAGATGCTCATGGCGTTGAGTTCCGCCTTCTTATCCAGGGCCTCCGGATCGTTGAAGTAGTCCAGGCTGGCCAGGGCTTCGTTGATATCATTCTGGTAGTCCAGGTAGCCTTTCTGATAGATCTTGATGGAACCCACCGTGTGGCCCGGTCCCCGTTGCTCCATGAACTCGGTGAAGATACCGGCCTCGTAGGCGGCTTTCCACTCAGGCGTCATGTTCTCCAGGATCTTGTGCCGGATGGAACGGTTCTCCCAGTAGGGGATGATCACGTCTTTCTGATACTCCAGATCTTCCTCCGTTATTTTAAAACTGATCAGATCCCGGTCGTTCATCACATGCAGGTCCTGGACCGTGTGGCAGCACAGCTCCGGGAAAGAAGGGGAGCCCTGGGGAGAGTCGCCCTTTTCGCCCACGATCAGTTCGCCGTCGTTGATGCACAGGGTCTTGTGGCTGAAGTAGTGCTTCAAAGCCAGGGCGCGCATCTCCGGCACAGAGACGGCGCCCTCGTACATTTTATATGCTTCCGTCATCAGACGGGCGCGCTCCATGTCCAAATGGGCCACCGCTTCCAGGCTCTGCCGGCGCAGTTTGCGAATTCGCTCGTTCATTCCGCGTTCTTCCATTTTCTTAGCCTCCTGTTTTGATATTTTGAAATCCGCTCATCTGGAACATTTGACGGAACCGGTCCATCTGTTCTGCGGGCGGTACTTGGTACCGTTCCTCCGCATAGGACCGGTCCAGGTTGGCGTATTTGCTCTTGCCCGTGTTGTGGTAGGGCAGCAGATTGACGCCCACTGTCCGGATCTGATTTTCCTGCAGGAACCGGATCACCTCTTCGATAAAGGAATCCTCTGCATTGACGCCTTGGATCAACGGAATCCGAATGTTGATTCTGGCGCCGTCTTGGCTTAGCCGGATCAAATTCTGCAGGATCAGCTGATTCTCCACACCCACATAGGTCTTATGTTTCTCCGGGTCCATCAGCTTGATATCATAGAGGAACACATCCACGTAGGGGAGGAGCCGGGCAAAGTTTTCATAAGGGGCGTAGCCGCAGGTGTCAATGTTGATACTGTAGCCGCGGCGGTACAGCTTCTTGCACAGGGCTTCTATAAAGTCCATATTCTGGCACATGACCTCGCCGCCGGAGAGGGTGACGCCTCCGCCGGACTCTTCGTAAAACATTTGGTCCTTGGCGGCTTCCCGCACCAGTTCTGCCACCGTGCAGGTCTTACCGGCAATCTCCCGGGCCCCCGCCAGACATTCATCGGCACAGATGCCGCAGGCGGTACATTTGGACCGGTCCACCCTGACCCGGCGGCCGTCCCGCACGCTGGCTTTCTGGGGACATACCTTCACGCAGGCGCCGCAGTAGGTACAGCGCTCATGGTAGTACAAAAGTTCCACCGGATACCGCTGGCTCTCCGGATTGTGGCACCACTGGCAGGAAAGAGGGCAGCCCTTAAAAAACAGGGTAGTGCGAATTCCGTTGCCGTCATGAATGGAATATTTCTGGATATTGAATACCGTTGGCTTTTCCATTCCCTTGCCTCCTTGAAAATAGACCGCGTTCTAGTCTTGAGTACATTTTAAGGCATAATAAGGAAAATTTCAAGTGATTTTTCGAGAAAGTTGCGGAAATTCCCTTTACTTCCGAAATTTTCAATGTTATAGTAGTAGCAGTTTAAGTAAGGGGTATGTGTTATGGCAAGAAGGGAGAACACCAAAGGCAAGATTGCAAGAACCGCCTGGAAGCTGTTCCGAGAAAAGGGGTATGAAAATACCACCATTGACGATATCATTTCGGAGTCCGGTACCTCAAAAGGAAGTTTTTATCACTACTTTGCCGGAAAAGACGAACTGCTCAGTTCTTTGTCCTCCATTTTTGATGAGAAGTACGAGGAGATCCTTCAGACGCTGGATTCGGAGATGGACAGCTATGAGAAGCTGCTGTATCTCTGCCGGGAGGTCCACGGCATGATCGAGCGGGAGATTCCCATTGATCTGCTGGCTTTTATGTACGCCTCCCAGGTCACCAAAAAGGGAGACAAGCATCTGATGGACCAAAACCGTTTCTATTATAAGATCATCAATCAGCTGGTGGATGAGGGCCAGAGAAGAGGGCAGATCATTCGGACCATGCCGTTTTATGAGATTGCCCAGCTCTATGTGATGGCGGAGCGGGCGCTGGTGTACGACTACTGCATTTCCAATGGGAACTATTCCCTGCTGGAGATGACCCAGAAGATGATGCCGCTGCTGTTCGGCGGGGTCCATATCAAACAAGGGGAAACGGAATAGGAGGATCAGGGCGGGCGGCCGCCGCCCGCCGGTCCGGGCTGCAGGGAGGAGGTGAGCCCATGGAGAAAGTGTATCATGTCATGAGGACGGCTGGAATTTTCAATGTGGTGATGGGGATTGTGACCATCGTGTTTGCCGCTGCGGCGGGGACCTTTGCCATCATCCACGGCGCCCGTCTTTTGAACCGGAAAAACGATATCACTTTTTAAGCTTATTTTTCAAGGTCCGGGGTCCGGACGCCCCAGAGGGCTTTTGAAATAGCGTTCCCTTTCTTCAGGGAAGAAACGCCTTCAGCTGCTCCAAAACGGCTTCCGCGTCCTCCCGCCCCAGCTGGTACTGTTCCAGCAGCCGGTCCGGATTTCGCTCCGTGCAGCTGATCTTTAAGTCCCGGGAGGGCCGGATCACAAAGGCGCGGCCTTCCGCCTCCGCCTGGGCAATATAGTCCAGGGTGGCGTTGTACCGCCGGGGGCGAAGGGCCATAGCCCGGACAAAGGCCGGATACCGGCGGTAGACGATCCGCCCCAGAGTGTTCCGGGATTCTTTCTTCCGGTACCCCTCCGGCCGGGTCAGCACCACCAGGTTTTTCTCATGGCCGGCCCGCTCAAAGGCCCGAAGAGGGATGCTGTCCGCTATGCCGCCGTCCAAAAGCTTCCGGCCTCCCTCCTCCACAATCCGGGAAACCAGAGGCATGGAAGCGGAGGCCATCATATAACGGACCCCTTCCTTCATCCGGCGAATCCGCACGTAAACCGGGCGTCCGGTTTCCACGTCTGTGCAGGCGGCGTAAAAGCGGGTGGGAGAGTGGGCGAAGGACTCCTCATCAAAGGGATCCAGTTTTTCCGGAATTTCATGGTGGCAAAATTCCTCCCCCACCAGATTGCCGGTGGTGAGCAGGGAGTAGAGACTCATAAAACGCTTGTCCCGGCAGTATTTCCGGTAATAGCGGATGCTTCTTCCGTGTTGTTTTGAGACAAAGGAACAGCCGTGGATGGCCCCGGCGGATACGCCGATGACCCCGTCAAACCGGATTTTCTGCTCCAGGAGCACGTCCAGCACTCCGGCGGTGTAAATGCCCCGCATGCCGCCGCCTTCCAACACCAAACCAGTTTTCATGTTCTCTTCCTTTCCAGAGGGTTTGTCTTTTTGCTTTCCTCACGGCCCGTCTTTCTGTCTTTCGAGCCAAGCGGTCAAGGCCGCACAAAGTTCGTGGGCACAAAGGGTTCCCGCTCCGGCAGCCCGTAGGCTTCCCTGCCCAGGGCAATGCTCTTCATGAGGAAGGTCATGTTCCGGGCCAGGGTCCGCATCATCTGCATCCCTTCCCCGTCCTGGGCCGCTTCCCCCGGGAGTTGCCCGTGGATCCCGTTCCAATACTGGCCGGAGGCGATGGGCATGCCGCAGATGGTAAAATACTTGTTCAGCTGGTCAAAGGTGGCGGTGATGCCGCCCCGGCGGGCCGCGGCCACGCTGGCCCCCACCTTCATGGTCTTGTCAAAGGGCGTGCTGAAGAACAGACGGTCCAGGAAGGAGACCAGAGTGCCGTTGGCGGAGGCATAGTACACCGGGGACGCCGCCACCAGCCCGTCGCAGGCCTCAAACTTGGGGGCCGTCTCGTTTACCAGGTCGGAGAATACGCATTTTCCGGTTTTGGAGCAGCTGTAACAGGAAATACAGCCCCGGATATCCTGGTTGCCCAGACAGACCGTTTCCGTCTCCACCCCTTCGGCGGCAAAGATCTTCTCCATCTCCGTCAACGCCACCTGGGTGTTTCCCTGCCGGTGGGGACTGCCATTGATCATCAATACTTTCATGTTGTGCTTCCTTTCCTGCTCCAGTTACACCGGAGAGTGTTTCCGGTGTTTTCCACTATTATAGTGCAGAGAAGAGACTTTGGCAAGAGCGGGAGCGGCGCAGAAAAAGGCAGAAAAGGACCTTCCTGAAACTTCCCCGGGCGTTTTTTA
>CAZDOQ010000094.1:0-5803 GCA_964507035.1 uncultured Lachnospiraceae bacterium | reverse complement strand
GTAGGTTTTGCTGTGGGTTTTAAAAACTTTTGCTTGCAAGGCTTCTTTGCCGATGCTATAATCAATGCGTATGCCGTCCGGAGGGCGGCGGACAGTCTTTCGGAAATAGGAAGGTGGAGGAACACATATGGCTTTCTGGGAAATTGTGATGATCATTCTCCTGATCGTCTTGGTTGTGCTGGCGGTCCTGTATTTTTTGGGACGCCGCATGCAGAAAAAACAGGCGGACGCCACGGTGCAGATGGACGCCATGAAGCAAACCGTCTCCATGCTGATCATTGACAAAAAGCGGCTGAAGGTGAAAGACTCCGGACTGCCCCAATCGGCGATCGACCGGACCCCCAAATACCTGCGCTGGACCAAGCTGCCCATTGTCAAGGCCAAAGTTGGTCCCCGAATCATGGTGCTGGCGGCGGACCGGAACGTGTGGGAGGTGCTGCCGGTGAAGCAGGAAGTGAAGGTGGAGATCAGCGGCATTTATATCATGTCCATCAAGAGCGTTCGGAGCGGAAGCATTCAAGCGCCCCAGAAAAAGAAAGGGCTGCTGGCCCGTATCCGGAGCGCTGTGAACTCCAAAAAATAGCGCTTTCAGGGAAAAACAAAACATCCATTGCAAGAGAAAGCATGCTGCGGCGTCAAAACCGGCGGCATGCTTTTTTGACGGATCTGGATCAAGCGCCGCCGGGTCCGGCTGGTCCTGGAGTTGATGAACCCGCAGAGGAGCGGCTGTCCTGCAGGTACTGGGAAAGCAGAGCAAGGAACCGCTTCAGCACCGGTTCGTCGTGGTCGAAGGGGCAGTACACCCCAAAGGAGACGCCGGGCAGATTGGTGACGGGAATATAGCACAGGTCCGGCTCCCGGGCCGGTAAAAAATCCGGATATAGGGTGTAGCCAAATTGCGCCCTCACCAGAGACAGAGCGCTCTCAATGCTCTCCGTCAGATAGCGCTGCTCCGGCGGCAGATTCACCAGCATATTGCTCTGCAAGGCGAAAACGGAGTCGGCCACCTGGTGGGGGGAACAGGCCACAAAACTCCCGTGAAGCAGCCGTTTGGTCAGCGTCTTATACCGGGCCAACGGATGCCCCGGCGCGCAGATACAGGCAATGGGCGCCAGACAGAGTTCTTTATAGTAATAGAGGGAGGATTTTGGGGGGGCGTCCCCGACGCCCAAAGCTGCCTGAATCTGATTGCTTTCCAGCTGGCTCAGCAGGGACGGAAAGGGAATCAGCCGGATGGAAGGGCGCAGCAGCGGAAACTCCTCCCCCAGCTGCTTCAGCACCGGCGGCAGCAGCTTCATTTCCATATAGTTGTGGCACCCCAACTCAAAGAATAAAAAATGCTCATGGCGTCCCAGCCGCTCCTTGGCGGACAGGGCGGTCCTCAAAATCAGATGGGCGTCCGCCAAAAACAGCAAGCCCTCCGTGGTCAGGGCCACGCTTTTGCTGGTGCGGTTGAACAGCTTCACATCCAATTCCTCCTCCAGAGATTGAATCTGGTGGCTCACCGCCGGCTGCGTGATCTTTAGCACCCGGGAAGCCTTGGAAAAATTCAGGTGCTCCGCCACCGCCACAAAGCATTCCAGTTGTATCGTATTCATTCCAATTCCTCTTTTCCAATTTTCTATTCTTTCTGTTCCCTTTTATCGTACCACAAAAAAGCTTTTTCGTCATCTATAAACATTCTTTATAGATGATAATACATTTGAATTTCACATTTAGGAGATTCTGCGCTACAATCTTTTCAGCGCAAATAATACGGACCCGAACAGTTCGTACCAAAACAAACCCGGACGATACGGAATTGTGAAGAGGGAGGTTGTTACAACATGAAAAAAGGTTTGCGGCAGCTGGGAAAATATAAGCGGGACACCTTTCTCTGTATTGGCATGACCTCGCTGGAAGTGATCATGGAGATTCTGATTCCCTTTATCACGGCCATCATCATTGACCAGGGGCTTGAGGCCGGCAACCTGCCGGTGGTCTACCGCTACGGCGCCCTGATAGTGGTCATGGCCTTTTTAAGCCTGATGTTCGGCGCCCTGGCCGGAAAAAACGCAGCCGGCGCTTCCGCCGGACTGTCCGCCAATTTGCGGGAGGCCATCTACGCCAACATTCAGACCTTTTCCTTTTCCAACATTGACAAATTCAGCGTGCCCGGCCTGGTGACCCGGATGACCACGGATATCACCAACGTCCAGAACGCCTTTATGATGATCATCCGAGTGGCGGTCCGGGCCCCTTTAAACCTGATCTTCAGCTTTGCCATGTGCCTGATCATCAGCCCCCGGCTCAGCCTGATGTTCCTGATTGCAGTGGCCTTTCTGATCGCCGTCATCGGCGCCATCATGGTGGTGACCTTAAAGATCTTCCGCCAGGTGTTCCGCCGGTACGACGACTTAAACGCCAGCGTCCAGGGAAATGTGTCCGCCATCCGAGTGGTCAAAGCCTTTGTCCGGGAGGACTATGAGAACGTTAAATTTTCCAAGGCTTCCCAGATGCTCTGCAACCTGTCCGTCAAGGCCGAGGGGCTGTTGGCCTTCAACAACCCGGCCATGATGCTGGCCGTCTATTTCTGCATCATCTCCGTCTCCTGGTTTGGCGCTCAGTTTATTGTGGACGGCTCCATGACCACCGGAGATCTGACCAGCCTGTTCAGCTATATCATGGCCCTGCTTATGAGCCTGATGATGCTCTCCATGGTGGTGGTCATGATCAGCATGTCCCTGGCCAGCGTCCGCCGGATCAGCGAGGTGCTAAATGAGACGGCCGATCTCAAGGATCCGGAGAACCCGGTGATGGAAGTGGCAGACGGACGGATTGATTTCAACCATGTAAGCTTCTCTTATAAGCGCGGCAGCGGAAAAAACGCCCTGTCCGACATTGACCTGCACATTAAGAGCGGAGAGACCATCGGCGTCATTGGCGGCACCGGCTCCGGCAAGAGCAGTCTGGTGAACCTGATCTGCCGCCTGTATGACGCAGACAGCGGCTCCGTCTCTGTGGGCGGCGTGGATGTGCGCCAGTATGACACGGAAGTCCTGCGGAACCAGGTTTCGGTGGTGCTTCAGAAAAACACCCTCTTTTCCGGAACCATTCTGGATAACCTGCGTTGGGGGAACCCGGACGCCACCAGGGAAGAGTGTATAGAGGCCTGCCGGGCTGCCTGCGCAGACGAATTCATTGACCGGATGCCCAACGGCTATGAAACCTACATGGAACGGGACGGCAGCAACGTGTCCGGCGGTCAGAAGCAGCGGCTCTGCATTGCCCGGGCGCTGCTCAAGAAACCCAAGGTACTGATCCTGGACGACTCCACCAGCGCTGTGGACACGGCCACCGACGCCAAGATCCGGGCGGCCTTTGCCAGGGAGATCCCCGGCACTACCAAGATCATCATTGCCCAGCGGGTCTCCAGCGTCCAGTCCGCAGACCGGATTCTGGTCCTGGATGAAGGCCGGGTGGACGCCTTTGACACTCATGAAAACCTGCTGAAGACCAACGCCATCTACCAGGATATCTACCACTCCCAGATGGAAGGCGGCGGCGACTTTGATCAGCCTGCGTAAGGGCGCAGCAAACAGAGGAGGAATATCGTATGCCGGACACACAAAAAAGCAGATCCAAAACGGCTTCCCAAGCCATTAAGCGGGTCATTCAATACGTGCTACACTATTATAAAATTCCGTTTCTCCTGGTGGTCTTCTGTATTTTGCTCACCGCCATTGCCACGGTGGTAGGAGCCACCTTCCCCCAGACCCTGGTGGATGATTACATCACCCCTATGCTGGCCAATGGTTCCCGGGATTTCAGCGGTCTGGCCAAAGACCTGGTCCGCCTGGCCTGCATCATGGGCCTGGGCGTCATCAGCGCCTTTACCTACAACCGGATCATGGTCAACGTCAGCCAGGGCACCATGCTCCGGCTCCGGAACGATCTGTTCAGCAAGATGGAGTCTCTGCCCATCCAATACTTTGACACCCACGCCCACGGGGATATCATGTCCGTCTACACCAACGACGTGGACACCCTGCGGCAGCTTTTGAGCCAGAGTATTCCCCAGATCATCAACTCGGTGGTCACCATGGCGGCCACCCTGATCACCATGATCCTCTTAAACCCGGTTCTGACCATCATCTCCATTCTCACGGCGGTGGTCATGCTGTTTGTCACTTCCCGGTTTTCCCGGCTGTCCGGCAAGTATTACGACCGCCAGCAGCGGGATCTGGGAACCGTGGACGGCTTCATTGAGGAGATGCTGGACGGCCAGAAGGTGATCAAGGTCTTCTGTCATGAGCAGGCCGCCCTGGACGATTTCCGCAAGGTCAACGAGGAACTGCGAAACAGCACCAACAAAGCCAACAGCTATGCCAACCTGCTGATGCCCGTGAATGCCAACATCGGCTGGATCAGCTACGCACTGGTGGCCCTTCTGGGCGCCATTCTGGGCATCAACCAGTGGGCTGGCGTCACCATTGGCACCGTCGTCACCTTTGTGGGCCTGAACCGGAGCTTTACCAACCCCATCACCCAGGTGAGCCAGCAGATCAACTTTGTGGTCAACGCGGCTGCCGGCGCCCAGCGTGTATTCAATCTGATGGGCCAGGCGCCGGAGACGGACGAGGGAGTTGTGGACCTGGTTTACGCCCGGGAGGACGAGAAGGGACAACTCTCCGAGTCCCCCACCCGGACCAACCTGTGGGCCTGGAAAGTGCCCCAAAAAGACGGCGGCGTTACCTACACCAAGCAGGAGGGCGGCGTGGTCCTGGAGCATGTGAACTTTGGGTACACGCCGGATAAGATGGTCCTCCACGACATCAGCCTCTGGGCTAAGCCGGGACAAAAGATTGCCTTTGTGGGCGCCACCGGCGCCGGCAAGACTACCATCACCAACCTGATCAACCGGTTCTACGACATCGCCGCCGGCAAGATCCGCTATGACGGCATCAACATCAACAAGATCAAGAAACCGGCGCTGCGCCGCTCCCTGGGCATGGTGCTCCAGGACACCCACCTGTTCACTGGCACCGTCATGGACAACATCCGCTACGGCAAACTGGACGCTGCGGACGAGGAGTGTATTCAGGCGGCCAAGCTGGCCAACGCAGACGGCTTCATCCGCCGCCTGCCCGACGGATATGACACCATGCTCACCGGAAACGGGGCCAACCTGAGCCAGGGGCAGCGGCAGCTTTTGGCCATTGCCCGGGCCGCGGTGGCGGACCCGCCGGCGCTGATTCTGGATGAGGCCACTTCCTCCATTGACACCCGGACGGAGAGGCTGGTTCAGGACGGCATGGACGCCCTGATGAAGGGGCGCACCACCTTTGTCATTGCCCACCGGCTGTCCACGGTGAAAAACTCCGACTGTATCATGGTCATGGAGCAGGGCCGGATCATAGAGCGGGGCACCCACGATCAGCTGATTGAGGCCAGGGGCAAATATTATCAGCTGTATACGGGGAATTTTGCGGAGTAAGGAATCCAGCCCGTTCCTGGCCGCGGAAGTAAGAAATGCTCCCATCTGTAAGCACAGAAACTCTGCTATCCGGCCCATGTTCCTGCAGCAGCGTTAGTACCTGATCCCAGTTCTTTGCAAATATCACCTTTTCAGGATCAGGAAACTGGTATTTCGCCGCATACTCCACATATGGAGTATAATAAATTACTCTTCGATGTTTTTGTTTGGCTCTTTTTTCATACGGTGTCCATCTTGGCCCGCCTTTGTGGATGCCAAAAGGCCCTGAACTATAATGAACCACCTGTCCTGTTCGGGCAAAATTAATGAGAACAATATCGCCGCCTT
>CAZDOQ010000093.1:0-5835 GCA_964507035.1 uncultured Lachnospiraceae bacterium | reverse complement strand
TCATCACCAGCGTATCGTACACCTGGCTCATGGAAAAACTCTCATAGCCGTTGGTTGTGTTGAAAAAGTCAAAGGAATCGGTGAGTGACGGAATGCCGACGGTCATACTCCCGCCTGTTTCTCCGCTGGAAGAGTTTTCACCGGCGTCCTGGGTTTCACTGTCGCTGGTGCTGGTTGCATCGCCTCCGCAGGACACCAGTGAAAACACCATGGCCAGCGCCATGACAAGTGCCAACAATCTCTTTCTTTTCATGCTTTTCCTCCTTTTTATCTTTTTATTCGGATCTGTTTCGACCCGCCTTTTCCGGCTGGCTTCACAGCAGTTCCCGTTTTGCCGCTGCGGTGATGGCCGCCATCTCCCGCTCCACATCCTCTGGAAGGGGAACCGTTTCGTCTGCCTCCACAATTTTCCGGGCCCGCTCATCTGCCTCTCGGATCAGGCCGTTGGCATCCACCGAATCCCCTGCCTCCGGCATGCGGACAAAGCCGACGCGGTTCACATACACTTCCTCACTCCGGAGATTTTCCAGGGTGTGCGGCTCCACCAGGAAGGTGGAATCCTCCAGCACCACGCTTTCCATCGCCTCCAGGCCAATGGTCTCCGAATCCGTCCCGTAAGGGTAAAAACAGCGGCGAACCATAGCCATCTGCTCGTTGTCCAGCACCATCTGCCCCAGGGAGCCGTACATGACGCTGGCCAGGGAACCCATGCCGGTGATCAGGGCCGCGCCGTTTAGGGCGGGCACAAGGGCATTGAACATTTTCTCATAGCCGGCCTGCTGGTCCGGGGCCAGGGCGGTACAGGACATGCCGTACACATCGCTGAGGAAGCCGTCTTCAGCGGCCAGGGCCGTGCACAGGGCCGAGGCAATGCCGTTTTCCGGAAGGCCCAGAATTGCCTGGGCGTACTTCATGTTGGTGAAGAAGGTGCGGGAGCCCATGATCACCGGGGTTTTGGGATTAACCATCCAGCAGTAGGTAGCGGTGGCCAGCAGCTCTGCGTAGCACTGGGCCACGCAGCCGGCCACAGTGATAGGGCCGGTGAGGCCGGACATGGGCGCGGCCAGAATGCTCACCGGCATCCCCGCCTCCGCCACAATCTTCAGAATGTCGGTAATCTCCCGGGGCAGATGGAGCGGTGTCTCCGGGGAGACGCCGGTCATGGCCACATAGGAGTCCTCCTCCTTGTTGAACAGCCGGAACAACTCCGCGATGTACCGGGCGTTGCCCGCCATGGAGATGCCCGGCGCATAAATGGGCTTTTTGCAGTAGCGGAACATGGCCTCGGTCTGCGTGTACTGGCTGATGGCCGCAGGGACATCCGACGGATAGAACAGACAGCAGGGCAGGTCCAGCTGGTCCAGCCCGTTGGTCAGCTTCAGCGAATCTACCATGTCCGCCGCCAGAGCGTTCCGGCAGCTACCGTCCGCGTCCAGAATCCAGGGGGCGCCGCCGGTGCAGTGGGTTCTGGGGAAACCGTGCTCCAGGGTAAAGTCCCATGCGCCCCTTTTGAAATGGATCCGGCTGTGGGCCTGGGCACAGACTTGGTCAAGCAGTTCCGCCGGAATCCGTACCCGGTCCTCCTGTATGACACAGCCATGGGATGCAAACAGTCGGCGAACCGCCTCGTCCTCCACCTTCATTCCCAGCGTCTCCAGAATCCGGAGCGCTGCCCCGCGCAGCTCCGCCAGCTGCTCCTTGCTCAGTAAATTCATCCGTGACGCCTGCATATGTATCCCTCCCTGCCTAACGTTCTCGTCTCCCGGGCCGGCTGTTTCCCTGGGCCCGCCTGCGGGGACCGTTTTACACCAGCAATTCCTTTTCCGCCGCCTTGGTCAGATCATCGATTTCCTTTTTCAGCGCGGGATCCAACTCCGGCGGCTCATAACTCGCCATGATCTCCCTGGCCTTCTCCGCCGCCACCTGGCAGATATCCGGCTTGCCCACGTCCTCCCAGATTCTCCAGGTATCCTGGAAGGAAATGGTGGGACGGAACAACTCGCTGAGATACTCAATGGTGTGGGGCTCCTGCAGGAAGGTGCTTCCCTCCAACACCACCTCGTCGGTGGCCTCAAAGCCATAGACCTCCTCGTCGCTGAGATCCACCGGCTTCACCGCATGTTTGATCCGGCCCAGGATCTCATCATCAATCACATGCTGCACCGGCGAGTAAACGGTGCCGCCGGCCAGGGATCCGCCCCCGGTGACAATGGTGGCGCCGGCCAGGGCGGGCAGCAGGCAGTTCATCATCTTCTCATATCCGATCTGCACGTCGGAGGCGCAGCTGGTGGTGTAGCCTCCATTTACATCGGAGATAAAGCCGCAGTAGTTACCCAGCTGAGAGGCAATGGCGCTGGCAATGGCGTTCTCCGGCAGACCAATGGACAGCTGGCAGGACTTCATGTTGGGGAAGAAGCACCGGGGCGCATAGATCCGCGGGGACTCCGGATTTACCAGGTAGAACCAGACGCCCCATGCCAGGATCTCCGCATGGACCTGGGTCACATGGCCGATAATGGAAAGGGGGCTGGTGAGGCCGGCCATGGGAGCGGCCAGCAGCGTACAGGGGATGCCGGAGGCGCTGATGTAGCGCACGCAGTCAATATCCTCCTTGGTCCAGATAAAAGGGGACTGGGGGGATACGTGGGTCATAAAGGGCCGGGGCTTGCTCATGTCCCCGCCGGTGATGATGTCGTTGAGCTTGGCAACATATTTGGCCGGGCCGGGGTGGGACATGGCCGCGCCGCAAACCGGCTTCCGGCTGGCCACCAGCGGCATGGCGCACTCCAGATACTGGCACATGCGGTCGTCCAGATCGGTGGGGTAAACCAGCGCGCAGGCCATATCCAGGCTGCTGAGGCTGTCGTTGAGGCAGTAGGAATCCACCAGGTCCTGCCCGGTAGCGTTGCGGTAATTTCCGTCCAGATCCACAATCCCGGCAGCGCCGCCAAAGGTATGGGAATAGGTTTTTCCAATCTCAACCGTAAGCTTGTTTCCAAAAAGGCTCTCAAACTCAATGACTTTCTTGTTGCTGGCGATCATGGCCTCAATCAGCTCGTGGGCAATCTGCACCCGCCCGTTGTGGATCAGCTTGCAGCCGTGCTCCAGCAGGGTGTTCTTGCAGTCCTCGTCCATCACATCGATTCCATACCGGTCCAGCATCTCGATGGCCTTCAGATGAATCTGCCTCACCTGCTCATCCGAAGCCAGTTTCAGTAACGCCATAATATATCCTCCTCTCTTTACCATGCTTTTCATGGCATCACAGTGTACCTGAAGGGTATTTCACAGCCGCCTCGCACAGTGCCATGTTTACAGCGGCAGCCTGGTTCCGATTCCCATTTCCACAGCCTTCTCAAATATGGCCTTCCCCATCACCATATCGCAGACGGACATGCCTATATTGGAGACCACAATCAACTCATCCGGGGAAGTCCGCCCCTCTATGAGCCCGGCCAGCACCTCGCCGGTCTGCCCGCAGATTTTCGGCAGCCCATCGGGAAAATAGCCCATATCCGCAAACAGCTTATGTTCGTCTGTGCTGTCCACAAAATATTTGTCCGCGTCCGTCTGGATGGAAGGCTCCCAGAAGGTATTCAGATCACAGGGAAGAATGGTCTGTCCGGCACGGACCCATTCGCGCTTGACTACAGAGAGAGGGTTCAGCAGAATGATGGTGGCGGAGCACATGACATCACATTTTTCCGCCATCTCTTTCGGGTCCGACTTGAGGATTTCCACGTCCACAAAGGTTTTCACGTTTTCCAGCAGGGTGTCCATCATTTCCGGACGAACATCGTAGATGTAGATTTTCTTCAAATGCTTCAGCGTCTTGACAATGAATTTCACATGCTCCTGCCCCTGCACGCCGCAGCCAAACATGCCAAAGTTCTCCGCGTCCGGGTGGAAGGCCGCCGCCGTGAGCGCTGTGGTGGCCGGTGTCCGCATGGCCGTAAGCCAGGAGCAATCCATCACCGCATAGGGGACGCCGGTTTCAATATCGTTGAGGATTTCCAGCCCCGTGGTCTGGCTCAGGCCAAATTGCTTGGGATTGCGGGGGAAGCATTCAATCCATTTGATTCCGCACGCCACATTGTTAGGGACATAGGCCGGCATTGCGTGGAAAAACACATCCGGCCAGGGATGTATGCCGATCTTTGCCGGCATCTCAAACTCTTTTCTGCCGTGGGCCTCCAGGGCCTGCCGGGTCAACTCCAGCGTCTCCTCCATGGAAGGCCCGGCCTTGATACACTCCTCCCTGGTCAGCCAAAGGACTTCGCTGCCCAGTTTCAGGACCTCTTTCAGATGGTTGTGGTCCTTCGCGAACATTTCCTTCTGGGCTTCCGTTGCTACATAGGGCATGAATAAAATCCTCCTTTCACATTCCATCAGGCTGATGTTGCATCCGGTCCGCCTTTTAATCGCGATTATTTATCGATATTATAAAGGAGCTTTTCGCTTGTGTCAATATTCAATAATTCAATGTCTGAATTTTCACAAAATACGTTATTCTTTTAACGATTTTATCTTTTTTGCGTTCTGATCTCCCCTTATTTCAAAAATAGAATTCCTGTATTTTTTTCAGGGCCGGAGCACACGGAAAAAAGTACAAAAAAGACCCCTGGATTCCTTTTCGAAAATCCAAGGGCCCGTTTTTATTCGGCCACACGGCCGGACGTCTCATGGCAGACTCCGTCCTTCATGACAAAATCGCATTCAAACAGGGCATCCCAGGGAGCGGCGGGCCACAACCAGCCTGGCACCGGGAAAGAAGCCCCGGTCAATCAGCCGCTTGCAGTCCACGTCGCCCAACTCAGTGAGGCCCAGGCCGTTACCCGAATGGTGGTGAAGCCCCGCTCTAGACAGCACTGGGCGGTGTGCAGGAGGCCAGCGTGCTATAGCCCTCCGACTGAAACAGCACCCGATCCGTCTCTTGCTATTTCAGGATATTGCTGTGTACATGGGCATTCATCAGCCCCGGCGTTACGTGTTGATAAAATGGTCTTTCAGCACATAATGGAGCGTTTCCAGAAATTTATTTTTGTAGAAGATCAGCATATCCCCCTGCATGTCCAGATCCAGCACCGTTTTAAAGTAGCCCTTGAACAGGTTTACCGCCACGCCGTTCAGGATCACGGCATCCGATTCCTCCATCTTGTCCTGCTTGACAATCTCGTGGAGCATCAGGTAATCCCGGTAGTCAAAATCCCCCTGCAGGAAGATTTTCTGCAGGTCACTGTCAATTTTGGACAGATCCTCTGGGAACATGCTGTAATAGTCCAGAATCACCTTGTACAGTTCCGAACTGTATTCGCTGAAAAACAGGAGATTAAACGACTGCGCGTGAGCAAACGCATGGGTGCAGAAACAGTCCCAGACGCCAAAATAGCGCTGGATACAGTCCTCCTCATTGGCAAACAGTTCGCTTACGTCCCGCAGATACCCCTGCAGGTTGTTCAGCGCCGCATACATCTGCAGCTCCTCCATACTGGAAAAATAGCGGTACAGATTGGCCGTATTGCAGTTGAGTTCCCGGCCTAGCCTGCGGATGGAGAAGGCCTCCATGCCCCCTTCCTCCATAATCTTGCAGGCTGCGGAGATGTACTGTTTCTTGGAAATTGTCGCTTTGCGCATAGTCCCTCTCTCACTTTACGCTCCGTTTTCCACGGTTTTTCCTGGAATTTCCCCATATAGCACAAAAGTCCCCGATTCTCTCGGGGACTCTGCCGAGCCGCTGTCCTTTTCTACTGCGGGAAAAGGGACTTGAACCCTCACGGTCGTAGACCACATGATCCTTAGTCATGCCTGTCTGCCAATTCCAGCATTCCCGCATGC
>CAZDOQ010000092.1:0-5858 GCA_964507035.1 uncultured Lachnospiraceae bacterium | reverse complement strand
GATTTTTTACGCGGGCCCACATCTCTTCGGCATTAAAGGCGGCTAACGCCTATAAAAAAAGGAATTCCTGTCATTAAGGTTTCTTTCTTGACCTTCCTGGTTTCGGGTCGTAGACATTACTCCGCTCATATAAATACCACTGCCCCTGGATAAATTTGATTTCTGTGTTGGCCGGGCGTACAAAATTTGCTACATAGCCAGGTTTTTCCATGCAGTGCACCTCCATAGCATACCCAATCGCAAGCATTACAGTTTAAATGTGCAAAAAGGCATGGCCCGCAGACTGTCAAATGCCTGCAAAGTCATGCCTTTTCCTATGTAATAGAAGGTTTCGCCAGCTATTCCTGCCAGATAGAAAAACTTTCCAGCAGTTCCCTGGTAAAAGGATCCTGAGGGCTGGATAGAATCTCTTCCACCGCCCCCATTTCCACAAATCGCCCCTCCCGCATCACCGCTATGTCCTGGCAGAACCAGCGTACCACATCCATATCATGGGAGATGAACAGGTAGCTCAGTCCCATTTTCTCCTGCAATTCTTTGAGCAGACACATAACCTGGGCCTGAACAGAGACATCCAGCATACTGGTGGGCTCGTCCAAAACCAGAATCCGGGGCTCCAGCGTCAGCGCCCGGGCAATCATCACCCGCTGGGCCTCCCCACCGCTGAGTTGATGAGGGTAGCGGGACAAAAGTTCCGGACTTAAATCCACCAGGCGCAGCCGCTCCAACAGCCGCTCCATACGGCCCGGCGCGTCATACATCCGGTGGATTTTCATAGGCTCCAGCAGGCTGGCGCGGATTTTCTTGCCAGGGTCCAAAGAACTTTCCGGATGCTGAAAAATCATTTGGATGCTTCTGGTCAGACGGCGGGCGGTTTTCCGGTCTGCCGAGAGAAGATCCAGGCCGTCAATCTGGATGCTGCCCTGGTCCGGGCGCAGCAGGGAAAGAAGCATCCGGGCAATGGTGGACTTTCCGCAGCCGGAATTGCCCACAATACCAAAGGTTTTGCCGTCCGGAATCCGGAAAGATACGTCTGAGACAGCTTCCACCCTTCTTTTTGTGACAATCCCGCTTGTAAAGCTTTTGGAGAGATGTTTGACTTCAAGCATACCGGCAGCACCTCACCAGCCTTCCGTCTGAAAGTTCCGCCACCGCAGGCAAGTGTTTGGCACAGTTTTCTGTTCCATGAGGACAACGGGCATAAAAACGGCAGCCCGACGCAGCTTTGGCACGCTCCGGATCTGCCTGGCCAATGGGACGCATCCCCTTTTCCGGCAGGGAGCCGATTAGTCCCTGAGTATAGGGATGAGCCGGATGCTCCAGTATCTTCCGCGTTTCTCCTTGTTCCAGTACCATACCCTTATAGAGTACCATCAACCGGCTGCAGAGGGCTCCAGCCAGAGCAATATCATGGGTGATCACAATCATGCCCCCTGTCTCGGACTCACCGATTTCCCGCAGCACCCGATATACCTGACGGCGCAAAATGGCGTCCAAGCCTTTGGTCGGCTCATCGGCAATCACCCATCTAGGCCGGTTCATCAAGCCCAAAACAGATACGACTCTCTGGTTCATGCCTCCGCTGAGCTGAAAGGAATAGGACCGGTTTATCCGGTCCACATCCGAAAATCCAAAACGCCGGAGCAGGGAGTCCCTCCGGCTGGCCGCCTCCTTCTTGTTTTGGGTTTTGTGGACTGTCACGCACTCCGTCAGCTGGCTTCCAATGGTCCGAATGGGATTCAGGGATTCGGAAGGGTTCTGGGGAATCAGGGCAATTTCCTGTCCCCGCACCTTTTTCATTTCATGCTCCGGGAGCCGGTACAGATCCCGCCCCTTGTATAGGCAGCTGCCCTTCACCTGCGTGGTTTTGGGCAGCAGCTGGAGAATGGACATGCCAAGCACAGATTTTCCGCTGCCGCTCTCTCCAATCAGACCGGTCACCGAACCCTCCGGAAACCGGGCATATACATCTGTCACCGCCTGGGTAGGCCGCCCTTTATTGACAAAGGAAACGTTAAGCCCTCTGATTTCTATATCTTCGTTCATAGCCCCTCCCTACATGTTTCTCAGGTTGTCCTCCCGCACGTCAAACCGGTCTCGCAGGCTATCAGCAATCAGGTTGACGCTCAAGGACAGCAGCACAATACACAGGCCCGGCGCCAGGACCAGCAGCGGCCTGCGCCGGAAATACTGCTGTGCGTCGCTGATCATGACACCCCAATCGGGAGTAGGCGGCTGCAGGCCCAGCCCCAGATAACTGAGGGAAGCCACGCTAATGATATTGCCGGCAATGCGGGTGGCAAACACAATGCTGACCGTACCCAGAAGGTTCGGAGAGAGGTGGGCGAAAAGAATCCTGGCGTTGCTTGCTCCCACCGTCCTTAATCCGTCCACAAAACTTTCCTGCTTCAGCTTCATGACCTCTCCCCGAACAATGCGGGAAAAGCCTACCCAGGAGTTGATGACAATGGCTATCAGCATGCTTTTGACTCCTTGGCCCATGAGGCCGGCTACCGCAAGCATCAGTGTGAGTCCCGGCAGTCCCTGAAACACATTTGAAACAGTGGTAATCACCGCATCCACCGCTCCGCCATAGTAGCCGGCCAGCAGCCCCACTAAAAAGCCAAGAGCCATGGAAAGGGCCGTAGCCGCCAATGCCAACACAATCGATTGACGGCCTCCATAGAGCACCCGGCTCAAAAAATCCCGGCCAATATTGTCCGTCCCCAGCCAATGTTCCCGGGAAGGCCCCTCCAGGGCGATGGTTAAATCCGAGGCCAGCGGATCATAGGGAGCAATCACAGGAGCCAGCAGGCTGATCAAAAGGATCGAGGCCAACAGCCCCCAGGCAAATTTGGTCTTCCACGGAAGCCTCCTCATTCCACCGCCTCCCCTGTCCGGATTTTGGGATTGACCACCAGATAGAGGAGATCAATCAAAAGATTCACCAGCACATAGACACAACCGCTGAACAGTACATAGGCCTGGATCACATAATAGTCTTTGGAACGAACCGCCGTAATGGCATAACTTCCAATCCCTGGGATTGCAAAGATCGTCTCCACAATGGCCGCGCCTCCCAAAATCCCCGCCGCGTGCGTACCCAGGTAAGTGATAATCGGAATCAGAGCGTTTCCAAAGGCGTGGCGGATGACAGCCTGTCGGCGGCCCATTCCCTTGGAATCCGCCACCAGCATATAGTGCCTGCCCACCTCATCCAAAATGGCGCTTCTCGTCAGGCGGGCACAGACGCCAATGCTGGGAAGCGCCAGCGTAACGGACGGCAGGACAAAGCCGGACAGCTGGGTAATCCCGCTGGTAGGCAACAGTTTCCACTGTTCCGCGAAAAAATAGATCAAAACAATGGCAATCCAAAATCCCGGCACAGAGAGAAGGAGCGTACACAGGGAACTCAGGAAGGTATCCAGGACCCGGTCTTTGAAAAGGGCCATCAAAGATCCCAGTCCCAACCCAAAAACCACCGTCAGGATCATGCTGAAAGCCGCCAACTCCAGAGAAATGGGAATTCGTCTGGATAGCTGGTCCAGGATGCTTTTCTGGGTAAAAAAGGAGCGCCCCAGATCTCCATGGAGCAGGTTAGAGAGCCAGGTAAAATACTGTACCACAGCCGGCTGGTCCAGTCCCATGCGGGCCGCCATCGCGTCATACTCTTCCTGGGTATAGGACTCATATCCGCTGGGGTTTAAGACCTGGTCCACCGGATCTCCCGGAGACATAACCCCCAGAGCAAAGGCGATGATACTGATTCCCACCAACACGGGAAACAACAACAGGATTTTTTTCAGGATATACTTAAAAAGAACCATACTTATCTTTTATTCGGTCCAGCTAATGGTGGGAAGACCTACGCCAAAGGTCCTTCCGGCGTAATTTTCAATGGCCGTATTGTGAATGTTTACGTTGATCTGGTAGCAAATAGGAATACAGGCCGTGTCCTCATAGAGAACCCTTTGGATCTCATCATACACCTGGGAACGTTCCTCCAAATCTATGAGCGTCGGCGCCAGGGCAATCAATTCATCCACTTCTTCGTTATAATAATTATAATTGAGGGAAATATTGCTGTTCCCATCGCTGGCAAAATATTGCTTGAAGGTGGACGTGGGATCTGCGTTGTTGAGACCAAAAACGCTCAGGACCATGTCATAACTCCCCTCCTGCTGGCGTTCCGTGTATAGAGCTGAATCCAGAATTTCAATCAGGAGATTCACTCCCAGTTCCGCGTATACCTGCTGCAGGTACTCCGCCACAGCCTTGCAATTATAGTTGGACGCGGTATCGGAACGAATTAGAAGCCGAAGGTCCACCGTCTGATCGCCCAATACCTCTGCCGCCAGCGCCTTGGCCTGGTCCATATCATACTCACCCTCCAGGTCCAGGTGGAATACAGACTGGGTGCTTAAGAAAGAATAGGCCGGTTCCAACAACCCTCCATAAAGGGTCTGGCAGATGGCTTCCTTATCCGTGGCCAGACTCAACGCCTGGCGCAGGCGGCTGTCTGCCAGGTATTCGTTGGCACAGTTGAACATAATATATTCGGTCATATGGCTGGGGGTGCTATCCATGGCAAAGGAGGCATCCGTCTCGCAAAGTTCCAACGCCGCATCCATGGTAATGGCTCCATTATCCGCCAGTCCCATGACTTCTCCGGATTTCAAGGCGGAAATTCGCGTCTCCGCATCTGGAATGCAGCGAATCCGGAAAGTTTTCACCTTTCCGGTCTCTCCGTAGTAGTTGTCATTGCGCTCCAGCAGCACATATTCCGAATCGACATGCTCGGTGATATAGTATGGGCCGGTCCCAATGGCAAAATCCGAAATCACGCCCGTTTCTGCGTCAAAGCAGTTGGGACTAAACATGGGGCTGCCGTAATCCGAAAGGACATACTCCAGCGTGGTGATCGGTTCCGTGAAGGTAAACTGAACCGTAAACTCGTCCAATGCCTCCATGGTATCCAGGTTGGGCAGGGATTTTTCAATGCTCAGGGTCGTATAGGTGGATGTCAGTCCCTTCCCCCAACGCTCAATATTCTCCAGACAGACCTGGGCGTTGAACAGGACGCCGTCCGTAAAGTAGGCATCCTGGCGCAGATAGAAAGTCCACTGGGTGCAGTCCTCGTTGTGTTCCCAAGACTCTGCCAGCCAGGGTTCAATGATGCCGCCATTGTTTGTGGTCAGGCTTTCCCAAACGTACGTTCCCTGCCAGCAATAGAACGCATCTCCGCTTCCCTGGACGGCATCCCGGTAGGTGGCTATGACTACCTCGTTCGTCTCATTCCGGTCCGCCGTCTCCCCCGCGGTCTCCAGGGACGGAGAAGCTGTCGTCTGTCCGGTTTCTGTGCCGCCGCATCCCGAAAACAGCGTCATACTCACAGTGGCTGCCAGCAAGATGCTGAGAATCTGTTTCTTCATAGATTCCTCTCCTCTCTTCTGATTTTCCGCCTATTTTCGCATGCTCATCCGGCACATCACACCGGTTCCCGCGGTCTTTCTCTGAATTAAAAAATGCCTGTTTTATAAAAAACAGACACCAAAAAACTCCTGATTCTCTTTGAAAACCCGGGGACGTATTTTGATGGCTGCTTTCAGCGGAAGCAACTCCATCAATTCCGTAAGCAGGTCTTCTGACTTATCGCGTATCGTCCGCCGCGCCTTCTCGCGTTAGCAATGGCTTCCGCTGCGGACACCCGAAATACAGCAACCCGATTGTTCAGGACTCGCACCTGATTCCCTATTATCCCCGAAACCGGAGCACTTACAGAATCTTCAGTCTGGTTCGATTATATGTCCTTTTCGGAGAATTGTCAATCCTCCGAGCATATTTTCATGGTTTTCACT
>CAZDOQ010000091.1:0-5879 GCA_964507035.1 uncultured Lachnospiraceae bacterium | reverse complement strand
CCATGAAAAACGCAACTCGCCTCCCCCGATTCCGCCGTCAAATTTCGCAAATTTCACCTAGTCGCCTAGTAAATTTCACCTTCCTTATCCATATAGCCATATCTCCGGCGTCCTGCCATTTTTCTTGCCGGATATCCGGGATGCCGCAAGAAAAAGGGTTTTCCTGGGAACCAATCCATGCTATAGTATACATGATGTGATCTGGATGGCCAGCGGGAAATTCTGCCGTCTGGCCTCACCAATAGAAGAAACTGGAGGTCAAACATGGAGAAAAAGGAACTGCAGGCATGTAAAGTCCATTCCGCCAAGGTACGGCTGGATGTCCTGAAGATGCTGAAATGGAGACGCTACGGCCATCTGGGCGGCGCCATGTCCATCATCGAACTGCTGTCCGTACTGTATAACCGCCATCTACGCCATGATGCCAGCAATCCGAATTGGGAAGAGAGGGATTATCTGGTCCTGTCCAAAGGCCACGCCGGTCCCGCCCTCTACGCCACCCTGGCAGAGCAGAGTTACTTTGACAAGGAAATGCTCTTTACCCTCAATGAGGGAGGCACCCTGCTGCCCTCCCATCCGGACCGGACCAAGACCCCCGGTGTGGACGCCACCACTGGCTCCCTGGGACAGGGCACCTCTGTGGCCGCCGGCCTGGGTTATTCGCTGCGTCTGGAAAAATCTTCCCAGAAAGTATACCTGATCGTGGGGGACGGAGAGCTCAACGAGGGCCAGTGCTGGGAAGCGTTCCAGTTCATTGCCTCTCACAAACTCAATGAGGTGATCGTATTCATAGATGAGAACAAGCGGCAACTGGATGGCTGGACGGAAAACATCATCCGCCAGTTTGACATTGCCGAAAAAATGCGCGCTTTCGGCTTCTACACGGTCCGCTGCGACGGCTCGGACGAGGAGGCCATTGACAACGCCATTAACGAGGTAAAAGATATTCAGGACCAGGCGGTCTGCGTGGTGATGAACACCGTCAAAGGACAGGGTTCCCCTTACTGGGAATCAGTGGTGGACAACCATGCGCCCAAATTCAACGCGGAGGCCGATGCGGAGACCGACAAGGATATTACCCGCCTGGAAGCCTGGCTCAAAGAGAACGGAGGGATCTAAGCATGTGGAAATTGGATATAGACGGAAAAGACCAGGAACTGCGGGCGGTGTTTGCAGACACGCTCAACGCGCTGATTGAGGAAAACCCGAAGATTTTTGCGATGGATGCGGACCTGGCCGGCGCCTCCAAATTTGGCAAAGTCCAGAAAGCCCATCCGGACAACTTCCTGAACATGGGCATCTCCGAGGCCAACATGATGTCCGCCGCCGCTGGCATGTCCATGCGGGGCTATGTGCCCTTTGTCCACACCTTCGCGCCCTTTGCGGCCCGCCGGTCCCTGGACCAGATCTATCTTTCCGGCGCCTACGCCAAGAACACCCTGAACATATACGGCTCGGACCCGGGGGTCTGCGTGGCTGCCAACGGCGGCACCCACACCTCCTTTGAGGATGTGGCTGTCATGCGGACCATTCCGGAAGCCATGGTCTTTGATCCGGCGGACGGAGTACAGCTGGCCTGGCTGATCCGGGAGCTGATTCCCTTGAAAGGGGTCCACTACATTCGGGCTAACCGGAAGAACACCCCCAACCTCTACGCCGCCGGTTCCACCTTCACCATCGGCAAGGGCAACATCCTCCGGGAGGGCTCGGACGTGCTGCTGATTGCCATGGGAGAGGTGCTCCACGACGCCCTGGCCGCCGCAGAAGCTCTGGCCCTGGAAGGAGTCTCTGTGGAAGTAGTAGACATGTTCACCGTGAAGCCCCTGGACGCGGAACTGATCTGCCGGGAAGCTGCCGGAAAACGGCTGGTGGTCACCTTTGAGAACCACAGCATCATCGGCGGTCTGGGCAGCGCCGTGGCCGAGGTCATGGCGGAAGCGGGCTGCGGCGTACGGCTGAAGCGGCTGGGCGTAAACGACCAGTTCGGCCAGGTGGGAACCCTCCAGTATCTGAAGGAAACCTACGGCCTGACCAAAGAAAACTGCGTAAAGGTGATCCGGGAAAACCTGTAACCCGCACCGCATCCGGCCGCCCCTGATTTCCCGCCCGGCGGGCGCACAACCAATCAGCCCCGAAGGCTTCTTCTCAGATGTCCTCCGGGGCTGGGCATGGTGCGCCTGACGGCGCGCGCCTTCCAATGAAATGGTAAGCAGATCCTCAGATGCCCGCCTGCTTCAACAACTCCGGCACCTTCTCCTCCCAGCCCAGGGCCATAATGTGGATGCCCTGGCAGTAAGGGCGGCATTCCTTGATGATCCGGGCGGCAATCTCCACGCCGGTGATGCCAGCTTTGGCCTTCTCCTTGTCCGCCGCCAGTTCCGCGATCATCTCATCCGGCACATGGATACCGGCCACATTGTTGTTCATGAACTTGGCCATTCCGGCGGATTTGGGGATGATGATGCCCATCTGCACCGGCTTTCCAAACTGTTTGGCCTTCTCCATGAACTGGATGAATTTCTCCGGCTCAAAGACCGCCTGGGTCTGGAAGTAATCGGCACCGGCCCGGACTTTCCGCTCCATTTTGGCCAGCTGAGCATCCACCGAGTCGCTGCAGGGGGATACCACCGCGCCCTTGGCAAACTTGGGCGGCTCGCCTGCCAGCGGATTTCCACCCAGATCCTCGCCGGCCTCCAGCCGGGTCACCGTGTGGATCAGGGAAACGGAATCCAGGTCAAACACCGGCTTGGCCTGGGGATGGTCCCCCAGCTTGGTGTGGTCGCCGGTGAGAAGCAGCAGGTTCTCAATGCCGAACAGGGCGGCGCTTAAAAGGTCCGACTGGAGGGCAATCCGGTTCCGGTCCCGGCAGGTCAGCTGGTAGATGGGGGGCAGCCCCTGATCCTGCAGGACCTTGCACATGGCCAGGGACCCCAGGCGCATCACCGAGGACTGGTTGTCCGTCACGTTCACCGCCGCCACGCCGCTCAGATACTTCTTGGCGTCCGCCAGCTGCTGCTCCACATGAAATCCCTTGGGCGGTCCCACCTCCGCGGAAACAACAAATTCACCACGCTCAAACAACTCCGTAATTTTCATGATATATGGCTCCTACTCTTATTTTTTTAACCGTCACACTACTTGGAAACTTCCTCGTCCGTCGCAAAATTCCGCACCTGAGGGGGGCACGCCAGCGCATCCAGCCGTCCCAGCTGGGCCAGCCGC
Organism: uncultured Lachnospiraceae bacterium; assembly: GCA_964507035.1. Taxonomy (GTDB): domain Bacteria; phylum Bacillota; class Clostridia; order Lachnospirales; family Lachnospiraceae; genus Pseudolachnospira. The sequence goes on along the minus strand of CAZDOQ010000091.1, from coordinate 2,657 downwards.
CGGTAGATCCGCTCCCAGCCGCACTCCATCTCTCCGTCCACCTCGCACATGCCGTTTTTGGCGCCGCCGCACTGGCCGTTGACCAGGCTCTTGGAGCAGGCGGTGATGGGACAGATGCCGCCGGTCAGATTCAGCCAGCACTCGCCGCACTGGTCGCAGGCATGCTCCAGAGGCGTCACCCCCTGGAAGCCCGGCAGGAGATAGGTATCGCAGCCGGCGTACACCGGCTTCTCCTCCAGGTATTCGGCCAGAGTCTGAACCCCTACCCCACAGGAGAGCACCAACACTGCGTCCGCCGCCTCTTTTTCTTCCCGATGGCCGGCCAGGCGCAACTTCAGGTTGTCCGGGTTGCAGATATAGTCAGTGGTAAGGACGCCTGTGACCTTTCCGGCCTCCTGCCACTCCTTCTCCAGGAGCACCGCCTCTTTTTCCGGGAAATGCACTTCCTTACATCCCTGGCAGTTGATGACAAAAACTTTTTTCCCCTCCGTCAGCGCCGCAAGGGTTTCTTTGGATTTCAATTCCGTAATCAACATATCACTTCATCCCCCTTACTGCTTTTTTGCCGGCCTGGATTTTGCTTACCAGCGGAATCTTGGAGGAGCAGATGTACTCGCAACAGCGGCACTCAATGCAGTCCATGACGTTTTTCTCCTTCATGCCCTGCCAGTTCTCCTCATCCGCAAATTTCCCATAGTACAGAGGAGAAAGCTCCATGGGACACACGTCCGCGCAGCGGCCGCACTTGATGCAGGGCTGCTCCTGGGTGTGGTCCGCGTCCACCACAATGATCCCGTTGGAGCCCTTCATAATGGGCACATCCGTGCGAGAGAGGACAAAGCCCATCATGGGGCCGCCGGCCTTGATAGTCACATCCTTCCCGGTGATGCCGCCGCAGTAGTCGATGAGATCCTGGGTGTTGGCGCCGATCTTCACAATGTAGTTGCCCGGTTTTTTCAACCGCTCTCCGGTGACGGTAACCACCCGCTCCACCAAGGGCATCCCCGTCTGAATGGCGTCTGAGATGGCCCTGGTGGTGCTAATGTTACTGACCACGCAGCCCACATCCGCCGGCAGTCCGCCCTGGGGCACCTGCCGCCCCAGCACCCGCTTAATCAGCATTTTCTCTGCACCCTGGGGGTACTTGGTCTTCACCGGCACCACGTCCAGATTTTCAAAGACAGCCACCTTCTCCTGCATCAGGGCAATGGCATCCGGCTTATTGTCCTCTATGACAATCAAGCCCCTCTCCGCGCCCACCGCTTTCAAAATGGCCTGGAGGCCAAACACAATATCATCCGAATATTCCAACAGCACCCGGTGGTCCGCCGTGAGCAATGGTTCGCACTCGCAGCCGTTGATCAGAATGGTATCCACCGGTTTGGCGGGTTTCAATTTCACAGATGTGGGGAAGCCGGCGCCGCCCATGCCCACAATGCCCGCTTCCTGGATGATGTCCACAATCTCCTCCGGCGTCAACTCCGCCAGAGGCTTGTGGGGCTTCACCGACTCGTCCAGGGTGTTCTTGCCGTCTGAACGGATGACCACAGACAGGCATTCGCCCCGGGTGGCGTGGCCCCGGTTTTCAATGGCCACCACCGTACCGCTGACGCTGGAGTGGACGTTGCCGCTGATAAAGGCCGCCGCCTCTCCAATCTTCTGGCCCACCTTCACGGTGTCTCCCTCCTGCACCACCGGATTCGCCGGAGCCCCTGCGTGCATGGAAAGGGGAATGGCCACCTCCGCCGGTTCTGGGAACTGTTTCAGGGCCAAATGCTCTGTAAACTCCTTGCGCTCTGTGGGATGTACGCCGCCGTAGTAGCCTTCCAGCCGGTTCTCCCGGATGGACTTCACATGCTCGCTGATCAACTTGAAGTTCACCTTAGAGTAATCCCGCAGCTGAATGGGCTGATCCAAAAACTCCTGGAGACGCCCCTGTTTCTCCAGCCGCCGGTAGATCTTCTCCCAAGCGCAGTCCTTTTCACTGTCCACCTCGCACTTGCCGTTCTTGGCGCCGCCGCACTGGCCGTTGACCAGGCTCTTGGAGCAATCCACAATGGGACATACCCCGCCAGTGACATTCAGATAGCACTGAGCGCAGGCGTCACATTTCCGCTCGGTCAGAGCCATGCCGTGAAATCCCCGGTAGTTCAGGGAATTGCTGGCCGCATACACCGGCACATCCGCCAGATCCGCCACAGTCTGAATCCCTAAGCCGCAGGATGCTACCAGCACATGTTCCGTCCCCTCCGGGATCACATCCCGCAGCTTCTTTCCCGTCTGGATCTGGTTGCACAAAAAATCCACCCGGATGCTGCCGGCGACGGTCTTTCCTTGTTCCGCAGCCAACTGCTCCAGCTGGCCGCACTCCGGTTCTTCCACGGTTTCAAATTCCTTGAAACACTTGTTGCAGGCAATCAGAAACAGATTGTCCTTACCGGCCAATAAGGACTCCATCTCTCCCTTTTCTTTCAGCCTGTACTTGGTATAATCTTCCAACTCCTCACCTTCCTTGTGATATTGATTTGGCGCGGTACCCGCTTTCTTTAAACATATCACATCTCCGGCAAAATATCCAGTTTATTGCACGCCTTTTGTGGAGAAAACTGTTCTTATGATGAAACAAGATCCGTTGAGCGAAACCACCGCACGTAAAA
>CAZDOQ010000090.1:0-5934 GCA_964507035.1 uncultured Lachnospiraceae bacterium | reverse complement strand
TGCCAGCCTCAACTATTCTAGCATAAAAAAATGATCCGCACAACAGGATTTTTATGACTTTACACAAACAATTGGAAGGAAAACCGGAAAGGAAACCGGAAAAAGCGTAGGGGGCTCTATGAACATTATGTGAAACCTCTGGAAATTTGACGCAGGTCCTGTTAAAATAACGGAGAGGCAGAGAGGGAAAAACTCTGCAAAGAAATCGTTCAGAAGGGGTTTGAGACATGAAAAAGGGATTGGCGTGGATACTGGGCGTTCTGCTGCTGCTGGGAGTCCCCGGCTGCGGGCAAAATACCCAGGAAGAGTTTGATCAGATGGCGGGGCCCCAGAAAGGGGACACGGTGGCCACCCTGACCATCCAAGGAATGGGAGAGATCAAGATCCGCCTGTTTCCGGACCAGGCGCCCAAGGCGGTGGAGAACTTTGTGGGATTGGCGGAGGAGGGGTATTATGACGGCCTCACCTTCCACCGGGTCATCCAGGATTTTATGATCCAGGGCGGAGATCCCACCGGCACTGGCAGCGGTGGAGAGAGTTACTTTGGAGAGGATTTTGAGGACGAGTTCTCCGGGGATCTGTTCCCCCTGGCCGGCTCTCTGTGCATGGCCAACGCCGGCGCCGATACCAACGGCAGCCAGTTCTTTTTGGTCACCTGTGCGGATCAGGTCACCGAGGACCAGCTCTCCCAGGTGGAGGCTCAGTATAAAATGTACGGCATAGACCTGGATTATGAGTCCATGACGGACACGGCCAAGGCCAATCTGGAGGAGTACGGCGGCGCCTACTGGCTATACCGGCAGCACACGGTGTTCGGCCAGATCTATGAGGGCATGGACGTGCTGAGCCAGGCGGAGGCGGTGGCCACAGACGCCAATGACAAGCCGGTGGAGGATCTGGTGATCGAGACCATTACCATTTCAGAATACGAGTAAGCAAGGGGGAGAACGGCGGGTTCTCCCTGAGAAAAAGGAATCCGGAGGTGGTGTCAAGATGGAACAGAGAAAAATTTTGATGGTGGACGACGAGGAGCGGATGCGGAAGCTGGTCCGGGATTTCCTGGTGAAACGGGGCTTTCAGGTGTTGGAGGCCGGAGACGGGGAGGAAGCCATCGACATATTTTTTGCGGATAAAAAGATTGATCTGGTGATCCTGGACGTGATGATGCCCAAGATGAACGGCTGGGAGGTGCTGGAGACCATCCGGAAATACTCCAAGGTCCCGGTGATCCTGCTGACGGCCAAGTCCGAGGAGCGGGACGAACTGCGGGGTTTTGAGCTTGGGGTGGACGAGTACATCACCAAGCCCTTCAGCCCCAAGATTCTGGTGGCCCGGGTGGAGGCGCTGCTGCGCCGGACCGTAGGGGATCAAAGCGACATTCTGGAGGTGGGGGGGATCCGGATCAACAAGGCGGCCCACACCGTCACTGTGGACGGAAAAAATCTGGATTTGAGTTTCAAAGAGTTTGAACTCCTCACCTATTTTGTGGAGAATCAGGGAATCGCCCTCTCCCGGGAAACCATCCTCAACAATGTCTGGAATTACAACTATTTCGGAGACGCCCGGACCATCGACACTCATGTGAAGAAACTCCGGAGCAAGATGGGGGAGAAGGGAGAGTATATCAAAACCGTCTGGGGAATGGGATATAAGTTTGAGGTAGAGCAATGAAAATGTCCATTCGCGTGAAATTCACGCTGATTCTGGTTGCTGTGATTGCCGGTGTGATTACAGCAATCTGCTTTATTAATGACCGGTATCTGGAAACCTATGTGGTGGAGCAGAAGCAGGAGAAGATCGAGACCATGCGGGAGGCGGTGGAGGCCTACGTGGACAGCGGCTATGCGGAGGAGGAGACCCAAATCCTGGATAAGCTGAGCCGGATCGACAACATTGCCGCCCTGGTGATCCAGGAATCTCAGGTAATCAGCGGGCTGGGTCGGGAACGGTATTCCAGCAGCCCGGACCAGAGCGGCTTCAGCACGCGCCTTTCCAGCTACCTGCGGGGGAATGCGCCGCTGCTCACGGATATCTATAAAAGCGGAGAGGGCTATATGATCTATAAGGCCTATGACAGCCAGCTGGGCAGCAACCAGATCGACTGTGTGGGCGTCTACCAGGACGCCAGCTATATCCTCTCCACGCCCCTGGAGAGTATTCAGGAGAGCGTGGCCCTTTCCAACCGGTTTTTGGCCTCTGTGGGGGGGGCGGCGGTGATCCTGGGAGGGATTCTGGTCTATTTTATCTCCCGGAGCCTCACCAAGCCCATTTTGCAGCTGGCCCGGCTGTCAGAGCAGATGGCGGAACTGGATTTCAGCGTCCGCTACCAGGGCAACCAGAAAAACGAGATCGGCGTGCTGGGCGACAGTATGAACCACATGTCGGAAAACCTCCAGAATGCCATAGAGGCGCTGCAGAAAGCCAATGCCCAGCTGGAGAAGGATATCCAGGAGAAGACCCGGATCGACGAGTTGCGCCGGGAGTTTCTCTCCAACGTCTCTCATGAATTGAAAACCCCCATCGCTCTGATCCAGGGATACTCGGAGGGGCTGAAGGATGAGGTCAACGATGATCCGGAAAGCCGGGAATACTACTGCGATGTCATCATTGACGAGGCCAAGAAGATGAACCTGATCGTCAAGCGTCTTTTGAATCTGGGGGAGATTGAGTCCGGGCAGATGAAGCTGACCCTGGAAGATTTTGACCTGGTGGCGGTGGTGAAAGGGGTTCTCCAGTCCACATCGGTGTTGGGGAAAGAAATGCAGTGTGAGACGGAACTCATAGCCCCGCCGGAACTGCGGGTCCGGGCGGAGGAGTTTATGATGGAGGAAGTGCTGCAGAATTATCTCAGCAACGCCTATCATCATGTCACCAATCCGGGGCGGATTGTGGTAAAGGCCGGCACGGTGGACGGGAAGGTCCGGATTTCTGTGTTCAACACCGGCAAGCAGATCCCGGAGGAGGATCTGCCCCATCTGTGGGATAAATTTTATAAAGTGGATAAGGCGCGGACCCGGAAATACGGCGGCAGCGGCATTGGCCTGTCCATTGTCAAGGCCATTGCCAATGCCCACGGCGGCAGCTGCGGCGTGGAAAACCGGGAGGACGGAGTGGAGTTCTGGATGGAATTTTAAAGTTCAGAGAAGGAAATCTGGTGGTACCGGAGGAACCGGCGGGCCACCTGGTCCCAGGCGGTATCCAGAGAGCGGTCCAGGGAAAAGGATGTCAGGGAAAAGCCGGTGGTGCAGCGGATCTTTCCCTCCTCGTAGAGGATGTTTAAAAACAGGCCGGCCACTTCCTCCGGCGCCATCGGGCTGCCCAGGGAGCGGAGGGTGTTTTCCGTGTTTTCCGGCGTCAGCCGCAGCACGATCTTAAATCCCCGGGGCAGCGTCTGCCCCTTGATGATCTGAAATGCCAGCGGGCGTAGCTGCCCCCAGGTGGCGCAGGCCGGTTTTCCCTCTTCGGAGAGGGATGTGCCGTCTATGGCAATGGAAAAGTCGGTGGAAAAGAACGCCTCCGGCACCAGAAAATTGTCGAAAACGCTCTGGCAAAACAGTTTATGGGTAAAGTCTTTGATATCATCTATCTGGAGTCCCAACATTGTAGTCTCCCTTCCTGCCACACCCGAAAGGCGTCTCTTTTTTGCTTCTCTCAGTATAGCGAAAGAAAATCCAAATGTAAATGGAAACTTTCGGTGGAAAGATTCAGAAAACGGTGGTATGCTAAGAATAGATTGAGAGACGAAAGGAACGCTGCTTATGAAAATTCTATTTCTGGGGGCCAGCCATGAGGTGACGGGGAGCTGCACCTGTCTGGAGGTGAACGGTCGCTATCTGCTGGTGGACTGCGGGATGGAACAGGGGCTCAACGTCTTTGAGAATGCGGAACTTCCGATGCCACCGGCACAAATCGAATGCGTGCTTTTGACCCATGCCCATATCGACCATTCCGGCAAGCTGCCATGGCTCTACAAAAACGGTTTCCGGGGTACGGTGTACGCTACGGAGGCCACCTGCAATCTGTGCAACATTATGCTGCGGGACAGCGCCCACATACAGGAATCGGAGGCAGAGTGGCGGAACCGGAAGGCACAACGGGCCGGCAAGGAAGGCTATGAGCCCCTGTATACCATGAAGGATGCGGAAGGGGTGATCCGGAAATTCCGACCGGTGTCCTACCGGCAGCGTATCCAGGTCCTGGAAGGGGTGGACATTGCCTTCACAGACGTGGGACATCTGCTGGGCTCCGCCAGCATTGAAGTGTGGCTGCAGGAGGGGGACGTAAAGCGGAAGATGGTTTTCAGCGGCGATATCGGCAACCATGACCGGCCCATTCTCCGGAACCCTCAGCCCACCCGGGAGGCGGACTATGTGATGATCGAGTCCACCTACGGCAATCGGTATCATGAAAAACATGAGGATGAGCGGGACTATGTGCGGCAGCTGGCCCAGTGTATCCAGAGAACGCTGGACCGGGGCGGCAATGTGGTGATCCCCAGCTTTGCGGTGGGCCGGACCCAGGAGATCCTCTATTTTATCCGGCAGATCAAAGAGGAGGGGATGGTCCAGGGCCACGGGGCCTTCCCGGTATATGTGGACAGCCCCCTGGCCAACGAGGCCACCAGCGTGTTCGTCCAGAGCGACCGGGACTACTTTGACGGCCCCATGCAGGCACTGCTGGATGCCGGAAAAAATCCCTTGTTCTTTCCGGGATTAGAGATTTCTGTGACCACAGACGAGTCCCGGGCCATCAATTTCAACCAGACCCCCAAGGTGATTTTGTCCGCCAGCGGCATGTGCGAGGCGGGCCGGATCCGCCACCACCTGAAGCACAATCTCTGGCGGAAGGAGAGCACCATCTTGTTTGTGGGATACCAGGCGGTGGGAACCCTGGGCCGCTCCATCTACGAGGGCGCCAAGCAGGTGAAGCTGTTTGGAGAGGAGATTGAGGTCAACGCGGAGATTGAGACCCTGGCCGGTATCAGCGGTCATGCGGACAAGGACGGACTGCTCCAATGGCTGTCCGGCTTTGAGAAAAAGCCATCCCTGGTATTTGTCAATCACGGGGAGGACGCAGCCTGCCGGGATTTTGTGGAATGCCTGGAGCAGGTGAAAGGATACCGGGCGGTAGCCCCTTTCAGCGGCACCCTCTACGACTTAGCCACCGGACAGTGCCTCCGGGAGACCCAGGGCGTGCGGATTGCCCGGGAGGGCCGCCCGGCTGTGGACGGCATGCGGACCGAAGGCTTCTTCGGCGCTCTGGTGGCGGCAGGCCGCCGTCTCACCGGCCTGATCTCCAAGTGGAGGGACCGGCCCAACAAAGAGATCAAGCGGTTTACCAGAGATGTGGAGGAACTCTGTGACAAATGGGAAAAGGAACTGTAAAACCAAATTTTGAACGGGAGATGGAACAGCTGATCCAGGGGTGCCGGGAACGGGGGCAGGTGCCCTCTCTGTTGCTGCACAGTTGCTGCGGTCCCTGCAGCAGTTCGGTGCTGGAGCGGCTGACAGAAGATTTTCAGGTGACGGTGTTCTATTTTAACCCCAACATTGCCCCGGAGGAAGAATACCGGCGGAGAGTGGAGGAGCAGAAACGGCTTCTGAAGGAGTTGCCCTGCCCCCATCCGGTGGCGTTTCAGGAAGGACGCTACTGTCCGGAGGAGTTCTACGCCATGGCCCAGGGGCTGGAGGCGGCGCCGGAGGGGGGAGAGCGGTGCTGCCGGTGTTACCGGCAGCGGCTCTCAGAGGCGGCTCAGGCGGCGACAGCGGGGAAATTTGACTTTTTTACCACCACCCTCTCGGTAAGCCCCATGAAAAACGCCGCCTGGATCAATGAGATCGGCCGGGAACTGGAGGCACGCTGGGACGTGCGGTGGCTGCCTTCGGATTTTAAGAAAAAGGACGGTTACCGCCGGTCCATTGAGTTGTCCGGGAC
>CAZDOQ010000089.1:0-5985 GCA_964507035.1 uncultured Lachnospiraceae bacterium | reverse complement strand
GTAGAAAAAACTTGCCAAAACACCGGTTTCGGTGTAGAATAAACTGAATGAAGTACACAGAGCAGAAAGGTAGCCTGCCATGAGTAATGAAAAGAAAAATTCCAGTACTGTCAATAAATTTGACCGCCGCCAGGAACGGGAGCGGGAACGCCAGAAGGAAAAGCGGGAACTGTTCTTCTGGAAGCTGGGCGGCATTGTATTTGCGGTGGCGGTGGTGGTGGCCATCGGCATCACCGGCGTGAACCAGTTCCGGGCCTACCTGGCCAGCCGTCCGGATTACAGCCGTACGGAGATGGTGGTGACGGACATGGCCGGAGTCCTGCAAGAGGAAAGCGAGAGCGCGGCCGAGTAAACAGAAAATAGGTAGGGTGAAGACTGTCATTCTGAACCAACGGGGGAGGAATGACAGATTTTATGTTGCCCGGGATTTTTGGGCGCGTCTACGTCAGTTCGAAACCTTCCTGACGAAAAACAAAACTAGAGGAGCTTGTATCATGAAAAGAGAAACTACGGTTCAAGACCTGACCCTGGCGGCGGCCATTGCCGCTGTCTACGTGGTGCTGACCTTGTTGTTTGCCCCCATTGGGTTTGGGGCCGTTCAGTGCCGGATCGCAGAGGCGCTGGTGATTCTTCCCTACTTTACGCCGGCGGCTGTGCCGGGGGTGACCATCGGGTGCTTTCTGGCAAACCTGCTGGGCACGGCTGTGCCCATGGATGTGGTGTTTGGGACCTTGGCCACCTTTCTGGGAGCCTGCGGGTCCTACGTTCTGCGGAAACACCGTTTTTTGGTCTGCCTGCCGCCCATTGTATCCAACACCCTGATTGTTCCCTGGGTGTTGAAAATCGCCTATGGGGATGCGCACCTGCTGCCGTTTTTAATGCTGACGGTGGGAATCGGCGAAGTGGTGGCCGTGGGCATTATGGGCAACATCCTGCTGTTGGCTTTGGACCGTTATCCGGCGTTTACCCGCTGGATGGGCCGTGGGGTCAGGTGAGAGATTTTTAATCCAGAGGCAGGCAAAAAACCGCAAAAAAGAAGATAGGGAGTGGCGGCATGTATCAGATAGATTTTAATCAACCCATACGGATTCATTTTATCGGAATCGGCGGCATCAGCATGAGCGGCCTGGCGGAGGTGCTGCTCACCCGCGGCTTTCAGGTCAGCGGTTCCGATATGGCCCGGTCTCCGCTGACAGAAAAATTGAAGGCGGACGGGGCCCGGATTTTTTACGGCCAGCGGGCCGCCAATATTGTGGACGGAATCCAGGCGGTGGTCTACACTGCCGCCGTGCATCCGGATAATGAGGAGTTTGCGGCGGCGGCGGCCAAGGGCTTGCCCATGTTGAGCCGGGCGGAGCTCTTGGGCCAGATGATGCGTAATTATCCCACGGCGGTGGCGGTGGCCGGCACCCACGGAAAGACTACCACCACATCCATGATCACGGAGATCCTGCTGGCAGGGGAGTGCGACCCCACCATTTCAGTGGGAGGGATGCTGGACAGCATCGGCGGCAATATCCGGGTGGGCCATTCGCAGTATTTTGTCACCGAGGCCTGCGAGTATACCAACAGCTTCCTGTCCTTCTATCCCACCGTGGGGGTGATTCTCAACGTCCGGGAGGACCATCTGGACTTTTTTAAGGACCTGGAGGACATCCGCCATTCCTTCCGGCTGTTTGCGGAGCGGATTCCCGCCGGAGGCCTCCTGATCATAAACAGCGCTATCCCGGATTATCAGGACCTGACAGAGGGCCTGTTCTGTCAAGTAAAGACCGTGGGGCAGCGGGAGACCGACGACTATCAGATGCTTTCTATCTCCTACAGCGCGCACGCCCATCCCACCTTTACCTGGCGGGAAAAGAGCGGGGAAGAGACGCAGGTAACGCTGGAGGTGCCCGGAGAGCACAACGTTTGGAACGCCCTGGCGGCGGTGGCAGTGGGACGGGAGTTGGGGCTTCCGGCTTTCGTGATCTGCCGGGGCCTGGAGAATTTTGCCGGCACCCGCCGGCGGTTTGAGCATAAGGGCGATCTGGGCGGCATCACCATTGTGGATGATTACGCTCACCATCCGGATGAGATCCGGGCCACGCTGCAGGCGGCCAGGCAGTATGACGCCAAGCGGATCATCTGCGTGTTCCAGCCCCACACCTACACCCGGACCAAGGTGCTGATGGAGGAGTTTGCGGACGCCCTGTCCCTGGCGGACGTGGTGGTGCTGGCGGAGATCTATCCGGCCCGGGAGACAGACAATCTGGGAATTTCTTCCCGCAACTTGGCGGAGCGGCTTCAGGACCGGGGGCGGGAGGTGTACTATTTCCCCTCCTTTGACGAGATTGAAAATTTTCTTTTGCAATTTGCTGTGAACGGAGATTTGTTGATAACTATGGGCGCCGGAGACATTGTAATGGTGGGAGAAAAGTTGTTGGGGCAGTAGTTATCCACGTTATCCACAATCTTATCAACAAAAAGACCGGTTGATAAGGTTGTGGATTTTTTGTCGGAAAATGGTGGTTATCCACGTTGTCCACAATTTTCACAAAATCCGGAAAACCGCGGTTTGCCGCGGTTCCCTGCGAAATTGGCTATTTTCAACCGGGTGGGTTTGTGTTATAATCTCACCGAGAGATGCTTTGCGGGAGAGCATGGGAAAGCGGGGAATGCAGGGTGGTATTACTAAGAAGCGGGCGGTGGAAACAGACAGCGGTTTCCAACGCTTTTATTGACGGCTATATGGCGGACGCCAACGGAGAGTTCGTAAAGGTCTATCTGTATCTGCTTCGGCTTTTGGACGGCCGGGACATGGAATTTTCCGTATCCTTTCTGGCGGACAGGCTGAACAACACGGAGAAGGATGTGCTGCGGGCGCTGTCCTACTGGGAGAAACTGGGGCTGCTGCGCCTGGTCCAGGAAAAGGACGGTTCCCTCTCCAGCGTGATGGTGCTGGAGGTGCCGGAGCGGGAGGGCGCGGCCCCGGCGCCGGAAGTCCGGGAGAATGGGGCTCCGGCCCTGGAAAGCCGGGAACCCCGGCCGGTTTCGGAAGCGCCGGAGGTCCTGGAAGCCCAGAAGGCCCGGGAAGAGACCGTCGCCTCCCACTCTGGCGAGATGGAGGCGGAAGTGTCCTGCTCTCCGGATATTTTGGAGCGGATGCAGGAAGAAGACGACTTCCAGGAGATCATATTTGCAGCGGAGCGGTATCTGGGCCGGATGCTGTCTGCCCGGGATGTGGAACTGTTTGGCTATATGCGGGAAACCCTTCACTTCCCCAGCGATCTCATTGAATATCTCATTGAATACTGTGTGGACGGCGGCCACCGGAGCTACCGATACATGGAAAAGGTGGCTCTGAGTTGGCACCAGGACGGCATCCAAACGCTCCGGCAGGCCAAGGAGGCCAACCGGGCCTACCGGAAGGAGAACAAGGCCGTGATGAAGGCCTTTGGCATCAGCGGCCGGGTGCTGACGCCAGGGGAGCGGAAGTTGCTGGAAACCTGGCTTCGGGAAGACGGCATGCCGCTGCCGGTGATTGTGGAAGCCTGCGGCCGGACCATGAAGGCCATCCACACTCCCAGCTTTGAGTACACCGATCAGATCATCAAGGCCTGGAAGAAGGCCGGGATCTCCACGGTGGAGGAGGCCCGGGCCTACTATGAGAAGCAGAAAGCGGAGCGCCGTCGGGGCGAGAAGGCGGAAGCCGCCGCTTCCGCCAACCGGTTCCACAATTTCGACCAGCGGAACACCGATTACGACGCCCTGCTGATGCAGGAGGAAAAGGAACTCTATGGGGCTAACAAATCCACAGTATGAGAAAATTATGCGGGAGTACGACCGCCGGCAGGCCCGAAACCGGGCGGTGCAGGCGGCCCATATCCAGGAGGCGTTTCAGAGGCTCCCCCGGCTTCGGGAGACGGAAGAAGCCTTGGCGGATCTGTCTTACCAGCGGGTTCGGAACTGCCTGGCAGGGGATGGCGCCCTGACGGCCAAGCTGGAGCGGCAGATTGGGGAACTGCGGGAGAGCCGGAAGGTGCTGCTCTCCTCCGGCGGGTTTCCGCCGGATTACCTGGAGATGCCCTGCCAGTGCTCCCTTTGCCATGACACCGGTTTTGTGGAGGGGAAAAAGTGCCGCTGTTTTCAACAGGCGGCGGTGGATTTGCTGTTTGCTCAGCACCCCATCCATCAGCGGCTGGAAACGGAAAATTTTTCCACCTTCTCCCTGGACTATTATGACCGGCAGCCCGGGGCGGAGGGAGAGAGTCCCTATGAGCACATGGGGCAGGTGCTCCGCCAATGCCTTCTCTTTGTGGACGAGTTTGAGCCGGGAAAAGAAAACCTGCTGCTCATGGGCAGCACCGGCACCGGTAAGACGTTTCTGTCCAACTGCATTGCGGAGGCGCTCATGCGAAAAGGCGTTTCAGTGATCTACCTGTCGGCCAATCAGCTGTTTGAGGCGCTGGCGGATCATGCCTACTCCCGGGAAGAACCGGATCAGACGGAAAATTACCGGTGGATTCTGGACAGCGACCTTTTGATCGTGGACGATCTGGGGACTGAGCTGAATAACGCCCTGGTCAGCTCTCAGCTGTTCTTCTGCCTCAACGAGCGGGCGCTGCGGCAAAAGTCCACGCTGATTTCCACCAACCTGACTATGAATCAAATCCGGTCCGGCTACTCGGAACGGGTGGTCTCCCGGCTGATGGAGGACTATCGGATGCTCCGGCTGTTCAATTCAGATATCCGCCTGAAAAAGCGGGAGGAGCGGCTGGGACTCGGCAGCAGGAGGAAAAACAACACAGATGAAGGAGAAGACGGACATGACAAAAACGAAGATGGCTGAGAATGACGAATTTTCCCGTACTCTTCCGGTGGGCCCCCTGGGGCTGGTAGCGCTTCCGGGCTGTGAAGATCTGGCAGAGCGGGTGGACGCCTATCTGGCCATGTGGCGGAAGGAGCGGGAACTGGATTTCAGAGGCTACAAAAAAGATTCCTATATGGTGGAAGCTTCCCTGCCCCGCTTTGGCTCCGGGGAGGCCAAGGGGGTTTTAAACGCCAGTGTCCGGGGAGACGACCTATACATTCTGGTGGACGTGTGCAACTACAGCCTGACCTATACCATGCACGGGGAGGAGAATCCCATGTCCCCGGACGATCACTTCCAGAACCTGAAGCGGGTGATTGCGGCGGTGGGGGGAAAGGCCAAGCGGATCACAGTGATCATGCCCTTCCTCTATGAGAGCCGCCAGCACAAGCGGGCGGGCCGGGAGTCCTTGGACTGCGCTCTGGCCCTCCAGGAACTGGTGTCCATGGGAGTCAGTTGTATTGTAACCTTTGACGCCCATGATCCCCGGGTCCAGAACGCCATTCCCTTAAGCGGCTTTGAGACCATTGTGCCCACCTACCAGTTTATCAAAGCCCTGCTGCGGACGGAGCGGAATTTGGAACTGGATCCGGGTCACATGATGATCATCAGCCCGGACGAGGGGGCTGTGGGACGGGCCATCTATTTTTCCACTATGCTGGGTGGCCTGGACGTGGGTATGTTTTATAAGAGGCGTGACTATACCCGGGTGGTCCGGGGCAAGAACCCCATTGTGGCCCACGAATTCCTGGGCGCCTCGGTGGAGGGCAAGGACGTGCTGATTGTGGACGATATGATCGCCTCCGGGGAGAGCGTCATTGACGTGGCCCGGCAGCTGAAGAGCCGCAAGGCCAGAAGAGTCTTTGTGTGCGCCACCTTCGGCCTGTTTACCGCTGGTGTGGAGACCTTTGACCGGGCGGTGGAGGAGGGACTCATTGACAAGATCCTCACCACCAACGCCATCTATCAGCCGCCGGAGATCATGTCCCGGCCTTACTATGTCAGCGTGGATCTGAGCAAGTATATCGCTCTTCTCATTGACACCATGAACCATGATATGTCCCTGGAGCCGCTGCTCAGCCCGGTGGACAAGATCCAGTACCGCCTGGCCAAGTACCGGGAACGCCAGGAGG
>CAZDOQ010000088.1:0-6101 GCA_964507035.1 uncultured Lachnospiraceae bacterium | reverse complement strand
TCTTTACCTTGAGTGTGTCGGAGGACAAAGAGAATCTTCCTGAGAGCGTACAGGAGAAGATCGTAATCGCTCTGTAACGGTGCGTACACATAGGACAAAAGAGGGGCGCCTTTCCACAGGCGTCCCAAGTTTTAGGTACCGATGATGGCAATTATTTTCTATAGAGGAAAGGAGAGAGTGGATGGCGAAAAAAAAATCCAAGGTCATACGGTATCGCAAACCGTCTTCCATCAACGTCGGTTTTGTGATTTTTGCCGCCATTCTGATCTACCTGGCCTACCACGTAATCGCCTATACGGTGCGAGGTAAAATACAGATCTTTGAGGTGGAACAGCCGGTTTCCCTGGTGGAAAACACCGCCTACACCGGGCTGATTCTCCGGACAGAGTCGGTGACTCAGGCAGAGTCCGCCGGATACGTGAATTTTTATATCCGGGAGGGAAACCGGGCTTCCGTGGGATCTGTGGTCTATTCCCTGGATGAGAACGGACAGTTCACCCAGATGCTTTCCTCCAGCGCCTCGGACACCAGCAGCCTTTCCCAGGAAAATTTTTCGGAGTTGAAGCGAAGCCTGACCAACTTCAACATCAGCTATCAGAGTCAAAATTTTTCCCTGGTGTACGACCTGAAATATTCCCTGGAAAATCAGCTGCTGGACTTTGTCAGTACCAACTCCCTGGAGGAACTGGAAGATCTGGGGATTGACACCAACTATTTCCACACCATGCAGGCATCCCAGAGCGGGATTGTGGTGTACTACACTGACGGCTTTGAATCCTTTGACGCAGCTTCCGTCTCCGAGGACTCCTTTGACCAGACGGCCTACCAGCGGACGGATATCCAGGGAGGCCAGCTGGTGGAGGCCGGCGCACCGGTGTATAAAACCATCACATCCGAGTCCTGGTCCATTCTGATCCCTCTGACGGATCAGGAGGCGGAAGCCTACCGGGAGACCACATCCCTGGCGGTTTCCTTTCCCGAGCACGACCTGTCCACCACCGTGAATTTTTCCATTCTCACCGGTTCGGACGGGAAATCCTATGGGAAGATGGACTTGAGCCGGTTCATGGTACTGTTTGCCGGCCAGCGGTACCTGGAGGTGGAGATCGAGCAGGACCGGGAAACGGGGCTGAAGCTGCCCAAATCGGCGCTGACAGAAAAGGAATTTTACACAGTGCCGGTGGAGTATGCCTCCGGGGAGGATGGGGATCTGACCTTTAACCGGGAGACCTACTCGGCGGAAGGGACCTCGGTGGAGGTGATTCAGCCCACCATCTATTATGCCACGGAGACAGAATACTATCTGGATCCGAATGAGGTGGAGGGCGATTCCACCTTTGTGAAGCCGGACAGCAGCGACCGGTATACGCTGGGGGAGACCGCTGTCCTGCAGGGGGTCTACAACGTGAACCGGGGCTATGCGGTGTTTAAGCAGATTGAGATTTTGGACGAGAATGAAGAGTATGTGATTGTACGGCAGGAGACTGACTACGGCGTGGCGGTGTATGATCAGATCTTGTTGGACAGCGGCCAGGCCGCCGAGGGGGAAATCATATATGGAGGATGATGGTTTCAGATGATTTTTTCATGCACAGATTTGGAAATTCAAGCATTTTCCGGTTGACAGGAACGGAAAAAAAGAAGATAATAGAAAAGGCCCGGGAGGGTCCAAATCAGACGGGAGATGGATGAGATGGCGAATATCATTGATAAATTTTTGAATTCCATGAAACTCAACGACGACTATGACGATGAGGATGATTTTGATATGGAGGACGATTTTGAGGAGGAAGAGCCGGCCCCCAAGACTTCCCGTTTTGGCCGAAAAAAAGCCTCTCATGTCCGGGATGAGGAGGACATGGAACTCCCCCCGGAAAAAGAGCAGCGTCCTCTGCGCGTCAAACGCACCGCTGGCAGCAACGTGGTGCCCATGCGCTCCCGCAGCAACATGGAAGTCTGTATGGTAAAACCGGCCTCCATTGATGATGTCCGGGAAGTCTGTGATATTCTCCTGAGCGGGAGAGCAGTGGTGATCAATATGGAAGGGGTCCACGTGGATCTGGCCCAGCGGATCATTGACTTTACCTCCGGCGCCTGCTATTCTATGAACGGAAATCTGCAGAAGATTTCCAACTACATATTCATTGTCACCCCCAGCAATATTGAACTTTCCGGGGATTTTCAGGATATGGTGGGTGGCAAGGAAAGTTCTCTCAGCTTAGATCTCTAAGAAGAACATGACAGGAAAGCCATTCTTTGGGATGCGTCCCGGGAATGGCTTTTTTAGAAAGGAATCCGAGTTGTTATGAAACGTATTGTATGGGCGATCCTGGGGGTGGCTGCTCTCACCGGTCTGGACCAGTGGACCAAGCAGTTGGCGGTGAATTATCTGCAGGGACAGTCCCCCATCCCTCTGTGGGAGGGAGTTTTTGAGTTGCAGTTTACCACCAACCGGGGCGCGGCTTTCGGGATCTTTCAGAATCAGCGGTGGGTGTTTTTGGTGGTCACCGCCATCATTATGGCGCTTTTGGCGTGGCTCTTTATAAAACTGCCCAAAACCCGCCGTTTCCTCCCCCTCCGGGTCCTCTGCGTGGTGGTGGAGGCCGGGGCCTTGGGCAATATGATCGACCGGGTGCGTCTGGGCTATGTCATCGACTTTTTATATTTCAAGCTGATTGATTTTCCCATTTTCAATGTGGCGGACTGTTATGTGACCATGGGGACCATTATGGCGGCGCTGTTGCTCCTGTTCTACTACAAAGAGGAGGAATGGTCTTTTCTCAGATCCCAAAAGAAGCGGGAAAAGGAGGAGCACACCGGATGAATCGGGAATACCTGCAGGCTGGGGAGGCGGCCCGGGGAAAGCGGCTGGACGCCTGGCTGGCGGAGCAGTTTGAGGAACTGTCCCGTTCTTATCTGCAGAAACTGATCAAGGAAGGGCGCGTTCTGGCAAATCAGAAGCCGGTCAGGAGCAACTACCGTCTGTCCGGCGGGGAGGAGATTCTCCTGGATCTGCCGGAACCGGAACCGCTGTCGGTGGAGCCGGAACCTATTCCGCTGGAGATCGTCTACGAAGATAAGGATCTGCTCTTTATCAATAAGCCCAAGGGGATGGTGGTGCATCCGGCGCCGGGACATCCCCGGGGAACGCTGGTGAACGGGCTGCTGTACCACTGTGGGAACGAGCTGTCCGGCATCAACGGCGTGCAGCGCCCCGGTATTGTCCACCGGATCGACCGGGATACCACGGGGCTTTTGGTGGTCTGTAAAAATGATTTTGCCCACAACCATGTGGCACGGCAGCTGGCGGAGCATACCATTACCCGGCGGTACCGCGCCATTGTCCATGGGGTGCTCCGGGAAGAGGAGGGTACTATTGATCAGCCCATTGCCCGGAGCCGCACCAACCGGTTAAAAATGGCGGTGGATCCGGTTCGGGGAAAGCGGGCCGTCACCCACTACCGGGTGCTCCAGCGGTTTGAACACTATACCTATATTGAGTGCCGTCTGGAAACCGGACGTACCCATCAGATCCGGGTCCATATGACATGGCAGCAGCATCCGCTGCTGGGAGATCCGCTGTACGGAGCCAGAAAGTCCCCTTTTCACCTGGAAGGACAGACCCTCCACGCCGGCGTTCTGGGATTGATCCACCCCCGGGCCGGTCAATATTTGGAACGGGAAGCGCCGCTTCCGGCCTATTTCCAGGACTTGCTTCAGATTCTTGGCGGGAAAAGCTAAAGGTTTTCGTAAAATCCACAGGAAAACAGGAAATGGTTATTCTACTGTCACCGATTTGGCCAGGTTCCGGGGTTTATCCATGTCATACCCCTTGGCGTAGGCGGTATAGTAGGCCAAAAGCTGCCATAAAACGGCGCAGGGGAAGACGGTAAAGCGGTCATCCTCCACCGGGATCTCCAGGTGAATATCGCACACCTCGGAAGAGACGGAAGCCCCCTTCTTGGTGATCAGGATCACATAGGCTCCCCGGGCCTTTACCTCCCGGACATTGGAGATGGTCTTGTTAAAGATTTTGTCCTGGGTGGCCAGGGCGACCACCGGTACTCCCGGTTCAATGAGGGCGATGGTGCCGTGTTTCAACTCCCCGGCCGCGTAGGCCTCCGCATGGATATAGGAGATTTCCTTGAGTTTCAGGGCTCCTTCCAGGGAGAAGGCATAGTCCAGCCCCCGGCCAATGTAAAAGGCATCCCGGGAGAAGGCCATTTTCTCCGCCTGCTTCCGGAGAATATCCCCCTGCTGCAGGGCATCCCGGATCCACGCCGGCGCCTTGACCAGAGAGGAGATGAACTCCTTCACCACATCCTCGCTGGCTATACCCCGAACCAGCATCATCCGGGCGGCAATGAGATAGAAGACTGCCAGCTGCACCATATACGCCTTGGTACTGGCCACGGCGATCTCCGGGCCTGCGTGGGTGTAGAGCACATAGTCGCTTTCCCGGGCAATGGTGGAGCCTTTGACGTTGACAATGGAGAGCACTGGGCAGCCGCAGGATTTGGCCAGCCGGAGAGCCGCCAGGGTGTCAATGGTTTCGCCGGACTGGGAAACCACAATCACCAGGGTGTCTTTGTCCAAGAGAGGCTCGTCATAGCGGAATTCGGAGGCGATGGAGACCGTCACCGGAATCCGCAGCTGCATCTCGATGATGGCCCGGCCCACCATGCCGGCGTACATGGCGGTCCCGCAGGCTACCACCTGGATGGAACGGCAGTTTTGGAATAGAGAATCCGGAACCCCCTCCGCGTCAAAGTTGGGAAGACCATCCCGCAGTCTGGGCAGCACGGTCTTCTGGAACACATCCGGCTGCTCGTGGATCTCTTTCAGCATGAAATGAGGATAGCCGCCTTTTTGGGCCGCCTCCACGTCCCAGGTCACCTCCAGCATTTCCGGCTCCACCACAGTGCCTTCCAGGGTCTCCATGCGGATCTGATCCCGGGTGATGGTGAGAATATGCTGCTCCGGCACCACAAAATATTCCTTGGTGTAGGAGATCAGCGCTGTCACGTCGGAGGCGATGAAGGAACCCTGGGAGGAGTTGGCGGCCACCAGCGGGCTCACGTTCCGGATGGAATAGATGGTGTCCGGGATATCTGTAAACAGGATACAGAAAGCATAGGAACCCTCAATGATCTCAATGGAACGGCGAATGGCCTCATAGGGATCGCAGGTCTGCTCATAATAATAGTTGATCAGCTGGGCAGCCACTTCTGTGTCCGTCTCAGAGGTGGCCAGGCCTTCAAAGCCAAACTGACGGCTGATGGTGTGATAGTTCTCAATGATCCCATTATGCAGAAGGACTACCTTGCCCACCGCGTGGGGATGGGCATTGGCGTCGGTGACACCGCCGTGGGTGGCCCAGCGGGTGTGACCGATCCCGCAGTGGGCAGGGATGCCCGGCTCGCAGACTGCCTCCAGCGCGGAGACCTGACCCACCTTTTTCCGCAGGTACATCTCCCCGCCGTCGGTGAGCAGCGCCAGACCGGCGCTGTCATAGCCACGGTACTCCAGCTGATGCAGTCCCTGCAGGATCACGTCCCGGGCCATAAGAGGTCCTGTATATCCAATAATTCCACACATATTTCTTTGACTCCTTTTTGATTCTGTTTTAATTGGATGTTGTTCCAGCCGGATTTGCTTCTCCGGCCGCAGAGCGCACAGAAAAAAAGCCGACCGGCCGGATGGGCTTGACAGCAGTTTTCTGTTCAGTTTCAAAAGTTCCCGTTTTTGTCTACGGTTTAGGTTGGTTTTAAGTCATTTTTGTAGAGCAGCCGGTTCTGAAAAACTGTACACAAAAATGACTGCTTCGGTTGTATTTTGGTTGTTTTGCAGTTACCCGCATATTTCAAAATACATCTCACGCCCGAAGCGGCATGGAAGAGTACCCGCCGAACATTTCGATTATCTCTTCTCCTCGTCAACCTTTCTTTATGGCTTCCGTTCCAGAAAGGTGCATGGCGCTTGATCCATATTCTGTTTTACTGCTGTAGCCTCCTTTTTTCTACAAACTGTTAAACAGTTTAACACAAATAAACAATTTCTGCAAGACCTACATTTCCTTGAGTTTCCGCAGAATTATCCCC
>CAZDOQ010000087.1:0-6348 GCA_964507035.1 uncultured Lachnospiraceae bacterium | reverse complement strand
GCGTTTCAATCTCCTCCACCGTCCGCTCCACATCCGCCTGGGTCTCCTGGGGCAGCCCCAGGATCATGTCCATATTGATGTTGTCAAATCCCATGTCCCGGGCCAGGTGAAAGGCCTGGCGGATATCCTCCACCGTGTGGCGGCGGCCAATGAGCCGCAGGGTCTCCTCCTTCATGGTCTGAGGGTTGATGGAAATCCGAGTCACCGGGTAGTTCCGCAGCACCTGGAGCTTTTCCCGGGTGATGCTGTCCGGCCGGCCTCCCTCCACCGTAAACTCCTGCAGATCCGAAAAGTCAAAACTCCGGCACACCTCCCCCAGCAGCCGGTCCAGCAGCTCCGGAGACAGGGAAGTGGGAGTGCCGCCCCCCATGTAGAGGGAGTTGAGTTTCCGGTCCCGGAACCGCCGGGCGGTCCACTGGATCTCCTGGGACAGAGCGTCCAGATACTCTCCCATCCGGGGGGCCCACTTGGTCATGGGGTAGGAAGTGAAGGAACAGTACAGACAGGTGGTGGGGCAAAAAGGAATGCCAATGTACAGGCTGTACCCCTTCTCATAGTCGATGGCCCGGAGAATTTCCTTTTCCCGGCGGGCAATCTCCAAAGACAGCCGGGACCTTTCCTCCCCCACCAGATACTCCTCCCGGAGAAACCGGAGAATCTCCTCATCGGAAGTCCCCTCCTCCAGCTTTCCCATGGCCAGCTTAGTGGGGCGGATGCCGGTAAGGGTGCCCCAGGGCAGGATCTTGCCGGTGCGCCGGGACAGTTCCCGGTACAGATCCCGCTTCAGCCGGTTCTTCCGCTCCGTGTGGCTGCCGGGGCCCGGGTCCGGAATGTGCACGGAAATTTCCGGTTCCTCCCCCGGGTTTTTGGCCAGCTCTTCCCCCGGGTAAAAGGCCATCAAAAGCCCCTGGACATCGTATTCAAACTCGTCGTTTTCCAGATAATAGCCAATCATATCCGTCTCACATCACCGTAGCCGGATTGCACTGTTTCTCATGGCCGATGGTGGTAACGTCCATATGCCCCGGGTACACGTCCACGTCATCCGGCAGCAGGAACAACCGCTCTTTCAGGGACTGGAGGATGGCTGTCTGGCTGCCAGTGTCCAGGTCCGTGCGGCCGTAGGATTCCCGGAACAGGGTATCCCCGCTGATCAGCACCTTCTCCTCCGGAAAATAGTAGCAGCAGCTCCCCGCCGTGTGCCCCGGGGTGTGGAGCACCTGGATGTAAAACCCTGCCAACGCCAGTTCCTGGTGATCCTGCAGCAGCACGTCCGGCTTCACGGTCATGGACTCGGCCCAGGCCTGGGACCGGTTCATCCAGGCGTCCCCCAGCAGCTTCTCCTCCTCCCAGTAGGCGTACACCGGCACGTCCACCGCCTTCTTCAGATCCGGAATGGCGTAGATGTGGTCAAAATGCCCGTGGGTCAGCAAAATCCCCACCAGGCGGTAGTCCCGGAGGCGGCACTGCTCCAGCAGGTAATCCGCATTGTCCGCCGGGTCCACCAGCAAAGTCTCCCGGGTCTCCTGATTGATCAAAAAATACACGTTGGTGCCGATGGCTCCCAGCGCCCGATACTGAATTTCCAATTTTTTACTCATCCGTTTGCCCTCTGTATATCCACGACTCCTTCTATCTGGCGCAGCCGGGCCATGACGTGTTGAATCTCCTCCACGCCCGCCGTCTCAAAACTCACCTGGAAGGTTGCAATTCTCTGCTTATTGGTCCGGGAATTCAGCGACACAATGGTAATCTCATCCTCCGCCAGCACCCGGGAGATATCTGCCAGCAGGCCGATCCGGTCTCTGGCATAGAGCACCAACTCCGCCATATAGCGGTCCCCGGCCTCTCCCTCCTGCACCTGCCACTCTGCATCAATGAGGCGGCTCCGGTCCACCTCCGGCAGGTTCAAAATATTCACGCAGTCGGTCCGGTGGATGGAGAGCCCCCGGCCCCGGGTCACAAAGCCCACAATCTCATCTCCGGGGATGGGGTTACAACATTTGGAGAAATGGACAGCCAGGTCCCCTAGCCCTTCCACCACAATGCCGTTTTTGGTCCGCTTCACCGCCGGCCGTTTATGCTCGGCCACCGCCTGCATGACCTCTTCATCCGTCATCTGAATCCGCTCGGCCTTGCGCTTCTCATCCAGGAGCTTGTTGATCACCTGGCCTTCCTTGAGACCTCCGTGGCCCAGGGCGGCCACCACCGAATCCCAGTCCCGGAAGCCGTACTTGCGCATAACCTTCTCCACATACTCGGGCTGAAGCAGGTCGGCGTAGACCAGCCCTTTGCCTTTGCAGTATTTGTCCAGCAAATCCTTGCCCCGGAGCAGATTGTCCTCCTTGTTCTGCTCCCGGAACCACTGGTTGATCTTGTTTCGGGCCTGAGGGCTTTTCACCAGCTTCAGCCAGTCCCGGCTGGGGCCCTTGGAATTCTGGGAGGTGATGATCTCAATCCGGTCTCCGTTTTGGATCTCGTAGTCGATGGTCACCAGCTTCCCATTGGCCCGGGCGCCCACCATCCGGTTTCCCACGGCGCTGTGAATGCTGTAGGCAAAGTCAATGGGAGTGGATCCTTTGGGCAGGGTCTTCACATCCCCATTGGGGGTAAAGCAATACACGTTCTCGGTAAACAGGCTAAGGCCGCTCTTGATACTGCTGAGGAATTCGCTGTTATCGGACATTTCCCGCTGCCACTCCAGGATCTGGCGCAGCCAGCTGAGCTTTTCCTCTTCGCTGGAGAGGCCGTTCTGGCCGCCCTCCTTGTACTTCCAGTGGGCGGCAATGCCGTACTCGGCAATCCGGTGCATCTCATAGGTCCGGATCTGGATCTCAAAGGGGGTGCCAGACTTGCCGATGAGGGTGGTGTGAAGAGACTGATACCGATTGGGCTTGGGCATGGCAATGTAGTCTTTGAACCGCCCTGGCACCGGAGTATACATCTCATGGATCAGTCCCAGCACCGCATAGCAGTCCTGGACCGTGTTCACCAGCACCCGCACCGCGAACAGGTCGTAAATCTCATCCAGAGTCTTGTACTGCACCAGCATCTTTTTGTAGATGCTGAAATAGTGCTTCACCCGGCCGTACACCTCCGCCTGGATCCCCGCCTTGGTCAGATGCTCCTTCACTTCGTCCACAATGCTGGCAATGTACTCCTCCCGGGCCACTTTCCGCTTGTCAATGTCCTCCACCAGCTTTTTGTATTTCTCCGGCTCCAGGTGGCTTAAAGCCAGGTTATCCAGTTCAATTTTCAGTTTGGAGATACCCAGCCGACTGGCCAGAGGCGCGTAGATGTCCAGGGTCTCCCGGGACTTTTCTTTCTGCTTCTCCGGCTTCATATACTGGAGGGTCCGCATGTTGTGGGTCCGGTCCGCCAGCTTGATGATGATCACCCGAATATCCTTGGCCATGGCCAAGAACATCTTCCGAAGGTTTTCCGCCTGCATCTCCACCTTGTCCCCGTTCCAGGAAAGGCGGGTCAGCTTGGTGACCCCGTCCACCAGCAGCGCCACATCGTCCCCAAAATCCCGTTCGATGTCCTCCAGAGCCACCGGGGTGTCCTCCACCACATCGTGGAGCATCCCGGCGATGATGGTCTCCTTATCCATTTCCAGTTCCGCCAGAATAATGGCCACACAGAGGGGATGGATGATATAGGGCTCCCCGGATTTGCGCTTCTGGTCCTTGTGCGCCTCGCTGGCCACCCGGTATGCCTTCTCAATCTGCGAAATGTCATCCGACGGATGGTATTTCCGAATGGTATCAATCAGCCGTTGGTACAGCTGTTCCGGCGTCAAATGCTCCTCCGGCGGCTCCGCCAGCTTATTGCAGTCCGTTACTTTCACGCTATGCCGTTGTTCTTCCCTTCTTTTCTCTTCTGCCATAAGCTTCCGCCCACTTCCCTCTTGCTTTGCTAAAACCGGATCAGATTCCGGCTGATGCGCACATACTCCTCCGGCAGGCTCTTCTCCATAGAGAGCGCTTCCTCAATATCGTAATCCAGGAATTCTCCGCCCCGGTAGGCAATGATCCGCACGCTCTTTCCGCTTTTTAGCAGGTGCACCGCCTTGGCCCCCATGATGGAGGCGTACACCCGGTCCTTGCAGGAAGGCATGCCGCCCCGCTGCATATGTCCCAGGATGGTGGCCCGGGCCTCAATGCCTGTGGCCGCCTCAATCCGGGCCGCCATGCTCACCGAGTGGCCGATCCCCTCGGCATTGATAATAATATGGTGCCGCTTTCCTTTCTTTCTATGCTCAATGATCCGGTCAATGATCCGCTGCTCGTCGTGATCATAGTACTCCGGCAGGAGGATATCCTCGGCGCCGCTGCCGATGCCGCACCACAGGGCAATATATCCGGCGTGGCGTCCCATGACCTCCACAATGCTCACCCGCTCATGGGAGGTGGATGTGTCCCGGATCTTGTCGATGGCGTTGATGGCTGTGTTGATGGCCGTGTCAAAGCCGATGGTGTAATCCGTGCAGGCAATGTCCAGGTCAATGGTCCCGGGAATGCCGACGGCGTTGACGCCCAGCCGGGCCAGTTCTCTGGCTCCCCGGAAGGAACCATCTCCGCCGATGACCACCAGGCCGTCTATGCCGTGCTTCCGGCAGACTTCCGCGCCCCGCTTCTGGCCCTCCGGCTCCAGGAACGCTTTGCACCGGGCTGTATACAAAATGGTGCCGCCCCGGTTGATGATATCCGCCACGCTGAAGGAATCCATATCCCGGATCTCCTCCTCCAAAAGGCCGGCGTATCCCCGCATGATCCCTTTCACCTGGATTCCTTCGGAGATAGCGGTCCGCACCACGGCCCGCACCGCCGCGTTCATCCCCGGCGCGTCTCCTCCGCTGGTCAGCACTCCAATGGTTTTGATTTCCTTTGCCATAACTCTTCCGCCTTTTCCCTGTAAGAGTATAATTTATAATTTTAACGTATCTTCAGCATTTCATCAAGACTTTTTTCCACCAGGCGCACATTTTCCTTGCCGAAGAAGGTTTCAATCCGGTACAGTTCCTCCTCCGTAAAGGACTCGTGGATGGTGGCCCTGGCCCGCTTCACCTCTTTCTCCGCTTCCAGGTACACGGTGACCCCCTTTCCGGCCGCCAGGTTCAAAAGCCGTCCCCGGCCCTGGCGGAAAGCCGCCTCGTCCGAAAACTTCACCCACAACTCGCTGGGCCACGGATCAAAGGGGATCACCCGCTCGCAGACCAGCTTGCCCTTCACCTCGTCGCTCATGGAGACCCGGCCCCGGATGAACACCCTGGCGTCCTCCACCAGCTGCTCCCGGTTGTTCTCATAGTCCCGGGGGAATACGATCACCTCCAGGGAACCTGTGAGGTCCTCCAGGGTCACAAAGGCCATGGTCTGGTTGTTCCGGGTGGTTTTCAGGCTTTTGCCGGTGATCAGACCGCCGATCACCTGGATCTGTCCGTCATCTACCGCCGCCTTGCCGGTATCCGGGTCAATGACAAAATCCGAAGCCGCCGCGGTTATGTTCTTCTTCCAACGTTTGGCCACATCCTCCAGGGGATGTCCGCTGATATACACACCCAATACATCCTTCTCAAAGGCCAGCAACTCCTGCCGGCCATACTCCGGCACATCCGGCATCTGCACCTCAAACTCCTGCCGGTCCTCCTCGCCCATCAGGTCAAACAGGGACAGCTGGCCGGAGACGGTCTCCCGCTTCTCCCGGTTTTTCTGATCCATCAGATCCGCATAGATCATCATCTTCTGCCGCCGGTTGCCGGGCAGGCTGTCCAGGGCGCCGGATTTGATGAAACTCTCAATGGTCCGTTTATTGACTTCCTTGTTGCTGAGGCGGTCTATGAAGTCCTTCAGGGACAGGAAGGGGCCTCCCAGATCCCGCTCCGCTGTGATAGCCTCCACCACACTGCGGCCCACGCTCTTGATGGCGGAGAGGCCGTAGCGGATATCCTTGCCGGAGACGGAAAACTCCCACTCTCCCTGGTTGATGTCCGGAGGCAGAATGGAGATGCCCATGATCCGGCAGGTCTCAATATACTCAGGGACTTTGGTCATGTTGTCAATCACCGATGTCATGAGAGCCGTCATGAACTCCACCGGGTAGCAGCACTTGAGATAGGCGGTCTGGTAGGTCACCACCGCATAGGCGGCGGCGTGGGATTTATTGAAAGCATATTTGGCAAAGTCTGTCATTTCGTCAAAGATCTGGTTGGCCACCCCGGCGTCTATGCCCTGGGCCACGCAGCCCGGCACCCCTTCTTCCGGGTTGCCGTAGACGAAATTCTGCCGCTCTTGCTGCATCACCGACTCTTTTTTCTTGCTCATGGCCCGGCGGACCAGGTCGCTGCGG
>CAZDOQ010000086.1:0-6350 GCA_964507035.1 uncultured Lachnospiraceae bacterium | reverse complement strand
AGTAATTAGGACTTGCAATTTGCCGCACAATTTGTTATACTTCTGGCACTGGTCTGAGACACAGGCCAATGGATATGCGCACTGACCCTCGAAGGTTCGTCCTAAGAGAAAAGGCGGAGACAAAAGCGAATGGACAGAGGCTGCCCTGGCAGATCGGCTGTCTCCTTTTGGAGCGCCGGTTCAGTTATAGGGCAGCTTCTTACTTTGAAAGCCCAGTCGCAAAGCGTAGGCGCGAAGCAATCCGAGGGCTTTCATGGTTTGTGGTACCCGCGCCAGCGAGCAGGAAGGTTTGATTGGTTGGAAGAGAGGAGAAGATGGCATGGAAAACAGGATTGCGCTGATCGGTGTCATTGTGGAGGACCTGTCCTCTGTGGGACGGCTCAACGAGATCCTGCACCAGTATGGCGAGTACGTTTTGGGACGCATGGGGCTCCCCCACCGGGAGCGGGGCGTTTCCATTATCAGCGTGGTGGTGGAGGCTCCGGGACCGGTGATCAGCGCCCTCTCCGGCAAGCTGGGGATGCTGCCGGGCATCCAGACCAAGACCATCTATTCCGCCATTCGCCAGGCGGGGGACGGATCGCGCAGCAAGAACACCCCGCATGGGTAGCGAAGTGCCGTGGAAGACACGGCAAGCAGATGAGGAGGAAACAGTATGAAAAAAGGATTAGCGTATTTCCTGGCCATAGCATTGGCTGCGGGAATGCTGGCAGGCTGCGGCAGTCAGGATGAGACCACGGCGGCGGAGAATGCCACAGAGGCGGAGACGGAGAGCACTGTGGCAGAGACCACGGACGCGGAGACGGTTGCCGTGGAGGAAACAGCGGAGACCATTGCGCCGGAGGATGCGGTAGCCCGGGTGGGCGCCCTCAGCGGCCCCACTTCTATGGGACTGGTCTCTTTGATGGAAAATAATCCGGATATGTATTTCCAGGTGGAGACGGCGGCGGATGCTCTGACGGCCTCTATCATCAACGAAGATCTGGACATTGCCCTGGTGCCGGCCAACGTGGCGGCCATTTTGTACAACCGCACGGAGGGAGGCGTTTCCGTCATTGACATCAACACTCTCAGCGTGCTTTACATTGTGTCTGCGGATACCTCCATCCAGTCCATAGGGGATCTGGCTGGACGAACCATCTATCTGACCGGCATGGGCACCACGCCGGATTATGCCCTCCAGTACCTGCTTTCCGCCAACGGGCTCAGCACGGAGGATGTGACGTTGGAATACCGGTCGGAGGCCACGGAGGTGGCGTCCATTCTGGCGGAGGATCCCAGCGCCATCGGCTTGCTGCCCCAGCCCTTTGTGACCGTGGCCTGCAACCAGAACGAGTCTCTGCAGATTGTGCTGGATCTGGGGGCTGAGTGGGAGGCGGCCCAGGAGGACAGCGACATGCCCTGCTCCCTGGTCACTGGCGTGACCATTGTCCGCAATGAATTTTTGGAGGAGCACTCGGACGTGGTGGTCCGGTTCATGGAGGAACATGAGAAGTCCGCTGCCTTCACCAACGAGAATCCGGCAGAGGCGGCTCAGATGATTGTGGACCTGGGGATTGTGGCCAACGCCCAGGTGGCGGAACAGGCCATTCCTTACTGCGGGATCACCTATTTGGATGATCAGGATATGATGCTGGCCCTGGCAGGCTACCTGCAGGTACTCTATGAGATGAATCCGGAGTCTGTGGGAGGAGATGTGCCCAGTACCGAGTTCTACGCCCTGGGACTCCGGTTGTAAAGAAAAGATATTCCCAATGGGAGGGAAGCGGGGATGAAAAAAAAGTACGGAAAAAAAATCTTCATCCTGGTTTTCTGGCTGGCTGCCTGGCAGGCAGCCAGCCTTTTCATTGACAATCCGCTGGTCTTTGTCAGTCCGCTCCAGGTGGCGGAGGCCCTGTGGAAGCTGCCGGGGGATCCGGGGTTCTGGAAAATCCTGGGAAACTCCCTGGGCAAGATCGGCGGCGGCTTCCTGCTGGCTCTGGCGGCGGGTTTCGTCCTGGGCGGTATGGCCTACCGGGTCCCGTTTCTGGGGGATCTCTTCTCCCCGGTGCTCTCCTTGATGAAGACGGTGCCGGTGGCTTCCTTTGTGATCCTGGCCCTGATCCTCATGGGGTCCGCCAACCTGTCCATTCTTATTGTCTTTGTGGTGACGCTGCCGGTGATCGCCCTCCAGACCCAGGCAGGGCTGGCAAACGTGGATCTCCAGATGCTGGAGATGGCCCAAGTGTTCCGGATCCGGGGCTGGAAGCGGTTCTGGAATTTGTACCGGCCCGCCATGGCTCCCTTTTTGCTCAGCGCCCTGCGGCTCTCTGTGGGCATGGGATGGAAATCCGGGGTGGCGGCGGAGGTGATCGGCGTCTCCCGTTCCTCCATAGGGGCGGAACTGTACAACGCCAAGATCTACCTGCAGACAGAAAACCTGTTTGCCTGGACCGTGGTGATTTTGCTGTTGAGCTTTCTCTGTGAGAAGGCGGTGTTGTGGGTGGCCGGACGGCTGCTGCGGGAGGGATGAGGATGATCCGGTTGGAGAAGGTGTCTAAAAGCTTTGAGGGAAAGCCGGTGCTTTCCGGTTTTTCCGCCGTGTTTCCGGAGGACTGCTGGTGTCTGATGGCTCCCTCCGGGGCGGGAAAGACCACCTTGCTGCGGCTGATCTGCGGCCTGGAACAGCCGGATGCCGGGCGGGTGGAGATGCCGCCGGGA
Source organism: uncultured Lachnospiraceae bacterium (assembly GCA_964507035.1). GTDB lineage: Bacteria > Bacillota > Clostridia > Lachnospirales > Lachnospiraceae > Pseudolachnospira. The sequence continues at coordinate 3,650 of CAZDOQ010000086.1, read as the reverse complement.
ACCCGGTTTGGGGTGGTCTTTCAGGAGGACCGCCTCTGTCAGGGCCTGTCCGCAGTGAAAAACCTGCAGCTGGTCTGCCCAAAAGAGCGGGCGGAGGCGCTGCTGCGGGAGATCCTTCCGGCAGACTGCCTGGCGCAGCCGGTGCGGGAACTCTCCGGCGGTATGCGGCGGCGGGTGGCGGTGGCCCGGGCCATGGCTTCGGAGTCGGATGTACTGCTGATGGACGAACCCTTCACCGGTCTGGATGAGGAAACCAAGGCTCAGGTCATGGACTTTGTGCTGCGGCGCCGGCAGGGGCGGCTGCTCCTTTTGGCCACCCACCAGCAGGAGGAGGCGGAGGCCCTGGACGCCACGGTAATCCGGCTGGAAAATCACTTGCATTTCTCCCGGGAGTGTGGTAGCATAAAAGGAAATTTTATTCAAAAAGACAAAATGAGGTGAAGGTATGAGTGAGAAAGTGAGAGTTGGGATTCTGGGAGCCACCGGCATGGTGGGTCAGCGGTTCATCACCCTGTTGGCGGAGCATCCTTGGTTTGAGATCGTATCTCTGGCAGCCAGCCCCCGCTCTGCGGGCAAGACCTACGAGGAGACCATGGAAGGCCGCTGGAAGCTGGACATTCCCATACCGGAGCAGGTAAAGAAACTGGTGGTCCGAAACGTCAAGGAGGTGGATCAGGTGGCATCCGAGGTGGACATGGTGTTCAGCGCCGTGGACATGACCAAGGAGGAGATCCGGGCCATTGAGGAAGCCTATGCCAAGACCGAGACCCCGGTGGTCTCCAACAACAGCGCCCACCGCTGGACGCCGGACGTGCCCATGGTGGTGCCGGAGATCAACCCGGGCCATCTGAATGTGCTTCCTTTCCAGAAAAAGCGGCTGGGCACAAAACGGGGCTTTATTGTGGTAAAACCCAACTGCTCTATCCAGAGTTACACGCCCATGCTTCACGCTTTGAAGGAGTTTGTCCCCACCCAGGTGGTGGCCACCACCTACCAGGCCATCTCCGGCGCTGGGAAGACTTTCCAGGACTGGCCGGAGATTTTGGACAACGTGATCCCCTACATTGGCGGGGAGGAAGCCAAGAGCGAGCAGGAGCCGCTGCGCCTGTGGGGCACCATCCAGGACGGCGTCATTGTCAAGGCCAAGTCCCCCGCCATTACATCCCAGTGCCTGCGGGTGCCGGTGAGCAACGGCCATATGGCGGCGGTGTTCATGTCCTTTGAGAAAAAGCCCTCCAAGGAGGAGATCCTGGACCGCTGGGCCCATTTCCGGGGCCTGCCCCAGGAGTTGGACCTGCCAAGCGCTCCCAAGCAGTTCATCCGCTATTTTGAGGAGGACGACCGGCCGCAGCCCCGTCTGGACCGGGATATCGGGGGGGGCATGGCGGTTTCCGCCGGACGGCTCCGGGAGGACCTGATCTATGATTACAAGTTTGTGGGCCTCTCCCACAACACGCTCCGGGGCGCAGCCGGTGGGGCGGTGCTCATTGCGGAACTGTTGAAGGCTCAGGGATATATTGAGACGAAATGACAAAAAAGCTTTACATAGCTGAGAAACCCAGCGTCGCGCAGGAGTTTGCAAAAGCTTTGAAACAGCATATGGTCCGGAGAGACGGGTATCTGGAGAGCGAGGAGTCGGTGGTCACCTGGTGCGTGGGCCATCTGGTCACCATGAGTTATCCGGACGCCTATGATCCGGCACTGAAAAGGTGGAGTCTGGATACTCTGCCTTTTTTGCCTGCAACGTTCCGGTATGAGGTCATCGGCTCCGTGCGGAAGCAGTTCCAGATTGTCAAGGAGATGCTGAACCGGCAGGATGTGGACACCATCTACGTCTGCACTGACTCCGGGCGGGAGGGAGAGTACATCTACCGGCTGGTGGAGCAGATGGCCGGCGGCACGGGCAAGACCCGGAAGCGGGTGTGGATCGACTCCCAGACAGAGGAGGAGATCCTCCGGGGCATCCGGGAGGCCAAGGATCTCTCTGCCTACGACAATCTGGCCGCCTCCGCCTACCTGCGTGCCAAGGAAGACTACCTGATGGGCATCAATTTCTCCCGGTTGCTGACCTTAAAGTACGGGAACACCATCTCCCGGTGTATGGGAAAAGACCGGACCGTGGTCTCCGTGGGCCGGGTCATGACCTGCGTGCTGGGCATGGCGGTGCGCCGGGAGCGGGAGATCCGGAACTTTGTGAAAACCCCCTTCTACCGGGTTATGGCCAAGGTAGATGCGGAGGGTCATATCTTTGAGGCAGAGTGGAAGGCGGTGGAGGGAAGCCCCCATTTTCAAAAGCCTTACCTGTACAAGGACAACGGTTTTTTGGAACGGGAGCGGGCGGAAGCCCTGATCCAGACGCTGCAGAAACCGGAACCGGTGAGCATGACATTGCAGAAGTTGGAAAAAAAGACGGAGAAGAAGAATCCGCCGCTGCTCTTTAACTTGGCAGAACTTCAGAACGTCTGCTCCAAGGCCCTGAAGCTGAGTCCGGATGAGACCCTGAAAGTGGCCCAGGAACTGTATGAAAAAAAGCTGGTCACCTACCCCCGGACCGACGCCCGGGTGCTGTCCACGGCCATTGCCAAGGAGATTGGCAAGAATATTCAGGGTCTGAAGTCCATCCCCGGGGTGGCCTGGGCGGCGGAGGAGATCCTGGGGAAAGGGTTCCACAAGGGCATTGAGAAGTCCCGGTATACCAACGACAAGCAGATCACCGACCACTATGCCATCATTCCCACCGGCCAGGGGATCGGCGGCTTGTCTAAGCTCTCCCACACCTCCGGGAAGGTGTATGAGATGGTGGTGCGGCGTTTCTTAAGCATCTTTCTGCCTCCTGCGGTGTACCAGAAATACCGGCTGGAACTGATCCGGGGAACGGAGCATTTCTTTGCCAACTTCCGGGTGCTCATGGAGGAGGGCTATTTCAAAGTGGCGGGAAACGCCGCCTCCGGCGCTTCCTCTTCCCGAAAAAAAGGCGTCGGAAAAGGCAGTCCGGAGGACGAGGCCGGAAAGAGTGAGACGGGAGAGAAGGAAGGCGGGGAGGAGACGGACCTGAAAAACGATCCGGACTTCCTCCGTGTGCTGGGCTCCCTGAAAAAGGGCGCGGTGCTGCCGGTGCAGGAGTTGGCGGTGCGGGAGGGGGAGACATCCCCGCCCAAGCGATACACCTCCGGTTCCATGATTCTGGCCATGGAGAACGCCGGTCAGCTGATCGAGGACGAAGAACTGCGGGCCCAGATCAAGGGCAGCGGCATTGGCACATCCGCCACCCGGGCCGAAATCTTAAAAAAACTGGTGACCATCCAATATCTGTCTCTTGCCCCAAAAAACCAGGTGATCACCCCCACCCTCCTGGGGGAGGTGGTCTACGACACGGTGGACGGCTCCATCCGCTCCCTGTTAAATCCGGAACTGACGGCCAGCTGGGAAAAAGGGCTGACCATGGTGGCGGCGGGAGAGATCACAGAGAAGGAGTACATGGATAAGCTGGAAGGATTTATCCGCCGCCGGACCGGGGCGGTGCTGCAGCGGAACCAGAGCGCGCAAATTTACGGTTCTTATCAGGCGGTGGCGGCATACTATGGGAAAAAAGCGGAATTTTCTTCTGAATCCAAATAGTCTTGATCTATAACAGATTCTGGGGGTCCTTG
>CAZDOQ010000085.1:0-6377 GCA_964507035.1 uncultured Lachnospiraceae bacterium | reverse complement strand
GCAGACTGTAAATCTGTTAGCTGTGCTTTCAGTGGTTCGAATCCACTTTCCCCCACTCAATTAAATATCGCGGGGTGGAGCAGTCCGGAAGCTCGTTGGGCTCATAACCCAAAGGTCACAGGTTCAAATCCTGTCCCCGCTACTCGTGTGCCCAGATAGCTCAGTTGGTAGAGCAGAGGACTGAAAATCCTCGTGTCGCTGGTTCGATTCCGGCTCTGGGCACTTTTTTATTCAACAAAAAGCTGACTTGGCTTTGGCTGAGGCATAAATCAGGCAAAAAGGCTGCTGTAACTTCGGTTGCGGCAGTCTTTTTTATCTGCGCCTGGCGGCGCATTCTGCCAAGCAGGGTCCTTCTTTACGATTGGGAAAGAAGAGTTATTTACAAAACAGAGGGAAGATCAGGAAAGTTATCCACAAAAAAGGGAAAACCCCGGGAAAATTGTGGACGAAAGGAAAGGAATCCGGAAATTCTGGGGATATATCCCCCACAATTCCTGAATTTGCCAGAAAGAGGCGGGGGAGAAGAAAAGCAGATAGGGGAAGTTCAGCTTGACCGAAACTGCCGGGGAGCATATAATCAAACAGAAAGAGACTTTTCTTTGCGGGAGGACACGAACATGGAGAAAAGACAATTTGCAGGACTGGGAGATGATGTCTCCCTATTGGGATTTGGAGGCATGCGTTTTCCTTTGAAAGAGGGAAGCAAAGAGGTGGATGTGGCTGCTACAGAGAAATTAATTGCCCATGCCATGTCCCGGGAAATCAACTATTATGATACCGCCTATCCCTACCACGAAGGGAAGGCAGAGGAGATCTTGGGGGGGATTCTGAAAGCCTACCCTAGAGACCAGTTCTTCCTGGCGGACAAACTTCCTATCTGGATGCTGCATTCGGAGGAGGAAGTGGATACATATTTTGAGGAACAGCTGCGCCGCTGCCAGGTGGAGTATTTTGACTATTATTTGGTCCACTCCATGGATGGCAGCCGGATTCCGCTGCTGGAAAAATTCCATGTCTATGAAAAACTCCGGGAACGCCAGAAAAAAGGACAAATCCGCCATCTGGGTTTTTCCTTCCATGACAGTCCGGAGGTTTTGAGACAAATCGTGGAAGCCTATCCCTGGGATTTTGCCCAGATTCAGCTGAATTATCTGGACTGGGAGTTGCAGAGAGCAAAGGAACAGTACCAGGTATTGGAGGTGGCGGGACTTCCCTGTGTAGTGATGGAGCCGGTGCGGGGCGGTTCTCTGGCCAGCCTTTCTCCGGAGGCGGTGGCTATTTTGCAGCAGGCCCGTCCGGGGGAGAGTGCTGCCTCCTGGGCCATCCGCTTTGCCGCCTCCCGGCCGAGGGTTCTCACGGTGCTCAGCGGAATGTCTGCCATGGAGCAGCTGCAGGACAATTTGCGGGTCATGGAGTCTTTTCAGCCCATTACCCCGGAGGAGGAAACGGTGCTGTGGAAGGCGTTGGCGGAATACCGGAAGGCGGGGACCATCCCCTGCACAGGCTGCCGGTACTGCATGGACTGTCCCTTTGGGGTTTCCATTCCGGAGATCTTTTCTCTGTATAATGCCTACTGTGTCTCCCGTCACCCCTTTGGATTGGTCACTTCTTACCGTCTGCTGGGGGAGAAGCACCAGAGCCAGCACTGCGTTCAGTGCGGCCAATGTATGGAACACTGTCCCCAGAATCTGCCGGTCCCGGAACTTCTCCGGAAGGTGGATGCAGAAGTGCGAAAGGTGGCGGAGGAACAGAAACTGAGTCTTTAAACACCTTCCTGGTGTAACGGGATACCATGAGAAACACGGCAGGATCAAGGAATGGAGGAATTTATGGAAACCATTTTGGTTTGTGACGACGATCGGGAGATCGTGGAGGCCATTGATATCTATCTGACCCAGGAAAATTACCGGGTTTTAAAGGCATATGACGGAATTCAGGCGTTGGAGATGCTGCGGAAGGAGGATATCCAGCTGCTGATTATTGATATCATGATGCCAAAACTGGACGGAATCCGGGCGACCTTAAAGATCCGGGAGGAGAGCAGTATCCCCATTATCATCCTTTCCGCCAAATCCGAGGATGCGGATAAGATTCTGGGGCTGAATATTGGGGCGGATGATTACATGACCAAGCCTTTCAGCCCGCTGGAACTGGTGGCCCGGGTAAAATCCCAGCTGCGCCGCTACACCAAGCTGGGCACCATGGTGGAGAATCAGGAATCGGTCTACCACACCGGCGGTCTGATGATTGATGATGAAAAGAAAGAAGTGACGGTGGAGGGGGAAGTGATCCGCCTGACGCCCATGGAGTACAACATTCTCCTGTTTTTGGTCAAGAACGCCGGGAAGGTCTATTCCATTGAACAGATTTATGAGAATATCTGGAACGAGGAGGCCATTGGGGTGGACAACACCGTAGCGGTCCACATCCGCCACATCCGGGAAAAAATTGAGATCAATCCCAAGGAACCTCAGTATTTGAAAGTGGTCTGGGGAATCGGCTACAAGGTCGAGAAGATTTGACTTTATTTATAGAAGGAATGTTTATGAAACAAGTGAAGTTGTCCAGAAAGTCCATATGGCTGATTCATCTGTTCTCTGTGGTGCTGCTGGGAGGCGTGGTGTTCTGCTTTTACCTGCTCTCCCGGGGATCCTATTTTATGGATATTGTCCATCAAATAAGCTATGAGGAAACGGAAGAGTTCAGTTACCAGTTTTACCAGGACATGGACAAGGCGCTTCGCTATACGCAGCTGAAGCAGCGGCTGGAGACGGATGGACAGCTGGATTTTTCCAAAACGGTGGAAACCCTGGAGGAGGAAAACGGCGTCATCACCCATATCAGCCTACAGGACGCCATTGACTTTGGCGCCTCCATCGACCTGACCTTTGACGATCAGAATCGTCTGGTCATAGGAGGTTCTGAGGGCGTTTCTCTCCAGGCGATCCAGAATTACTCTGAAGAACTGGAGCAGGAGGAAGAGGAGAACGGGGATGGCCTCTGGAATGAGATCCTCACCAACGAGGCCTCCGCAGAGGAAAAGTCCATTCTCCTGCAGATTCTCTATAAGCTGGCGGAATACTACAATCTGCAAAAACAGCTGGGAATTAACGGAGACCCGGTGAATTTCTATTACCGTTTTGTGTACAGCGATCGGAACGGAGACCCGGTGGTCTCTACCAACATGTCCTCAGATGTGACAGCCGGGGATTTGACATCCTTGGGCCAGTATTTTACCATGACCTCGGAGCTCTCCTATATGAGCTTTACCATGGTCAACGGCGGCACCAGCATTTTTTCCGCCGTGGACAGCTACGGCCTTCTGGACGGGGGCACCTATGAGATTGTGGCGGCGGTGAACACGGACTTTCCGGCTGCGGATCATTACCGGGAAGCTCAGGATACCTATTACCAGCAGCTGGTTCTGCTGATTCTTTTGACGGTGGCGTCGGTGGCGGTGGTGATTTTCTGGGGCATCTCCATGACCTGGCTGTTCCGTCTGCAGAAACGGGAGAAAAAGCCCTTTGACACCTGGTATATGGAGTTGGCGCTGATTGTTTGGCTGCTGCCGGTGGCGGCGGTGGTCTGGGCGGTGGCCAGTATTACCAACGGCTTTTGGATGTCCTATGCGGTGGATGTGGTGGGAGGCCTGCTGATCCTGGGCGTGGCCTATTTTCCCATTCTCATGGGCCTGTTCAGCTTTGCCCGCCGGTTCCACAGCCGGAGCCTGAGCAAGATCAGCCTGCTGCACCGGGCGGGGAGGAACGTGGGGCAGATCTTTCAGGCTGTGGCCCAGAACGGAAGCCAGGTGGGGCAGATTGGAGTGGGCACCATTGTCTATATATTTTTTAACACCCTGTTCATTGCCGGGTCGGTGATTTATCTGGAGGAAGATGTCTTTGGCCTGTTCCAGGGCAGATGGAGCGAGATGCAGATCAAGCTCACCGGTTTTGTGTGCCTGGGCGGTTTTTTGATCCTCAACGGGATGATTCTGTTTCAGATTCTGCGGAAAGCCAGCCAGCGGGAGCGGATCAACCAGGTGGTCCGGCAGATGTCTGAGGGAGAACTGGACCGGAAAATTGACACAGAGGGGATGAACGGAAGCGAAAAGGTTCTGTCGGAACATATCAACGCTATTGGCGAAGGACTCTCCCGGGCGGTGGCGGAGCAGACCAAAAGCGAGAGAATGCGGACGGAACTGATTGCCAATGTGTCCCATGATCTGCGGACGCCTTTGACATCCATCATCAACTATGTGGATCTTTTGAAGAGGGAAAATCTTCCGGGGGGGCGGGTCCAGGGATATCTGAAGGTGCTGGAACAGAAATCCCAGCGGCTCCGGAATTTGACGGAGGACCTGGTGGATGCCAGCAAAGCCAGTTCCGGCATGGTGACGGTGAACTGGGAAACCATTGATTTTGCCCAGATGATCAACCAGATGAACGGGGAATTCCAGGAGCGGTTTGACGCAGCGGGATTAAAGCCCGTGACCACCATGGACAATCTGCCGGTACCCATCCGGACGGACGGAAGACTGCTGTTCCGGGTACTGGAGAATCTGTACAATAATGTGTGCAAATATGCCATGAACGGCACCCGGGTGTATATTGACCTGCGGGAGACCTCCCACAAGGCCATTTTTACCATGAAAAATATCTCTGCGGACCCTCTGAACATTGCGCCGGAGGAGTTGACGGAACGGTTTATCCGCGGGGATGTATCCCGGAGCACAGAGGGGAGCGGCCTGGGACTTTCCATTGCCAAGAGCATGACGGAACAGCTCCAGGGAACCTTTGAGATCTATCTGGAAGGAGACCTGTTCCGAGTCCGGCTGGTCTTCTCCCTGGCAGAGTGAGGAGACCGATGATGAGAGAAAAGCAAGAAGGCGCCGGGGAGGAGCGTTCCCTGGCGGAGCGGCTGCTTTGGCACAGCCGGAACGGGGCGTACCCCATGCACATGCCGGGGCACAAGCGGAACAGCCCTTTCCCCTGGATGAAGCCGCTGGCAGCCATGGATATCACAGAGATCCCAGGCTTTGACAACCTCCACGGCGCCGGGGGAATTTTGCAGGAAGGAATGGAGCGGATGGCAAAGCTGTGGGGGAGCCGCCGCTCCTTTTTTCTGGTAAACGGGAGCACCTGCGGCATTTTGGCGGCCATGGCCAGCCTGACCCGGCCCGGGGACCGGATTCTGATGGCCCGGGGCAGCCACCGGTCCGTGTACCACGGCGTGGAGTTGCTCCGGCTGCGGCCAGTTTACCTGCGGGCCGGGACGGACCCGGAGAAAGGGATTTTGGAGAGCATCCGGCCGGAGCAGGTGGAAGAGGCGGTTCAGGCATATCCGGACCTGCGGATGGCGGTGCTCACCTCCCCCACCTATGAGGGGGTAATCAGCGATATTGCCGGGATCCGGCAGGTCCTGCACCGGCAGGGCATCCCTCTGTTGGTGGATGAAGCCCATGGGGCGCACCTGGGATTTTCACCCGCCTTTTCCGGCGGCGCGGTCCAGGCGGGGGCGGACATTGTGATCCACAGCCTTCACAAGACCCTTCCCAGCCTGACCCAGACGGCAGCGGCCCATGTGTGCGGGGACCTGGCGGACCCAGAGGAACTGGCCCGGCAGCTATCCATTTTTGAAACCAGCAGCCCCTCCTACCTGCTGATGGCCTCCCTGGACAGCTGCGTCCGGCTGCTGGAGCGGGAGGGGGCGGAACGGTTTGCCGGGTATGAACGGCGGCTTCAAACTTTTGAAGAAAAGGCAAGGGGGCTCCGGCATCTTCGGGTGTTGGGAAGCCTGGCCTCCGAAGCCACGGAGGAAGAGGCGGAAACGGCTCCCCATCCGGCGCCGGGTCCCCGTTCTCATCCAGGTTTCTGGGCCAAGGATCCGGGCAAGCTGGTGCTGCTTCCGCCGGCAGGCGCGCAGGGGGGCGTCTGGCTGGCCCGGCAGCTTCGGGAGCGGTTTGGCATAGAGGTGGAGATGGCCTTGGACCGGTATGCTCTGGCCATGACATCCCTGTGCGATCCTCCGGAGGCCCTGGACCGGCTGGCCGGGGCCCTGGCAGCCCTGGACCGGGAGTGGGAGGGGGAGAAGCGGCTGGCTCCCGGCGGCGGGAAAACTCCAGAACCTCTGCCGGAGCGGCGGTTCTGGTCCTGGGAGGCCTGGGAGCAGCCCAGGGAAGCGGTGAAGCGGCAGGAGGCCGGGGGACGGGTTGCCGCCGAGTACCTGTGGGCCTACCCGCCGGGGATCCCTTTGCTGGTGCCGGGGGAGACGGTGACAGAGGCCATGCTGGCCCGCTGGGAACAGATGGAGCAGGTGGGGGTGGAGTTTTTTACCACCTCCGGCGGCTGGGGAAAGGGGCGCATGATGTGCCTGAAAAA
>CAZDOQ010000084.1:0-6502 GCA_964507035.1 uncultured Lachnospiraceae bacterium | reverse complement strand
TCGAAAGATTCCTGGAACTTTGTCTCGAAATTTCTTTCAGACTGTGTTATACTAAAATAGACTAGTGCCATTTGTCTGCACGGGGACATGGCCGGCTTGTATTCCGGCGTGTCTTTCCAATATGATTTGCGTAGGAGTCGGAGATGGTAAACGAAGAAAAAGTGAAATTGATGACGGCGGCGGCGCTGGCGCAGCAGAAAAAGAAGCGGGACACCTTTTTGGCCGTGAACTTTTACGGGGACGACTATGTCAGCCTCCAGGCGATCAAAGCGGTGATCGGCGTTACCTTTTCCTATGTGCTGGTGTTGGCCCTCTGGGCCCTGGGCCGCCTGGATACGCTTCTCACGGCGTATTCCCTTCCGGACTTGCTGACATTGGCGAAGAGTTTTCTCGTTTTGTACCTGCTGTTGCTGCTGGTGACCGTATTTCTGAGCGTGCTGGTGTATACCTCCCGGTACTGGCGGGCCCGGGAGAACATGCGGGCGTACCAGTCGAACCTGAAAAAGCTGCATCGCCTGTACAGAAAAGAAGAGAAAGAGCGAAAGGAATAAGCCATGGATAAAGTGTTTGTAATACGGCAGCGCCTGAAGAAGTTTTACGGGCAGTTCGATCTGTATATTCTGCCGGTGATCAAGTTTTTGACGCTTCTTTTGGTTCTGGTGACCATGGATAGCATGATCGGATACCGGGAGTTCTTGACCAAGTGGATGATCGTGGTGCTGGCTCCGCTGATCTGCTGCCTGCTTCCCTGGGGTGCTATGACTTTTATGGCGGCTTTCTTTTTCATAGGCCATCTGTCCGCCCTGTCCTGGGAGGCCACGGTGCTGGCCTGCGTGTTCATGTTCCTGGCCGCCATGGTCCATTACCTGTTTCTGCCGGGATTCAGCGTGGTGATCGTGCTGCTCCCTTTGGCCTTTGTGTTAGAGATCCCGTATGTGGTCCCTCTGGTGGTGGGACTGGTGGGCGGCGTTACTTCTTTCCTTCCGGTGGGATTTGGCGTGTTTGCCTACTATTTTCTGGTCTGTATCCAGCGCAGCGCCGGGTATTTGGCGGATTCGGCGGTGAATGCGGATTCCCTCCAGCGGTTTGTGCAGGTGCTGGCGGGTCTCCGGGACAATTCTCTGATGTATCTGACCATTGCAGCGTTCTGTGTGGCCACCCTGTTGGTATACGGAGTCCGGAAGCTGCCGGCGGACTATGCGCCGTACATTGCCTTGGCGGCCGGAGGAATTGCCAATGTGCTGATCTTTTTGGCCGGCGGTTTTCTGCTGAATGTGAGCATCCCCTACGTGGGGATGTTTGTGGGCAGCCTGGTTTCCATCTTCCTGGCGTTTTTGGCGCTGTTCTGGGTGGTGGCAGTGGATTACAGCCGGGTTGAATACGTCCAGTACGAGGATGACGAATATGTATACTATGTGAAAGCGGTGCCCAAGATCACGGTGACCCAGCCGGAGATCAAGGTGCAGGAGATCAACTCCCGGGTGGAGGAGGAGTCCAACGAGGAGATCCAGGAGGCTTTGGATATGCTGGATTCCATGGAAAAAGAAGAAAAAAGAGAAATTTGACTTGTAGTTTGGGAGACGTATCATGACGGATCTAACAAGCGCCCTGTCTGAGCTTCAGTGGCTGCAGGTGAGGCCGACGGATATTCTGGAAATCTTTATCATTGCCTTTGTGCTGTACCATGTGCTGGTGTGGGTGAAAAACACCCGGACTTGGTTTTTGCTGCGCGGCGTGATTGTGATTCTGGGATTTTTCTGCATTGCCGCAGTGCTGGAATTGAACACCATTTTGTATATTGCCCAGCATTCCCTCAGCGTCATTGTGCTGGCGGTGGTGGTGGTGTTTCAGCCGGAGCTTCGGAGAGCGCTGGAGCAGCTGGGAAAAAACAATGTGTTGATCAACCTGTTCTCCCCGGTGGAGGATGAGGTCAAAGGCTTTGACGACCGGACCATAGAGGAACTGGTGCGGGCCTCCTTCTCCCTGGGAAAGGCCAGAACCGGCGCGCTGATGGTCATTGCCCGGGAGATTCCCCTGACGGAATACATCAACACGGGTATTGAGGTGGACGCGGTGGTCACCAGCCAACTTTTGATCAATATCTTTGAACACAATACACCGCTCCACGACGGGGCGGTGATTATTAAGGGGAACCGGGTGATGTCCGCCACCTGTTACCTGCCCCTGTCCAGCAATCTGAACATCAGCAAAGACCTGGGAACCCGCCACCGGGCGGCCCTGGGAATCAGCGAGAACACAGACAGCGTGACCATTGTGGTATCCGAGGAAAGCGGCGATGTGTCTTTGGCCCAGGGCGGCCAGCTTTTCCTGCATCTGACAGCGGAGCAGCTGCAGGAAAAATTGGAGGAGATCCGGGAAGAGAAGACGGATAAGAAACGCCGCGGTTGGATCTTTAGGAAAGGACGGCGACAGCATGAAAAAGTGGATCACCAATAACTGGCCGTTGAAGCTGATGTCCGTTCTGCTGGCGATGCTCATCTGGATCGTCATCGTCAACATAGACAATCCGGTGGAGACCGTGACCATCCGGGGCATTCCCATCCAAATTGTCAACGACGACCTGTTTCGGGAACAAGGCAAGACCTATACGGTGGTGGGGAGCAGCACCCCCACCGCCTCTGTGCGGGTGACGGAGCGGTGGAAGACCACCACCAGTCTCTCTGCCAGCGACTTTACGGCGGTGGCGGATTTTGCGGATATCTACCAGGAAGGGCAGGTGCCGGTGACGGTCACCTGCACCAACAGCGAGGTGAGTTCAGAGGACTTTGTGGTGCTGACTCCCAGCCTGGAGATCCAGGTGGAGGACCTGTCCACTATCACCCAGACGGTGACGGTCCAGACCACGGGAGATCCGGCGGAGGGATACACCATTGGGGAAACCACGGTGACCCCCAGTCTGGTGACCATCACCGCCCCGGCCAGCTTTGCGGACCGGGTGCGGCAGGCAGTGGTGACGGTGGATGTGTCCGGCGCCTCGGAGGAGGTGACGGCTCAGGCCTCCATCCAGCTGCTGGATGCCTATGGGGATGTGATGTCCACCGCCAGCTTGGCGGAGGGGGACTTTACCATCAGCAGTGAAACGGCGGATGCTACCGTGGAGATCCTGAACATGAAAGAAGTTCCTATTACAGTCTCTGTGAGCGGGGTCGACCAGGTGGCCGACGGTTACCGGTACACCGGCTATGTGGTGGACCCGGAAACCGTCTGCCTTTCCGGTCTCCGGTCCGCCCTGGGGGCAGCTACCATTGAGATCCCCAACACCGTGGCCAGCGTGGCAGGAGCCAGCGGAGACGTGACCCTTACGGTCTCTCTGGAGGAGTATCTGCCCGCCGGCGTATCGCTGGTGGAAGGGGAACCGTCGGAGGCCACCATCACGTTGCGGGTGGAGCCCTTGGAGGAGAGGGCCATTTCCGTTCCCATTTCCTCCCTGAACGTTACGGGGCTGGAGGATGGCCTGGAGTATACTCTGACCGGCACATCCTTTACCCTGTGGGTGGAGGGGCTGGCAGAGGATCTGGACCGGTTGGCGGAGGAGCCGCTGACTGGCACCGTGGATCTCTCGGGCCTTGGCGCTGGGCTGCATACGGTGCCGGTGGAGATCGTGCTGCCGGATCAGGATGCGTATTCGCTGGTCTCAGAGCCCACCGTGAATGTGCAGTTGACGGAGCAGGCGGCGGTAACGGACCCGGAAACCGGAACGGAGACAGAACCGGAAGCGGAGAACACGGGAGCCGGAGAGACGGAGACGAGAGAACAAGAGTCTGCGTCTTCTTAAAGGGCAAGACAGAATGGGAGAATGAGGGGAACGGCCGCCGGAAGGCGGCAGGGGTAAGCATATGGTATCTGGAAAGTTGAAAGTGACAATCACAATGGGGCTGCATCTGCGGCCCGCCGGTATCCTCTGCAAACAGGCCACCCAGTATCAAAGCCGGATCCAGCTGGTGTCCGGCCGGAACGTGGCCAACGCAAAAAGCGTGCTCAGCGTGCTGGGCGCCTGCGTCCGGTCCGGGGATGAGGTGGAACTGGTGTGTGAAGGACCGGATGAGCAGCAGGCCTTTGAGGAACTGAAGGATTTGATTGAGAACAAATTGGAGAGTAGCGCAGGAAACACCTTACAGGTGTAGTTGGATGCCGTGGAAAACACGGCCGGAATAATACAAGGAGAAAATATGTTAAACTATCAGAGATATCGCAGAGTACCGGTGGTACATTATCCGGAACGGCAGTGGCCGGACCGGGAAATACAGAAAGCTCCCATTTGGTGCAGCGTGGACCTGCGGGATGGAAACCAGGCGCTGATTGAGCCCATGGTTGTCTCCGAGAAAGTGGAGATGTTCCAGTTGCTGGTGAAGCTGGGCTTTAAGGAGATTGAGGTGGGATTTCCCTCCGCCTCCCAGCTGGAGTATGACTTCCTGCGGCAGCTGGTGGATCGGAAGATGATCCCGGACGACGTGACGGTCCAGGTGCTGACCCAGTGCCGGGAGCATCTGGTCAACCGGACTTTTGAGGCCATCCAGGGCATCCCCCGGGTCATTGTCCACATCTACAATTCCACCTCCACCCTTCAGCGGGACGTGGTCTTTGGAAAATCCAAGGAGGAGATCAAGCAGATTGCGGTGGACGGGGCCAAGCTGGTGAAGGAGCGGGCCAAGGATTTCCCGGGAGAGATTGTGCTGGAATACTCGCCGGAGAGCTTCACCGGCACAGAGTTGGATTATGCCCTGGAAGTATGCACGGCGGTCCAGGAAGTGTGGCAGCCCACGCCTCAGAATCCCGTGATCTTCAATCTGCCGGCCACGGTGGAAATGAATACTCCCAACGTGTATGCGGACCAGATTGAGTGGATGAGCACCCATTTCCAGAACCGGGACAGCATCATCCTAAGCGTCCATCCCCACAATGACCGGGGCACCGGCGTGGCGGCGGCGGAACTGGCCCTTTTGGCCGGGGCGGACCGGATTGAGGGCACCTTATTTGGAAACGGCGAGCGCACCGGCAACGTGGATATTCTGACCCTGGCCTACAACATGTTCTCCCAGGGAATCAATCCGGAACTGAATCTGGAAGATATCAA
Source organism: uncultured Lachnospiraceae bacterium (assembly GCA_964507035.1). GTDB lineage: Bacteria > Bacillota > Clostridia > Lachnospirales > Lachnospiraceae > Pseudolachnospira. The sequence goes on along the minus strand of CAZDOQ010000084.1, from coordinate 1,407 downwards.
GGAGATCAAGGAGGTTTACGAGCGGTGCTGTAAGATGAAAGTCCACGAGCGGCATCCCTACGCCGGGAAGCTGGTGTTTACTGCTTTCTCCGGCTCCCACCAGGATGCCATTAACAAGGGGATGCGGGCCATGGAGGAGCGGAAGAACCTTTACTGGGAGGTGCCGTATCTTCCCATTGCCCCCACAGATGTGGGCCGGGAGTATGAGCCCATTGTCCGGATCAACAGCCAGTCCGGCAAGGGCGGCGTGGCCTATGTGATGGAGTCTTATTTTGGCTTCAAGATGCCCAAGGGCATGCACCGGGAGTTTGCAGATGTGATCCAGGCCATTGCGGAAAAACAGGGCGAGGTCTCTCCGGAGGAGATTTACCGGAAGTTCGAGCAGGAATACCTGAACCTGACCGATCCCTTCGAGTTGATTCACTATGAGGTGGCGGACGTGGGACAGGACACCCGGGCCAAGGTGACCTTCAAATATGTGGGACAGACCTTTGAGGCGGAGAGCGTGGGCAACGGCCCCATTGACGCAGTGAAGGCGGCAATTCTCTCCCGGGTGAATCTCAGCGCCAAGGTGCTGGATTACGATGAGCACGCCCTGACCCAGGGCTCCAAGTCCAAGGCTGCGGCCTATATCCACATGGTGGATCTGGACACGGGACAGACCACCTACGGCGCGGGCATCAGTTCCAACATTACCAGAGCCTCCATTCGGGGTATCTTCAGCGCCCTGAACCGGCTGTTCGGCAAAAAACGGGCATGAGAGCGGTCATTCAGCGGGTGAGCCGGGCCTCTGTGGAGGTGGAGGGCGTGACGGCCGGCGCCATTGACATAGGCTTTCTGGTGTTTTTGGGGGTAGGACAGAATGACACCCGGGAGGACGCGGCCCGGATTGTTAAAAAGATGGCGTCTCTTCGGATCTTTGCGGATGCGGAGGGAAAGACCAACCTGTCTCTGGGGGATGTGGGCGGCGGGGTGCTGGTGGTTTCCCAGTTCACCCTCTATGCCGACTGCCGCAAGGGCAACCGGCCCAGCTTTGTACATGCGGCGGAGCCGAAGCTGGCCCAGGAACTGTACGAGTATTTTGTGGCCTGCTGCCGGGAGCGGATTTCTCAGGTGGAGACAGGCGTCTTTGGAGCGCATATGAAGGTAAGCCTCTGCAACGACGGCCCTTTTACGCTGATATTGGAGTAGCGTATGACAAAATTTCGCCGCCGGACACTATCCGGGGGCGGAAAATTACCCTTATCAGGACATGGGGGCCTGGAAGCACCGCCCTGCGGGCGGCAGCGAAGCTGGAACGCCTGGGGTATCAGGCGTCGGCCGTGACGGGAGGTTGCTCATACCTACAGCAGAACAAGCGGCAGGCGTCTGTGGGCGATTGCCGGCTGGGAAAACCAGATGGGAGCC
>CAZDOQ010000083.1:0-6572 GCA_964507035.1 uncultured Lachnospiraceae bacterium | reverse complement strand
GAAATTTCAAGTGGATTTTTTATTTTTTTTCAGGTATACTGGTCGGAGAAAATATGGGAAAGACGCGATGGGAAACAAGGCGGCTTTAAGCTGCCTGGAAAGGGACTTGATACATATGTGGATTGCCGGTCAGTGGAAAGATTACGAGGTGCTGGACACCAGCAAGGGAGAAAAGCTGGAACGCTGGGGAAACCATATCCTGGTGCGGCCGGACCCTCAGGTTTTGTGGGATGTGCCTCGGAAGCTTCCCGGCTGGCGCAAACCCAACGCCCACTATCACCGAAGTTCCCGGGGAGGAGGCCAATGGGATTTTTTTGACCTGCCTGAGCAATGGACCATCCACTACCGAAATCTGGCGTTCCACCTGAAGCCTTTCAGCTTCAAACATACGGGATTGTTTCCGGAGCAGGCGGTGAACTGGGACTGGTTTTCCCAAAAGATCCTGGAGGCTGGCCGTCCGGTGAAGGTGTTAAATCTGTTTGCCTATACCGGCGGGGCCACGCTGGCCGCTGCGGCCGCTGGAGCCGCCGTCACCCATGTGGACGCCTCCAAGGGCATGGTTGCCTGGGCCCGGGAAAACGCCAAGGCCAGCGGCCTGGAGCAGGCCCCCATCCGCTGGATTGTGGATGACTGTATGAAATTTGTGGAGCGGGAAATCCGCCGCGGCAATCATTACGACGCAGTAATCATGGATCCGCCCTCCTATGGGCGGGGGCCCAAAGGGGAGATCTGGAAGATTGAGGATGCCATCCATCCGCTGGTGGCCGCCTGCGCCCGGCTCCTCTCCCCCGACCCCCTGTTTTTCCTGATCAATTCTTATACCACCGGCCTGGCCCCTTCCGTCCTCTCCTACCTGTTGGGTCTGGAAGTGGCCTCCCGGTTTTCTGGCACGCTGGAGGCCCAGGAAGTGGGACTTCCGGTCACCGCCACCGGCCTGGTGCTGCCCTGCGGCGCTTCCGGGCGGTGGGAGAACGCCAAATAAACCGCACACGGGACACGTTTGCATGGAAAGTCTCCTCTATTCCTCGTGTCCAGGGAAGGAGTCTTCATACTCCAGACTGGAATCATCCATATGGAGGCTGGCGTCCTGTCCCATGCCAAACATCTCCCGTCCCGCCACCAAAGATTTTCTGGGCCAAGGTTCTCTCCAGGGAAATGTCTGTGATCCGGTACAGAAGGCACTCATTCTCCTTGCTGCGCAGCAGTCATTCTTTCACGTACAAACGGTCATTCTCCACCCGGTATTTGGTAAAGGAAAAGGGAAACCACATCCAATGCTTCCGATCTTTCCAGACCAACCCCATCCGTCTCTGACTCTCTTCCCGGCGCTCGTCCTGCATACTGTAATCTTCCTTCCTGTCGCTGATTCCAATGTAGCATAAAGCCTCTGGTTTGAGAAAAGCAAATCCGTTTCCATTGCGCATAGAGGATGTCTTTTGCCTATTTCAAATTTTCAGCGTCTGTAAGACGCGCGGCCGTCACCGAAGAGGACGATCTTGGGACTTGGAGGTTATCCCTCAACAAGCGTTTTGGATGGTACTATCCGGCCGAAATCTGCCAATTTTACCCCGAAACGGATTCTCGAAAAAATAACCCTTGACATGAATACGAAATCGGATTATCCCAGCAACGCATTTGCGTACAAGAATTAAAGGAGGGCAGCATGTGAATAAATCGAAGTCCTGAGTCACAGGAAATCACCCGGCTGTATCGAGAGTTTAAGGCCCGGCGCGGTGTATCCCCCGGCCCCAGAAAGAGGATCTGCTGGCCTGTCAAGCCGTCAGAGAAAGTCATCTCCTCCAAGGACAAGTCCGGCGCCACCAAAATGATATCCTCTCCGGAGCGGAGTTTCTCCAGGTTGATCTCCCCTTTCCCGTAGTATTTGGAGATTCCTTCCGCTTGTATCATGTTCATTTGCTCCCCGCCATATTGCCCCTCTCAACTTAGAGCGTTCTATCTTTCTATGACCGAAGGAGCGAAATGTCACACTTTTGGGAAAACAAAAAAGAGGATGTCCTCCGGATGGTGTGAACCATCCTTGGGACATCCTCCCGGTCTCATCTGTGAAATTGCAGGGGTGCAGCTTACTCGATGATGGTGGAAACGGTGCCGGCGCCTACGGTACGGCCACCCTCACGGATAGCGAAACGCAGACCCTGCTCCATAGCAACCTTGTGGATCAGCTCCACGGTCATCTGTACGTTGTCACCAGGCATGCACATCTCAACGCCCTCCGGCAACTCGCAAACGCCGGTCACGTCCGTGGTACGGAAGTAGAACTGCGGACGGTAGTTGTTGAAGAAAGGCGTATGACGGCCACCCTCTTCCTTGGACAGCACGTACACCTGGCAGGTGAATTTGTGGTGAGGGGTGATGGTGCCGGGCTTCGCCAGAACCTGTCCTCTCTCAATCTCGTTTCTCTGAACGCCGCGGAGCAGAGCACCGATGTTGTCACCGGCCTGACCCTCATCCAGCAGCTTGTGGAACATCTCAACGCCGGTGCAGACAACCTTACGGGTCTCATCCTTCACGCCTACGATCTCCACTTCATCGGAAACATGAATCACACCTCTCTCCACACGGCCGGTAGCCACAGTACCACGGCCGGTGATGGAGAACACGTCCTCAACCGGCATCAGGAAAGGCTTGTCGGTGTCGCGCTGAGGATCCGGAATATACTCGTCGACGGTGTGCATCAGTTCCATGATCTTGTCGCCCCAAGGGCCGTCCGGATCTTCCAGAGCCTTCAGAGCGGAACCCTGAATAATCGGGGTGTCATCGCCCGGGAACTCGTACTCGTTGAGCAGCTCGCGGATCTCCATGTCAACCAACTCCAGCAGTTCCTCATCTTCCACCATATCGCACTTGTTCATGAACACAACCACGTAGGGTACGCCCACCTGACGGCCCAGCAGGATGTGCTCACGAGTCTGAGCCATAACGCCGTCGGTGGCAGCCACAACCAGGATCGCGCCATCCATCTGAGCGGCGCCGGTGATCATGTTCTTTACATAGTCAGCATGGCCAGGGCAGTCCACATGAGCATAGTGACGCTTCTCGGTCTCATACTCTACGTGAGCGGTGGAAATGGTGATACCACGCTCTCTCTCTTCCGGAGCCTTGTCGATGTTCTCGAAAGCAACGGCCTCGCCGGTTCCCAGTCTCTTGTGCAGCACATAGGTAATGGCAGCAGTCAGAGTGGTTTTACCGTGGTCTACGTGACCAATGGTACCAATGTTACAATGGGGTTTGGTTCTCTCAAATTTAGCTTTAGCCATTTTTGAATGTCCTCCTTGATTTTAGCCTCTCAGGCAATCCAAACTTGTTTCGTTACAAATCAGGCTGTGTAATATTATATTGCATAAGCCCTGTTTTTTCAAGCTATTTTTGGAATTTTGCAAGAAACTCCTGGTTTATTTCCCCTTGTTGGCAATGATCTTCTCCTGCACTGCCTTGGGCGCCGGCTCATACTTCTCAAAGAACATGGAGTAAGCGCCGCGGCCCTGGGTCTTGGAACGCAGGTCGGTGGCATAGCCAAACATCTCTGCCAGCGGAACGTAGCCGCGGATCATCTTGGACCCGTTCAGGTCCTCCATGCCCTCAATGCGGCCCCGGCGGCTGTTGATGTCGCCGATAACATCGCCCATATACTCCTCGGGGGTGGTCACCTCCACCCGCATGATGGGCTCTAAGATCACGCAGCCGGCTTTCTGCATAGCGTCCTTGAATGCCATGGAACCGGCGATCTTGAAGGCCATCTCACTGGAGTCCACCTCATGGTAGGAACCATCGTACACCACAGCCCGCACGCCCAGCACCGGATAACCAGCCAGGATACCGGACTTGGCAGCCTCCTCAATACCCGCGCCGACGGCCGGAATATACTCCTTGGGGATGGCGCCGCCCACTACCTCAGACTCAAACTCAAAGGTCTTCTCGCCGTTGGCATCCATGGGCTCAAAGCGAACTTTACAGTGACCGTACTGACCACGTCCACCGGACTGGCGGGCGTACTTGCTGTCCACTTCCACGGTCTTGGTGAAGCCTTCCTTGTAGGCCACCTGAGGCGCGCCCACGTTGGCCTCCACCTTGAACTCCCGAAGCAAACGGTCCACAATGATCTCCAGATGTAGCTCGCCCATGCCGGCGATGACGGTCTGGCCCGTTTCTTTGTTGGTGGAGACCCGGAAAGTGGGATCCTCCTCCGCCAGTTTGGCCAGGGCCTCGCCCATCTTGTCCTGACCAGCCTTGGTCTTGGGTTCGATGGCAATGTCGATAACCGGCTCCGGGAACACCATGGATTCCAGGATCACCGGGTGCCGCTCGTCGCAGAGGGTGTCGCCGGTGGTGGTCACCTTCAGACCCACAGCGGCAGCGATATCTCCGGAATACACCTTATCCAACTCCTGCCGCTTGTTGGCGTGCATCTGCAGGATACGGCCCACCCGCTCCTTCTTGCCCTTGGTGGCGTTGAGCACGTAAGAACCGGAGTTCATGGTGCCGGAATACACCCGGAAGAAAGCCAGTTTTCCCACAAAGGGATCGGCCATGATCTTGAAAGCCAGCGCGGAGAAAGGCTCGTCATCGGAAGAGTGACGCTCTACCTCGTTGCCGTCCAGGTCCACGCCTTTGATGGGCGGGATGTCCAGCGGGGAGGGCATATACTCCAGGATGGCGTCCAAAAGCTTCTGTACGCCCTTGTTCCGGTAAGCGGAACCGCAGCACACCGGGATAGCGGCACATTCGCAGGTAGCCTTGCGGAGAACTTTCTTCAACTCCTCCACCGTAGGCTCCTCGCCCTCCAGGTACTGCATCATCAGGTCGTCGTCCAGTTCGCAGATCTTTTCAATCAGCTCGGTGTGGTACAACTCCGCATCATCCGCCATATCCTCCGGAATGTCGGTGATGGTGATGTCCTCACCCTTGTCGTCGTTGTAGATATAGGCCCGCATCTCAAACAGATCGATGATTCCTTTGAACTCATCTTCCTTGCCGATGGGCAGCTGCAGGCAAATGGCGTTCTTGCCCAGGCGGGTGCGGATCTGATCCACTGCGCCGTAGAAGTTGGCGCCCAGGATGTCCATCTTGTTGATGAAGGCCATACGAGGTACGTTGTAGGTGTCCGCCTGACGCCATACGTTCTCGGACTGGGGTTCCACACCGCCCTTGGCGCAGAACACGCCTACGGCGCCGTCCAGCACCCGGAGAGAACGTTCCACCTCCACGGTAAAGTCCACGTGACCGGGGGTATCAATGATGTTGATCCGGTGCTCCAGCGCACCGGGAGCCGGCTTGCTGTCCTTCTCCAGAGTCCAGTGACAAGTGGTGGCAGCGGAGGTGATGGTGATGCCACGCTCCTGCTCCTGCTCCATCCAGTCCATGGTGGCCGTGCCCTCGTGGGTATCTCCGATCTTATAGTTTACACCAGTGTAATACAGGATACGCTCGGTCAACGTGGTCTTGCCTGCGTCGATGTGAGCCATGATCCCGATATTCCTGGTTCTCTCCAACGGATATTCTCTTCCAGCCACAGGTTTTCCTCCTAATTAAAAGCGGTAATGAGCAAACGCCTTGTTGGCTTCTGCCATCTTGTGCATGTCTTCTTTTCTCTTCACGGCTGCACCTGTGTTGTTGGATGCGTCCATGATCTCGTTGGCCAGGCGGTCCTCCATGGTCTTCTCGCCTCTCTTGCGGGAGAACATGGTCAGCCAGCGCAGGGCCAGAGCCTGGCGTCTCTCCGCCTTCACCTCGATGGGCACCTGGTAGGTGGCGCCGCCGATACGTTTCGCCTTGACTTCCAGAACCGGCATAATGTTGTTCATGGCCTCCTCAAAGACCTCCAGCGCCGGTTTGCCAGCTTTCTGCTCTACCTGAGCAAAAGCGCCGTACACAATCTTCTGAGCAACGCCCTTCTTGCCGTCCAGCATGATATTGTTGATCAGCTTGGTCACAACCTTGTTGTTGTAAAGCGGATCGGCTAACACATCTCTTTTCTGGGTATGTCCTTTACGCGGCACGTTACTTCCCTCCTTAAATATTTTCGTTTAATTCATCGGTACTCACACGTTCTGTGTGTTCGTGCAGGACATGGTCTATGGGTTAGTATGCCTACACGTTACAGTTAGAGTGCTACGCGATCCGGCCTTATTTCTTGGGCCGTTTGGCGCCGTATTTGGAACGGGCCTGCTTGCGGTTTGCCACGCCTGCGGTATCCAGTGTGCCACGAACGATGTGGTAACGAGTACCGGGCAGGTCTTTCACTCTGCCGCCTCTCACGAGAACCACGCTGTGCTCCTGAAGGTTGTGGCCTTCACCCGGAATATAGCTGGTCACTTCAATCCCGTTAGAAAGACGTACTCTGGCGATTTTTCTCAGAGCGGAGTTGGGCTTCTTCGGAGTGGTGGTCTTCACAGCCGTGCACACGCCTCTCTTCTGAGGAGCAGACTCATTGGTCGCTCTCTTGTGCAGGGAGTTGTAACCTCTCTGCAGCGCCGGTGCGGTGGATTTCTTCTCCGATGTCTGTCTGCCTTTTCTCACTAACTGATTAAATGTGGGCATACGTTTCACCTCCT
>CAZDOQ010000082.1:0-6643 GCA_964507035.1 uncultured Lachnospiraceae bacterium | reverse complement strand
CATCCCATATAATGACTAAAGTTTCGAGGTGTGGCTCAGCTTGGTAGAGCGCTGCGTTCGGGACGCAGAGGTCGCAGGTTCAAATCCTGTCGCCTCGATTTTCAAAGGTCGGACAGAGAAAGCCCCAGGAAATGATTTGCTGTTTCCCGGGGCTTTTTCTTTTCCCTGCCAGTTTTGTTTCTTCCGGCTTCTCTCACTCCGGCTTTTACACCTTCCGGCGTTCTGTTCTCACGCAGGTCCTTCCTCTCCCGCTTCCCCTTCCGGCTCCGGAACCGGAAACGCCTCCAGTTTCCCCGCCTGCCGGGCCCGCTCCGCCAGATCTCGGTTCCGCTGGTTCATGGGACCAAACTCCCTGAGGCAGCAGATAACCCGGCGGCACCGCTCCATGGCCTGGAGCGCCCGGTCAAAGGCCTCCTCTCCCACCGGGCAGAAAGCCTTCTCCCCAATCACCTGGGAGGCCAGGGCCCGGGCCACCGGATAGTCCACGTCATTCTCCGCCAAGACCCCGGCCAAAAAGGGAATACCGCACCGCTGGAGCCGCCGGTACACCGGAATCCCCGCGCCGCCCCCTCCAATGACAAAGACCTGGGGTTCTCCCTCCGGCGGTTCCAGCTCCACACAGCCAAACAGTTCGTTGTAGCTGCCCCGGGTCACCCCGTACAACTGCCGGATATAGTCCCCGGAAAAGATCTCCTCCGGAGTCCCATACCGCTTGATCCCGTCATGATGGACACAGAGAATATGATCGGAAACCCGCTGGGCCAAATCCAGCTCGTGGAGAGACATGATCACCGCCACCTGCCGTTTTTGCACCAGATTCTTCAGAATGGTCAAAAGCTCCAGCTTGTAGCGGATATCCAGGAAGGAGGTGGGCTCGTCCAGCACGATCACATCCGGCTCCTGGCAGACGGCCCGGGCCAAGAGTATCCGCTGCCGCTGGCCGTCGCTGATCTGGGCAAAGGGCGTGTCATATAGCGCCAGGGCGTGGACCATCTCCATGGACTCCCGCACCACCTGCCGGTCCCGGTCCGAGAGAATCCCCAGACGGCCGGTATACGGGTACCGGCCAGTGGACACCACATCCCCGCAGGTCATCAACTCCGGATGCACCCGTTCCGTCATGAGAACCGAAAGTTTTTCCGCAATCTCCCGCTCCGTCATGGACTCCATCGGTTTCCCCGCCAGGTACACGGTCCCCCCCAACAGCTTCAGCTGCCGGATCATGCTCTTTAAAATGGTGGATTTGCCCGCCCCGTTGGGACCGATGAGAGTCAAAATCTCCCCCCGCTTCACATGGATCTCTATGTCGTTCATCAGAGGAACGCCCCGGTATCCCACCGTCATCCGTTCTCCGTAGATAAAATATTCGTTCACAGGCTTCCTCCTCACTGCAGGTTCTGGCTGCGGCGGCGCACCATAATGTAGATAACCACCGGCGCGCCGAAAATGGCCGTCACGGAACTGATGCTCAGCTCCGTGGGAGCAAATACCGTCCGGGCAATCAGGTCGCAGAGCAGGCAAAACACGGCTCCGCCCAGAAAGCAACCGGGGATAATGAGAATAGGTTTGGCGGTGCCAAACAGGCTCTTGACCAGGTGGGGCACCGCGATTCCCACAAAGGAGATGGGGCCTGCAAATGCCGCCACGCAAGCGGAGAGAATGCTGGAGAGCAGGATCAGGGCAATGCGGAAGGCCCGGATGTTGACACCCATGTTCTGGGCGTACACCTCTCCCATCTGGTAGGCGCTGATAGGCTTGGACATCCAGAACGCCCCGGCCAAGGCCAGGGCCACCACCGGCAACAGCACCTGCAGGTTGGTCCAGGAAATGCCGGAAAAACTCCCCATGGACCAGTTGTGGAGATTGACAATATTGGAGTCATCCGCAAAGGTCACCAGAAAATCCGTGATGGCCGAGCAGATATAGCCGATCATGACGCCGCTGACCACCAACAGAGACATCTGCTTCACCCGGTGAGACAGCAGGAGTACAAACCCCATGGAGAGCATGGCTCCCGCAAAGGCCGCCAGAATCATGACGCCGGAGCCCATGACCCGTCCCCCGCTCAGCAGGCCGATCATCACCAGGGCCACCATCAGCTTGGAACCGGAGGAGATACCCAACACAAAGGGACCGGCAATGGGATTGGCAAAGAAGGTCTGGAGCAGAAAGCCGGAGACGGAAAGGGCGCCGCCCAGCACCAAAGCCGCACAGATCCGGGGCATCCGAATGTCCCAGACAATGGCTGCGTTCTCCCCCTCCCGGCGCACCAAAATCCGCCATACCTCCGGAAGCGACAGGTCCAAGCTGCCGACGTTCAGATTCCAGAACAGCAGCAAAAGCAGCAGGACCAGCAGGGTTCCAAAGGCTAACACGTACCTCCTGTATCTCTTTTTCTCCATATTTTCTCACTCCAATCGATGCAGATACGTCAGTCCCTCCGGATCTTCCTCCGTCAGGACCCGATGGATATCCAAAATCATATCTCCCAGCCCCATGGTGGTCTGAAACAGGTTCTGCTCCGTACACCACACGTTTCCCTCCTGCACAGCCCGGAAGTCCGCCAGCAGCTCGCTTTTGGAGAGAAGTTCTTCCATCGTGTAAAGCTCTCCGTCTATGGTGCTATTGTAGATCAGCACATCCGCATCCTTGGCCCCGGCATAGAAGGTTTCCATCTGGATATTCATGGTGGAGAGGGCGTTGTCCTCCTCCGCCAGTCCGGAAAACGCATAGACTCCTCCGGCCATCTCAATCATTTTGGCCACATAGTCCCCGGATTTCCGGACGTTCACTGCGCCGGTGGAATGGATGTAAAAGAAAACCACCGTTTTCCCGGTGTTCTCCTGATCCAAAACCCCGGCTAGGCTGTCCAAAGCCTCCTGGTACAACCGCACTGCTTCTTCCTCCCGGTCCACCAACACCCCGTAGAGTTTCAGCCACTCCATGCGGCCCAAAGGATTGGTCTCATAGCTGGAGCGCTCCACCAATACCGGCACCCCCAGGCTCTCCAGCTGCTCCTTCACCTCCGGCGTGTGGTAGATCATGGTGGATTCAATGGCCAAATCGCAGTCCTCAGAGAAGATCCGCTCATAGTCCGGAGCGCTGTATTTTCCGGCATAGAGAATCTCTCCGGCCTCCATGGCCTCCCGGGCTTCCTCGATATACCAGTCGGAGGCGTCTGTGCCGGAGAGACGGATGTGATCCAGGGCGTCCAGCCGGCAAAACAGGTCCATGGCGGAGGTGGCCACCAGGTAGATGGCGTCCAAAGGCTGCTGCAGCACCGTGGTCCCCTCCGGAATTCCAGACGGAACCGGAGCCCCCTCCGGCACCAGGAGATACTGGCCTCCATCCCCAATGGAGATCCAGGCATACCCGCCCTCATAGTAGTCCACCGAAAACTGGCTGGCATATTGGAGCGGAAGACTGTGATCCCAGGCCAAGGTGTTCCACTGAGGGCCTGTTCCTTCCTGACCTGCCGCCCCCTGCTCTGTTCCTTCCTGGTCCTCCTCCATTGCCGCTTCGCTTCCCGCCTCCGCCTGGGAGGCGCTGTCCGCCGCACCGCTTCCGTCTCCTGCCTCTCCGGCACAGGCGGAGAGAAGGAAACAAAGAAGCAGGGCGGGCAGCCACAGCCGCCGGCGGCTTTTTCCCTTATTCATGGGAATCCGCCGGCGTCACAGAGGCGGAGTCAAACCGCAGGGTGTAGGAGATCTCGTGGGGTTCGCTCATGGCGATGGTGTCTGCCACCACCGGCATCTTCCAGTCAAAGCAGGTCACCGGGATGGTAAAAGTGGAACGGTCCTCCACGATCTCCGCATCATACTGGACCTCCTCCACCTTCATATAATCATAGTTGGAGCTGCTAAAGGCAATGGTCGCCGTCACCTGGCCATCCTGCACGTGGAGGGCTGCCGGAGATTCCACGCTGGCCCGGCCGGAACCGCCGCCCAGCTCCACATCCACCAGATATTCGCCGTCCGCCAGATTTAAACTCTCCGGGGAGGTCACCACACCCTCTGCGAAGGCCTCCAGGGGCAGGGAATCGGCCCGGAACAGCAGAGTCCGGTCATACCAAAGCTCCTTATTCCGGCTGAAGGCGGCGCAGGGGATGCCCGCGTCCAGCGCCTCCACCGGCACCGTGAAGCTGTGGGAGCCGTCGGCGTTCTCTGTATAAGGAATATACTCCGTCTCTGGCGCCGCTGCCGCTTCCTCCCCGGTTCCCATGTACACGTACAGGTAGCCGGTGCCGCTCATGGTCATCTCCGCCGTCATCTTTCCTTGACTCACCGTCAGCTCACAGGCCACCACCTGGAACATGGAGGAGCTGGAGTCCACCGTCACCGAATACACGCCGTCCCGGATCTGACTGCCGTCTATGGGCACCATGCCCTCCTCCACCACTTCCTCCGCAGCCACAGTCTCCCCCCCTGCGGCCACGCCGCCGGACTGGGAGGCGCCTGTCTCTGCCGCCATGGTCTCCGGGGCGGCGGTGGTCTCTGCTTCCGCCGTCTCCGCCGCTGTGGTTTCCGCCGTTGTGGTTTCCTGGCCGCTGCCGCAGGCCGCCGCCGTCATGGCCAGGGCCGTCAGACATGCCAGGCCCCTGAATTTCCATCTGTTTTTCATCTTTCTACCGCCTTTCCTCTATTGGCCGTGCTTCTCACGGCATCCCGCTGCATCTGTAGAGTGTAATTCTCTATCTGCCGCGTTTTACACGGCCGGGCGCTTCCTCAAAGCGCTTTTACAGGCCGGGCGGTGCGAAATGCCCCGCCCGGCCTGCGCACAGTTCATGGCCGCCTGATCCGGCTTACTGGTTTAGGGAATGCAACGCCGCCTGGGCGTGATCCACAAACAGCTGCTGCACCGCCTCCAGCTGTCCCAGGCCTTCCAGCACACACTCCACCTGGTATCCTGCTTCCTCAAAGGCCAGCTTCCAGGAGCCCTCCTCGTCCCCAGCCATGTCGTTGTTGGCATGATCGCCTGCCACCACCATCAAAGGCCGCAGCACCACCCGGGTATAGTCTCCCTCCTGCACAGCGGCCAGCACATCCTCCAGGTAAGGAGTAGCCTCCACGGTGCCAACATAGTAGTTGTCATATCCCTGCTCCGTGAGCATGGACTGGAAGGTAGCATAGACGCCGTTGGCCTCATGCTCCGTGCCGTGCCCCATGAACACAATGGCTGTCTTCCCATCATCATAGGAAGCGGTGGCCTCCACCACAGCATCCAGCACCGTCTGGAAATCCTCCTCGCTGGTCAACATCGGTTCCCCCACCGCCACCTGGGCAAAAGAATCTGAATACTCCGCCAGTGTAGAGGTCAACTCTTCATATTCCAGTCCGTTCATTAGGTGCGTGGGCTGGACCACCAAGGTCTGTACGCCGTTTGCAATGGCCCGCTCCAACGCTTCCTCCACATTGTCAATGACCTCCCCGTCCCGGGATGCCACATGGTCAATGATGATCTGGCTGGTGAAAGCTCTTCTCACCGATGCGTCCGGGAAGGCCTCCTCCATGGCTTCCTCAATGGCGCCGATGGTCAGTCTCCGGCTATCGTTATAGCTGGTGCCAAAGCTGACTACCAACAGCTCCGTGTCCCCGATTTCATCCTGATTCCGGGGATTGTCCAAGCTGGCATCCCCGGTGTCATAGTTTTCTTCCGGGTCCAAAGCTTCCGCCCCAGAGTTCTCCTCCGCCGCGCTTTCTGCCGGCGCTTCCGTAGCAGCTTCCGTAGCGGCCGCTGTGGAAGTCTCCGCGGCAGATTCTGTGGTCTGCGCCGCTGTGGTGGTGTTTCCGCCTCCTCCGCAGCCAGCCAGCAGGGAAGCCGCCAGCACCCCCGCTGTCAACCATGCCATGATCCGTCCCTTTTTCATGTTCTGTTTCCTCCTTTTGCATTTTCTCTGATGTATCGAAACATTTACACCAGCCCGGTTACGGTACGCCCGGCCGCCTGCCGGAGAGATCCGGCGTTTTTCCCGCGCCTGCGCAACGAAAAAGGAGGAAATCCCTGAAAAAGAATCAAAAAAATCCTTTTGTCCACAGGAACAAAAGGACAAAAGGATAAAAATTCCCTCTGGCTGCGATCAAGTCCTCGTGATCGGGGGCTGCCTGTACCAACAACCGGCAGGTTTCCTGGCTCACAGATCTTTGCTTCCATCCGCCTTCCCAATGGGCATCAGTGGCATACTTGGACAGAAACTCCCTGTTTACAGTGACGAGATCGCACAGGCCTCACACCTGTTTCCCTTTTACCCTCAGCCAGAGAACCCAGAGGCTCTCCGCTTCGGCACCGGCTGTCAAACGATATGAAATTGCTGGAATCCGTTTCCAGATGATATCTAGGGCTAGTATACTCCCGGTCCAGCCCCTTGTCAAGGAAAAACGGCGGCAGACAGCGAAAGTCGTGTTACTATTCACAGTTGCGCCGATTGCAAAAGTAAATTCCACCCTTCCTACTTCAGGTGTGGAATTTACTTTTGCAATCGGCGCCGCCAAAAATTTTTTCTTTTTTTTCTTTTTTCAAAAAAACCGTTGACAATCCCTGAAAGCTCGGTTATAATGAACTTCGCCTTGAGTGGAGAAGCAAAAGGCAAGCGAAAATGGTTCCTTGGTCAAGCGGTTAAGACGCCGCCCTCTCACGGCGGAAACAG
>CAZDOQ010000081.1:0-7023 GCA_964507035.1 uncultured Lachnospiraceae bacterium | reverse complement strand
TACTTTGGGAAGACATATCCATCTTTTTATTGCAATTCGCGGAAACTCAAGTGTGTTACTGTGCTGCAGAGTCATGCACTTGGTTTCTATGGGCGGAGCCGTCCAGCCAAGAGACGTACAAACGATGACAGAAAAATCAAAAGAAACATAAAAAACACTTGACAGAACAGCATAGCGTGCTATGATATAAATCAGATAAACGATTAAGCAATTGTTTAATTGATGGCATGTGATCAATAGATTTATGTCATGGACGAGCGAGAGAGACACGCCAAAGAGAGGAAACACCCTCCGGGTGTAACTGCATGGCGTGGAAAGCACGCCAGGAAAGGAGTTTGGACCATGAAGAAGACTTACAAGATTGATGTGGACTGTGCCAACTGTGCCAACAAGATGGAGATTGCCGCCCAGAATACCCCGGGCGTCAAGGGGGCCACGGTGAATTTTATGACCTTGAAGATGAATGTGGAGTTTGAAGAGGGCCAGGACCACAAGGCTGTCATGGAGCAGGTTCGCAAGAACTGCAAAAAGGTGGAGGACGACTGCGAGATCTTTCTGTAAGAATCAAGCACCTTCGGGACTCCCGGGGGTGCTTTCAAAAAGCGAAATAAATGAATATATGTTCATATATAAAAACAGATGCCACATGGACAGGAGGAAAGTTCTATGAATAAGAAACAGAAAAAGATGCTGGTGCGCATCCTTTTATCTGCGGCGATGCTGATTGCACTCTCCCTGAGCCCGGTGACCGGGTGGATCCGGTTTGTCTTGTATCTGGTGCCGTATCTGGTCATTGGCTATGACATTTTGATCAAAGCAGGCAAGGGCATCAAGAACCGGCAGATTTTTGATGAGAGTTTTCTTATGGCCAGCGCCACGATTGGTGCCATCGTCCTGGCGCTTTATGAGAAAAGCGGAGACTACACAGAGGCCATTGCGGTGATGCTGTTCTATCAGGTGGGCGAATGGTTTCAGAGTTACGCGGTGGGAAAGAGCCGCCGGAACATCAGCGAACTGATGGATATCCGGCCGGATTATGCCAACGTGGAGCAGGATGGAAAGCTGGAGCAGGTGGCCCCGGACGAGGTGGAGATCGGCACGGTGATTGTGGTGCGGCCGGGAGAAAAGGTTCCCATCGACGGAATGGTGGTGGAAGGGACTTCTAGCCTGAATACCAGCGCCCTCACCGGAGAGAGTTTGCCCCGGGATGTGCAGGCGGGGGATGAGATCATCAGCGGCTGTATCAACATGACGGGCCTGCTGAAGATCCGGACCACCAAGGAGTTTGGAGAATCCACCGTATCCAAGATTCTGGATCTGGTGGAAAACGCCAGTTCCCGGAAGTCCAAGTCCGAGGCCTTTATCTCCAAGTTTGCCCGGGTGTACACCCCGGCGGTCTGCGCGGCAGCCCTGGCTTTGGCCTTTCTGCCGCCGCTGGTGCGGATGCTGGTCCTGGGGTTTCCTGCCGGCTGGGAGGACTGGATCTACCGGGCGCTGACCTTCCTGGTCATCAGCTGTCCCTGCGCCCTGGTCATCAGCATTCCTTTGAGCTTCTTTGCGGGGATCGGCGGAGCCAGCAACGCCGGTGTGTTGGTGAAAGGGTCCAACTATCTGGAGACCCTGTCCCAGACCCGCGTGGTGGTATTTGACAAAACCGGAACTCTAACCCAGGGAGTTTTTGAGGTGAACGGCATCCATCACAGTGAGATGGAAAATGAAAAACTGCTAGAGTATGCGGCGCTGGCGGAAAACTCTTCCTCCCACCCCATCAGCAAGAGCCTGCAGCGGGCTTACGGAAAAGAGATCGACCGCTCCCGGGTAGAGAACATCCAGGAGTTGAGCGGCAAAGGCGTTATGGCCACGGTGGACGGCGTGCCGGTGGCGGCGGGCAATGCCAAGCTCATGGAGTATCTGGGGGTGCCGTACATCAGCTGCCATCAGGCGGGCACCATCATCCATATGGCGGTGGATGGGAAGTACGCAGGGCATATTGTGATCTCGGATGTGGTGAAGCCCCACGCCAAGGAGGCCATTGCCGCCCTGAAGAAGGCGGGTATTCACAAAACAGTGATGCTCACCGGGGATGCCAAGGCCGTGGCGGAGCAGGTGGCGGAGGCGTTGGGGATTGACGAGGTGCACAGCGAGCTGCTGCCGGCGGATAAGGTGGCCAAGGTGGAAGATCTGATGAAGCAGAAGCCGGAGAAGGCCAAGCTGGCCTTTGTGGGAGACGGCATCAACGATGCGCCGGTGCTGAGGCGGGCGGATATCGGTATTGCCATGGGCGCCATGGGCTCGGACGCAGCCATTGAGGCGGCGGATGTGGTACTGATGGACGATGATCCCCTGAAGATCTCCAAGGCCATCCGGAACTCCCGGAAGTGCCTGGGGATTGTCTACCAGAACATTGTTTTTGCCATCGGCGTCAAGCTGATCTGCCTGGCACTGGGAGCCGTTGGCATTGCCAACATGTGGCTGGCCATTTTTGCGGACGTGGGCGTCATGATTCTGGCGGTGCTAAACGCCATCCGGGCGCTGTTTGTGAAGAACCTGTAGCGGACGGTTCCCCGGAGGAGCAGATGCCGGACTCGGACGTGCCGGTTTCTCCGGGCAGCGGTTCCGGAAGGGTCTCCCCGGCGTCTTTATACTGCTGGATCCGCTCCCGGCTCTCTCTCATGAAGAGAGCCCCCGTGCAGGCGTTGACCGTGACCTGGATGCACCAGGCAGATGCGGCGGACCGTATCTCCGTATTGCTCAATGGCGCGGCTGGCCTCCCCCTGCGCCGTTATAGCTGTGCGGACCGCGTCCAGGCCCATGGCTCAGGCGGTTCCCGCCGGGTAGTTTCCCTGGAAGCAGGCAAAGCAGAAGGAGTCCGCCCCGTAGGCTTCCTCCAGATCTTCCACATGGAGGAACCGGAGGGAATCCGCACCCAGATACCGGCACAACTCCTCCGTATCCATCTGGGCGGCAATCAGCTCCTCCCGGGTGGGGGTGTCAATGCCGTAAAAACAGGGGTAGCGGATTTCCGGGGAGGCAATCCGCAGGTGTACTTCCCGGGCGCCCAGATCCTTTAGCAGATGGATGATCCGCCTGGAAGTGGTGCCCCGAACCACCGAGTCGTCCAGAAGGATCAGCCGTTTGTCCTGGATCACCGAGCGGTTCACCGCCAGCTTCCGTCGGACACCCAGATCCCGTTGCTCCTGGGTGGGCTCTATGAAGGTGCGGCCCACATAGGGATTTTTGATCAGAGCCAGTTCATAGGGCAGGCCGCTGGTCTCCGCATAGCCCATGGCTGCCGGCAGGGAAGAATCCGGCACCCCCGCCACCAGATCTGCCTCCACCCGGCCCGCATCGGCCCGGGCCAGCATCCGGCCGGTCTCCTTGCGCATCTGGTAGATGCTGAGGCCGTCCATGGTGCTGTCGGCCCGGGCAAAGTAGATGTATTCCATGGCGCAGGTCCGGGGCTCTCCTGGCTCTGCGTACCGGAAGGACTGGAGACCGTGGGAGGAGATCTTCACCACCTCCCCCGGGAGAATATCCCGGACAAAGGTGGCGCCCACACTGTCCAGAGCGCAGGTTTCACTGCTGAAGACCCAGCCGTCCCCCTTTTGGCCCAGGCACAGGGGCCGCAGTCCGTTCCGGTCCCGGACGGCGTAAAGGCTTTTTTCCGTCAGGAACAGAAAGGCAAAGGCGCCCCGGAGCTTGCTGCAGGCATTCTGGATCTTTTGGACCAGGGACCCTTCCTCCTTCTGGATCAGGTGGAGAATGATCTCGCTGTCGCTGCTGCCCAGAAACAGATGTCCCTGGTGCTCCAGTTCCACCCGCAGTTCCCGGGCATTGACAATCTGGCCGTTGTGGGCCACGGCCAGGGAGCCAATGGAGGACCGGGCCACAATGGGCTGCAGGTTCTCGGCCTCGTCCCCGCCAGCGGTGGCGTAGCGGACGTGGCCAATGCTGTGCTGGCCGGGCAGGGCCGCCACATCCCCGTGGGAGATGGCGTCTGTGAGCAGCCCCTTTCCCTTGCGGCAGAACAGGTTCTTGCCGTCTGCCGAGGCAATCCCAGCGCCCTCCTGCCCCCGGTGTTGCAGGGCGTGAAGGCCCAGGTAGGTCAGGGAGGCGGCATTTTCCTGGCGGTATACGCCAAACACGCCGCATTCTTCTTTCAATTTATCACAAGAAAGATCCGGCGCAAGAACTTTCGTCAAATTTTGTTCTGGCATGAGGCTTTCCTTTCCTGATTCCGGCAGGCCGCTTCCATAAACGCCCGGAACAGCGGGTGGGCTTTGTTGGGACGGCTCTTAAACTCTGGATGATACTGGACGCCAATGTAAAAGGGATGGTCCGGCAGTTCAAAGGCTTCCACCAGCCGGCCGTCCGGGGACAGGCCCGCAAAACGGGCTCCCTTTTCCTGGAATTCATCCCGGAAAATGTTGTTGAACTCATAGCGGTGGCGGTGACGCTCCTGGATCTCCGGCTGGCCGTAAATTTCCCGGAGCCGGGTCCCTTCCTGGAGGGAACAAGGGTAAGCACCCAGGCGCATGGTGCCGCCTTTGGGAATATTCCCCTGCTGGTCCGGCATCAGGTCGATGACAGAATGAGTCCCCTCCGGGTCAAACTCTCCGGAGTTGGCGTCTGCATAGCCCAGCACATTCCGGGCAAACTCAATGGCAGCAATCTGCATCCCTAAGCAGAGGCCCAAATATGGGATTCCATGGGTCCGGGCGTAGGCGGCAGCCTGTACCATGCCGGAAATACCCCGGTCCCCAAAGCCTCCGGGGATCAGCACGCCGTCCACTTCTCCCAGAAGGTTCTCTACGCTCTCCGGCGTCACGATTTCGCTGGGGATCCACCGGATCTCCACATTGACGCCACATTCCCAGCCACCATGCTTTGACGCCTCCACCACAGACAGATAAGAGTCGTGTAATTTGGTGTATTTTCCCACCAGAGCGATTTTTGCTTCTTTCTGACAGGCCCGGATCCGATTTACCATCTCGCTCCATTCTGTCAGATCGCAGGGGCCGGCCTGCTGCTCCAGGGACAGCTCCCGGAGCACAATCCGGGCCAGACCCGCTTCCTCCAGCATCAGAGGCGCTTCGTAGAGGCAGGAGACATTGCGGTTTTCAATGACACAGTCCTCTTTCACGTTGCAGAAAAGGGCGATCTTCTGATAGATGGACCGCTCCACCGTCCGGCTGGACCGGGTCACAATGATATCCGGTACAATGCCGAAGGACTGAAGTTCCCGCACTGAGTGCTGGGTGGGCTTGGACTTGTGCTCCCCGGAGGACTCCAGGTAGGGGATCAGGGTCACGTGGATGAACAGCCGGTTCTCCCGTCCCACCTCCCGTCCCACCTGGCGGATAGCCTCCAGAAACGGCTGGGACTCAATATCTCCGGTGGTGCCTCCGATCTCCGTGATCACAATGTCCGCGTCCGTCTTTTTCTGTACCGTATAGATGAATTCCTTGATCTCATTGGTGATGTGGGGAATCACCTGGACCGTTTCCCCTAGGTATTCGCCCCGGCGCTCCTTGTTCAGCACGTTCCAGTAGACCTTGCCGGTGGTCAGGTTGGAGAATTGGTTCAGGTTTTCATCAATGAACCGCTCATAGTGTCCCAGGTCCAGGTCCGTCTCCGCTCCGTCCTCGGTGACGAACACTTCCCCGTGCTGGTAAGGACTCATGGTGCCCGGGTCCACGTTGATGTAAGGGTCCAGCTTCTGGGCGGCCACCCGGAAGCCCCTGGCCTTGAGCAGGCGTCCCAGGGAAGCGGCGGTGATTCCCTTTCCCAGGCCGGATACCACGCCGCCGGTTACAAAGATATATTTTGCCATCGTATGCCTCCTATGGAATGATGAATTCCCCCGCGGAAACCCGCCGGGGGAGTGTATGGGTAGCTGCGTCGGTTAAGCCTGAATGCTCCGGGACAGAGGAAGTTCCTCCTGGCCCGGCGTCACCGGTGTGGTCTGCCGGGGATGGTTCATATCCACCAGGGAAATGTTCTCCTCGCTGTAGCCGCTCTCCAGGCTGGCGGCCAGGGCTGAAGCCGTGTCCAAGGAGGTCAGGCAGGGAAGCCCCAGCTCCACGGCCTTCCGGCGGAGCTGGACGCTGTCCCGGATGGGCAGGCGGCCTTTGGCGGAGGTGGAAATAATATACTGGATCTTTCCCGCTTCCAGCAGTTTCTGTATGGGATCGTGGGCCTCATGGAGTGTGGGCAGTTCCGTCACCGGCAGCCCCTCCTTTCGAATGGCCTCTGCGGTACCCCGGGTGGCGTAGAGGGCAAAGCCCAGGTTGTGGTAGAGCTGGGCCACCATGCCAATCTCGCTTTTGTCCGAATCCCGGACGGAGATCAGGACGCCGCCGGACTTTTCCATCCGGTAACCGGCGGCCACCATTCCCTTGTAGAGGGCCTCCGCCATGGTCCGGGCCACTCCCAGCACCTCGCCGGTGGATTTCATCTCCGGCCCCAGCTGGGTATCCACATCCGCCAGCTTGGAGAAGGAGAACACCGGCACCTTCACCGCATAGTAGGGGGACGGCGGGTACAGTCCGCCCTGGTAGCCCATGTCCGCCAGAGTCTCCCCCAGCATGATCCGGGTGGACAGATCCACCATGGGAATGCCCGTGACCTTGCTGATGTAGGGCACCGTCCGGGAGGACCGGGGATTCACCTCAATTACATAGATGTTTCCGTTGTAGATCACATACTGGATGTTGATTAGGCCCTTGGTGTTCAGGGCCAGGGCCAGTTCTGTGGAATGGCGGATCAGCCTCTCCGTCTGCTTGGGGGACACATTCCAGGCCGGGTACACGGCAATGGAATCTCCCGAGTGGACGCCGGCCCGCTCAATATGCTCCATGATACCGGGAATCAGCACGTCCTTGCCGTCGCAGATGGCGTCCACCTCCAGTTCCGTTCCCATCAGATACTTATCAATGAGGATCTCGTTGTCCCCCTCGTGCTCCAGAATGATCTTCATGTACTCCCGGATGTCGTTGTCCGAGAAGGCGATGATCATGTTCT
>CAZDOQ010000080.1:0-7180 GCA_964507035.1 uncultured Lachnospiraceae bacterium | reverse complement strand
GCCGACAGCAGCTTACGCTGCGTACGCTAACTCTTCGTCTGCGTTTATATTTAGGTTTTCCGTTTTGATACGCGGTCACGGTCCGCGGATGGCTATCCGAGTTTCTAGACCCCCGTCGAAACCAGTACAACCCCTGGTTTTCGGAGAAGAGAAGCGCTCTCAAAAGCTTTTTATATTATAGAAGAAGTTCCGTTCCTTGTCAACCACCCCGGAGCACATTTTGAATATGACCGGCAAAGGCCTCCGCCTGCTCTTCTATCTCCGGCACGTCCCGGATGCTCCCCGGCTCGTTGGCGGTCTCCAGTACCGCGAAGTGAGGCGGCAGAATAAACGCTTTGTTCAGGTTCAGGGCGCTGATCAGCTGGCTGGCCACAATATCCCCGCCGCTATAGCCGGACACCACAATCCCAAACAGATATTTATCATAGAAAGGACGCTTCCGGAACAGGGATGTGAGCCGATTGACGCAGGCCGCCAGATTAGCGCTGACCGCGTCGTTGTAATTGGGACAGAGCATCAGGAGGCCGCTGCACTGCTCCACCGCCGGGTACACTTCTTCCACCATGGCGCCGCCGTAGTAGCAGCTGCCTTTTTCGCTGAAGTGCATGCACATGGTGTAGGGACAGCCCACGCAGTCGTAGATTTTTCCGTTTCGGAGGGAGATCTCCTGGATGTCCACCTCGGACAGATGCTTCCGCACCATGGTCCAAAAAGTCCAGGTGTTGGAGGTAAAAAAATGACTGGCGTGGAGGACCAGCAGCTTGGGCTTTTGATACACTGGCGGCTGGTAGGTGCAGACCCGCTCCGCCAGTTCCCGGACCGCCAGCCGGTAGGCCTCCGTCCAGCTGCCTCCCTGTTTCCGGGCCTGAATCCGGAAGTTCTGGAGGGAGCCGGTGGCCTCCACCAGCGGCTTGCCCGGAAACGCACAACCAGCCCGGTTGGCGGAAAACACCAACTCCCGGGCGGTGGATTTGGTGTAAATCTCATGGACGCCGTCCACCACCACGCCGCCTACTTTGCCTGCCAGCAGATCCGGGCGCCGCCGCAGTTCAGCCAGCATCCGGGTGTACTCCAGGTTGGTTCCGGTCTCATCCAGCCAGATCGCAAATAAAATCCGGTTCCCGGAGAGTTTGGACAGGTCTTCCGCCCGGAAATACCAGGTGTGGGCGGCGGAAGGCTTCAGGGCATCCCGGAGAATTTTCTTTAACCGGATGGAGACGGCATCCGGGTCCTCTGCGGGACAGATGATCTCCATAGGCGTCATAATGGCCTCAACTCCTTTAGGTTTTGATACGCGTGGGCCAGCCGGTCATACAAGTCCTCCGGCAGAGAAGGGTTTTCCACCCGGATTCCCTGGGGCGTCAGCCGGTTCCGGGAGCCAAAGAACACATCCCCCAGGGCGGTGGAACTGTAGTGATCCCGCCCGGTGAGGGCCGCCAGCACCGAGAGGGCTCCGGAGGAGAGGGCTGGCGCCAGATAAGGCTTATAGCCCAGATCCCGGATCCGCAGGTTGGCCTCCACCGTCAGCCGGGTCAGTTCCCGGGAGAGGGCGTCGTCATACTGCTCCAGGCTGTTGGCAATAACCAGGTCTGCCCCGTGAGGGCCAAAGGCGGCTCCCTGGGTCAGGAAGGAGGAAAAGCGGGAATCCATCCCTGCATAATAGGCCGCCCGGGCATACATGACCCCCAGGCCAAAGCCCTTCACCTGCTCAGACGCCAGTCCGGCGGCAGCTGCGGTGCGGCACAGAGGGTCCACCGGATCTGAGACCACGCAGAAGAGGCCGGAAAAACCGGCGGCTGCTCTGGATGCCACCTGGCGCACCAGGCCCGCGTTGGCCGCGTACTGGGCCATCCGCACATCCTGGACGCCGGAGCCCACCGGCGGCACCCCCAGGGAAGCGCAGAAGAGGAAGGCGTCGCAGGAGAAAAGTTCCTCTTCCTCCAGGGTCCTCACCGACGGAAACCGCCTGCTGCCGTCAGCCTCCCGGACCTGATTCATCTCCATCTCCCACCGGGCCTTCATGGAGTCCCGGATGTCATAGATGCCGATCTCCTCCAGGGCGTCTCCCCCCAGGAGCGTTAAGCCCATCAGCAGCGTACCTCCCACGTCCCCCAGGCCGTAGAGGTGCACCGTCTTTTTCTCTTTTTGCATCCAGGAAAAGGAATCTGCCCCGCCAATCCAAAAAGCTTCCTGTTCCCGGCCGTCTCCCATCAGTTCCCCCAGCCGTCTCATGCCTCTTTCTCCTTCCAGGTAATATTCCGCAGGCGGATCAGATGACGGATATCGTTCTCCACATAGCCGGAAGCAGGCAGATTTCCGTCATACTGCATATGTTTTCCCTTGTCCGGACAGGTGGGGGAGAGAATAGCCTCGCTGAGCCGGTTCAGAGTCAAGGTGCGCCCAAAGGTCTGCTGATACTCCTCCTCCAGCACCCGCAGGATATCCCGGGCGTTTTCCAGACAGGTCAGGGAGAGCTGGAACGCCGCTTCCTTGGAATCCCGCATCAGGAAGATGGGAGCCACATAGGGCAGGATCAGGTTCACCGAAGGCAGGAGGCCGGGAAAGCCGCCGCCGCTGGTCTTGACGCTGTCCCCTCCTATGAAGGGATACATGGTGGACTCTACCATCCAGATGTGAATGTTGGGGATGAAATACACGCTGTCCGCCTTCAGGCCGTTGTCCCGGGCCAAGTCCCGGCCCCGGGCCGTGAGGATGCCCACCAGCAGGCAGTCGATCTTTAAGGATTCCTCCCGGAGCAGCGGCGTCAGAGCCTTGATCCGGTATCCTTTGTGCAGCAGGTCATCCACCAAAATCACATCCCGCCGGAAAGACCGGATGGTGCGGATCTGGGTCCGCAGGGGCGAATAGTTGGGGTACTCCTCTATGGTGAAGCCGGACATATCCTCAAAGAAGACCCGCTCTGTGTGCAGGGCTTTGGTCACCGTGTTGGGGGCGGCGGAGTTCCGGAACATCTTGCCGAAGGGGACGCACATCTTCTCCCCCAGGATCTTGGGCTCCACCACCGTGTTGGGCACCCCGTTGATCTCCGTGATCTTTCCGACCAGCTGGTGGTACATGACGTAGGAGTCAAAGGACAAGACCAGGTGCCCAGGGCGCAGGGCGGTGGCCGCCTCCTGCATCCTCCGGTGGGCCCGCCGGATCACCCGCTGCACCCGGGGATTGCTCTGGAAGGGCTCCTTGAGCACAGACTCCACGTTGTCCGTGAGGGTGGTGGGGGCGTACAGCGCCGCCGCCATCACCAACTCTCCCTCTTTGCTGTCCAGCCGCAGAAAACCCTGGAGCCGGAGCAGGTCTGCGGAAGCCTCATCCAGATCGGACCCGTGGTAGATGCAGTAGGTGTATTCCTGGGTCAGGGCGTAGGCTAAGGTCTCTGTGAGGATCCACTGGCGCAGCCGGGGGAACCGGTCCTCCTGGGGCACCTGGATGTCCGTGATCAGGAACAATTTCCCGTTAACAAAATCCCGGACCCGGTTGGCCAGGGTCAGACTGTCAAACTCATCCATGATCTCCCGAAGGGGCAGCGGCCGGAACCGGCAGTAGGCCAGGGGCACCTGGTCTCCCTCGTTGCTCCACAACACTGCCGCCATCTCGCCCGGATGGGGCTTTTTCCGGATCTCCTGGCCGCCGGACAGTTCCTTCAACTTCACCCCGGTCAGATGCTCCACAATCTCCAGGTGCATCTTCCGGGACCGGAGCACCGGCTTGTCCTGGGGCTCCCGGAGATACAGGCTGTTTTCATAGATATAGCTTTGGACCACCGGGTCAATAAGCTGGGAAATATCCCGGTTCTGGTCTATGCTCTCCCGGATGCGGGTGGAGCTGATATCCTCCAGGTAAACCGGCAGGGAAAGGTGCTGCACCTCCCCGAAAATGTTCGGGTAAGAGGCGGGAATCTTCTCCCCGATATTGCGCCGGAACACAATATGGGGGAAATAGTGAATGGAATTCTCACCGGGCGGCTTCTGGTAGGCGGAGGCGTTGGCAATCACGTCGCTGCCCACCACAATGGCTAGTTTCTTCCCCGGGAACAGGTCCTTCAGCCGCTTTAGATCCTCCTCGTTGGCAATGTTCACCGGAATGTTGTCCGGGAACAGGAAGACCCCGTTGTCGTCCGCCACGGACATCACCGCAATCTTCCGGCAGACCAGCTTGGGCTGGGTCTTTTTGGACCAGGAGAACTCGTCGATGGCCAGATACACCTCGTAGCCCAGCCGCCGGATTTCCTGGACGATCCCTTTGTGGCTTAGGGAGAAGGGATCAAAGGTGCCCGGGAAGAAGGCCACCTTGTTGCACTCCGACATATGGAAGCGGCCGTACTGGAACAGGTAGTCGGACAAAAACCGGTACAGCTGGTTCAGGGAGGCGGCGTGGATCAGGAAGCTTAAGAGCTGTTCCTTCTGGTCCTTCAAAATGTGCAGGGCCTTCTTGGACAGGAAGCGGAAGATCCGGCTCTTTTCATCTAACGGCAGGGCGTGGGCGCCAAAGAGATATTCTCCCAGTACATACACCGCCTCCTGGTTGACCCGGTCGTGGCAGCTGGCCATGCCCCTAAGCAGCAGCCCCAGCATCCGGCCCAGCCGCTCCTGGTAAATCCGCTTGGTCTCATGGAAGCGCTCCCGGTACACCGGATACTTCTGGATTAAGCAGCCCAGGGTGTCCAGAGCCGCGCAGGCCACTGCTTCGCTGTTTTGGTTCAGCATATATTCCAGTGTGAGAATTTGCTCTTCCACCTGCTCCGGCTGCAGACGCAGGATCAGGTCTGCCAGATAAGAGGGAATGTCCTTGGCGAATTGGCTGCCCCCGCTCTCCAGTCCCTGGAACAACTCCACCGTCACCTCATTGCACTGGTCCTGGGAAATGTAATCCGCCATCTTCACCAGTGCCCGGCCGGCCCAGTGCCGCACGTCGTCACAGTCGCTGACCATCAGCAGGTTGGCCAGGTGGGTGGTGGAGTGAAGGGGCTGGTTGTTCCGGCCAATCTTCATCAGATAGACCAGACACTCTATGTTCACCTCCTTGCAGATCCAGGAGGTAGCGGTCTTTAGGTTTTCCAGGAAAATATAGGAGACCAGATTTTTCTGGAAGGTAAACTCCTCCAGCATGGTCATCTCCGCCCGGTCCACATCCAGCAGCTTGCCGATCCGGTACCGGAGGAACTGGACGCTGATGGCGGAACGGGCCGGAACCTTCCGGAACAGGCGGACGCAGCAGCCCCGGACCGAAGGGCGCACATTCTCCTGGCTCAGGCAGAAATAAGCCAGGCGCAGCATCGCCACCTGCAGTTCTCTCCGCTTCCGGCCGGTGAAATGCTCCGCAAAGGCGAACAGGGTCCGGAAATCCTCCTCGGTGCAAAGGTCAAAGGGCAGATGCTGGATGGCGTTGATCATGGTGAAGGCTGTAAAGTCGTCCCGGTCCACATCCCGGTAGGCCTCCAGCACAATGTCCAGGTAGGCCCGTTTTTTGCTTTTCTTGGCGCTCTGGATGGCGGTCTCCGCCAGTTCCTCGATCCGGTGCATCATCCAGCGCCGGTGCTGCTCCGTCAGCTTGTGATCCGGCACCAGCACCATCTGAAAATATTTCCGGAACAGTTCCAGACTGGAGCCTTCCTGAAAAAAGGCGGTCCAGCCGTCCGGGATCTCCTTCCGATACTCCGTGTCGTAGGAGACGATCAGCTGTGCCATCAGCCGGGCGGCCTGGGAACGGATATCTCCCTCCGCGTGCATCAGCAGTTCGTAGAGCAGCTTGATGGTCAGAAGCTTTTGCTTCGGGTTCATATAGGTATAGTATTCCTGGAAAATGTTCAGATACGACCGGGTGTTCTTCCAGTCCTTGTCGCTGCGCACCGCCTCCAGAATGTTGGCAAAGGATTTCTCCACATTCAGGATGTGCATCAGATGGATGTTGTGGGCGATGGCCTCGGATTTGTAGGCGCGGACCAACTGATCCCCGTGGATCAGCGCCGTGTCCACCGGCTGCTTGCGCTCCGCCTGGTCGTAGTCCAGATCTGTGTGAACGCCCAGGTCCGTCATGTAGGTTTCAAAGTCCGTGAGTTTGTCATAGACCCGCTGGTACCGCTCCCGCTTGGCCTCGTCCACATTGTCCAGCTTGTTGAGGATCACGTCAAAGGATTCTTTCAGGGTATAGAACACCGGCTGCTCCGTGCCGTCCGGCCGCCGGATGCTCTTGGAGCGGAAATCGGCATAGATCAGCACCAGGGACTCCACGGACAGATTTTCCAGTTCCAGATCCCAGGTGGAGTGGTTGGCCGCAATGTGGCCAATGGTTGGCATCTGATTCCGGTTAAAGTAAAGGTCCGTATAATAATAGTGGAGATACGGCACCCGGCGGCCTTCCTTATCTTTACAGCCAAATTTGCCAATATCATGGCCGATGGCCACGGCGGAGGTGAGGGCCAGGTCGATCTCCACTCCCACGGAGGCCAGCTGCCGGGCCACGTGCATGGCAATATAGTGGACCCCCGCAATATGCCCCAGGGTGTGAAAGGGGGTGAGTTCTGCGGCCAGCCGCATGAACTCAAACACCCAGTCCCGGCGGCAGATCCGGACAAACCGGCGGTATTCAATGGGATTATCCGTCTGCTTTATCTCCTCCTCATTGGGAACCTGAAAATGCAGGATCGGGGAGAAGCCGCGAATCATAGGCTCCAGGTCCAAAAACACCCGCAGGACTTCCGCCAGAAACAAAGTGGCCTTTCTCTGCTCCGGCAGCACCACATTGGGGAAATTTTCCGGGCAGAGGCCATGTTTTCCCTGGCGGTACAGCAGGGAAAGCCATCCCTCCTGGGGCTCCGGGCACAGCTGGTCCAGTTCCTCCCGGAATAACTCCAGAATTCCGGCGCAGGTGTATTGGGTCTCCGGGTCAAAGCTTTTCAGTCCCTGGCGAATCCGGGGCGTTTTCAGGTGCTGGAGCATCTCTGTGCGGCTCCACTCAAAAAAGGCCAGCACGCCCTTGTCCGTCAATCTTTGCTCCAGCAGTTCCTGTAGTTGCCGAATCTCATTCCGATTCATTTGATGTCCCTCTCCATTTCCTACTCGGTTTTGCCGTGTGCTTCACGGCATCCAGCCGTCCTCACAGGGGACCGCGGTATCTGCAAAACCGTTTTGCCGCGCGCTGTCAGCTTTAGTATAGCAGGATTGCC
>CAZDOQ010000079.1:0-7227 GCA_964507035.1 uncultured Lachnospiraceae bacterium | reverse complement strand
CAGGTATTTTAACTTTTTCGCTAGACACCCCTTTAAAAAGCGGCTGAAGCATTACATATCCAGCAAAACCCAAAGAAGATTGAAAAAGAGAAAGCGACGCTTCTCTTTAAGCTCGTGCCGCCTGAACCAAATCATACGCAAAAGCAAACATATAAACAGACAAGAAGATGGTATAAAGCGGCACCGCTTCCACCTCTCTCAAACACCTCAGAAAAGAGACCTCCGCCTCCGCTCCCGGAAGAACTGCACAACGCGGATCAGCACCATCATCACCGCCACCACAACCAACACTGAAAGGCCAATGGTCAACACCCAAAAAACCATCTGAGACAGCCCCAAAATCCCAAAGATCAAACTCAATACCGCCAACCGCGCCATCCAACACCAGAATAGTGCAGTTTCATGGGATTCCTCCTTTTCCCACCGTTTCAGCTGTTCCGGTTTAATGCCAGAAACACGCAAAATAATCACCGCCGGAATATTTTCCTCCAGTACTGCAAGGACTGCTTTTCTCTGATCGGATGATTCCTGGCAGGACGGCTGGGCACAGGAATGGCAGAATCTGGGCTTTGCTTTGGAGATGCCGGGAGACGCCGAACGTTGGAAGATCAGCCCGGATCTGGCGGAATACTTTGAGCATCAGCCCTGGTATTAGGGCACCATTCCCGGAGATCAGTTCTCCGAGTCAGTGCTAAACCAGTGGGAGAAGGCCAATCTGGAACTGATCCTCCAAGAAGAGGCCGCCCGGCAGGATGCCTCGTAAGATCAAGGCGTCTCTTTTTCCTGTTCCTTTTCCAGCAGCCGGTAAGAAAAGCTTAGATACAGTCGTTCCTCCGGATCCTGCAGTTCGGATTCCAGCATCTCTTTGATCCGCTCCAGCCGGTACAGGAAGGTGCTGCGGTGAACGAACAGCCGCCGGGCCGCCTGGGTGGCGCTCTCATTCTCCTCCAGATAGACCTGCAGGGTCCGGTAATACTCCGTGTGCTGCGTCCGGTCTGCCTCCCGGAGCTTTAAAAGGCCCGGATGACAGACCATATAGCCGGGCAGCCGCTTGGTACACTGCTCCAGCAGGTACGGAAAAGCCACTGCGTCAAAGTGGTGGATCCAAAGATAGGATTTGACCCGGCTACCCACGTCCAGGGCCACCCGGGCCTGGACGTATTGGCGGCGCAGGTTGGAGTGGCCTATCATGACCTGGCTGTAACCGGCTTTCAGGAAACTCTCCCGGATAAAATATTTCAGCCGGCTTCCCAGGGCCTCCACATCCGTCCCCGCCTTGGTCAAATTAAAAAAGTTGACGACCTCATCCTGGAACAGGAAGCTGCAGGTATAGGGATACCACTCCTCCATATAGTTGCAGATGGTGTTGGCCGTGAGATTTTTCTGATCCAGATAGGTCACCTGGTAGACCAGGCAAAGGTATTTATCTTTCCGGCCCCAGCCCAGCACCGCCAGCTGCTGGCTGATCTCTATGTAATCCGCAGTCCGGTCCGAAAGGACCCGGTGGAAGATGGCCCGCAAATTCTCACTGTCCGGCCGGCCGGTTTTGGCCTGGTGCAGCAGATCACCGGCCCAGAAAGCCAGCCGCTCCAGCAGATACCCATCCCCGGATGCCAGGGGCTTCTCCCTCTCCATCAGCACCAACCGGCAGATGGTCTGGCCGGACCGGCGGATGGTCACGTTCCAGGAGTTGAATCCGGTGATATGGCCAGGGAACCAGGCCGCCCCTTCCGCCACCTGAAGCCGTTGGTAAGCTGCATCCTGCTGCAGCGCATTGATATAGTCCATCCGCCCCGGTCCCGGCCGGAACAGCTGGTATTCCTCCGCCTGCTCATGGAGTCCCGCCTGCATCTCCAGGGAAAAATCGGTCCCCACCACCAGCAGGGGATTTTGGAACACCGGCAGAGATTTCTCCAGCATCTCCCGGACGTTTCCCTGGCGGCTGCGGATCTCTCCCAGATCCTGTTCCCAGGCTTCCAGCCGGTCAAAGATCTGCTGGAGCCGGTTGAACACAGAGACCTGTCCGGCCTCCGGAATATAGATCCAGGAGTCCTCTCCCCCTGGCTCCGGAGCCGGGCTGGCGCCGCAGAGAATCACGCAGCCCTCCCGGTACGGTTCCGGCAGCGGCTCCTCCGTCACATAAAACCGGCCCGGCAAAAGCTCCGCCCCCGCTTCATACAAAAGAGGGCGTCCCAGAAGGGGACACCCTTCTTCCATCTGGTGGGATTTTACGGAAAACTGCTTTTGCAGCCGTTCCACGGCAATCTCCCCGGTCAGCTTCACCCTGTCACCTCCTTCAGAGCACAAAGGTCTTGGCCCACTCCGCCGCATCCACTGCGGTCTCTGTGTAAGCGTCCGCGCCGATCTCATTGGCAAATGCCTGGTTGATGGATCCTCCCCCCACCATAATCTTCAGAGGCGGAAGATCCTTGGCGCTCCGGAGGCTTTTGACCACATGGCGCATCTCTGGCTTGGCGGTGGTAAGCAGAGAAGAGAGGCAGACCAGTTTCACCTCCGGGTTCTCCCGCACCGCTTTCAAAAACTGCTTGTCCGTCACATCCACCCCCAGATCTATGACCCGGAATCCGGCGTTGCGGAACATGATGGCCACCAGATTTTTTCCCACGTCGTGGAGGTCCCCCTCCACCGTTCCCAGCACCACGGTCCCCCGGTCCGGGTCGCCGCCCTGCTCCAACAGCGGTTCCAATAGCTGCTGGCCGATCCGCATACTCCGAGCCGCCGCCAAAATCCGCGGGATATCGCTCTCACTGTTCCGGTAGTGCTCACCTGCCCGGCGCATGGCGGGAATCATGGCGTCCTCCAAAATCCGGACCGCCGGTATTCCCTCCTCTAAAGCCTGAGAGATCTGTTTTTCCACATCCTTGGGATAGCCGTTTTCCACCGCATCCCGTATTCTTTCCAGCACTGGGGTATCCACCTTCTGCCTCCTCCCGAAGTTTTTCCGGGGCCACGCACAGGCCGGGGCCATTTGCATTCAACCGCATACGGCAATTGGGCCGGCCTCTCCGACCGGCCCAGGCGCTACCCTGATTATAACGGTTCTGGAAGCAAAAAACAACTGGTATACGCAATGGAACAGGGTCCATAGTAATATTCCATGTGGTTGGCCCGGCAGATCTCCGTGACCAGCATTCCGTAGGATTCCATGGAGGAAATCTGCCGCTCCGGAAAACGGCAAGGGGCATCCGGGTAGGTACACACAGAACAGAGGGTGCAGCAGCCGGCTCCCAGTGCCAAAAGCCCCGGATACTGTTTCCCCAGCGCCTCGTGCATCCGCCGGAAGTTGGCCTTATGCCTTGTCTCCGCCTCCATCATCCCCTCGCCGTCCAGTTCGTCCTCAAGGGTCCCCACGGTCTGCACCAAAATGCCTTCCCGGAAACGGTTCACCCGGTCCCGGCACTCCTCCAAGGTACCGCAGCCCGGAGGACAACTCCAGTTCTTCCCGTATTTTCCGCAGGAATTGCTCCGACACATCTCCCGGACCTCCGGCAACAGCCGGATGGTGGAAACCGCCAGGGGCCCCACATGGGTGAACCCACACTCTTGGCCCAGCCGTTCCAGCTTTTGATAGTCCAACATCATATCACTCCTCTCAGACTTCAGGAAATTCCAACTCATCCACAAAGGCGTCCTGGAACTGAGGCAGGGAAGCCAGCTCCAAAAACTCGGTTTCCGCCGCCAGCTGTCTGGCCCGGGGCAACGCCTCCCGCTGCCGCACCACCTGCTTGGCGCCCTCCCCGGCGGCGTTTCCCACCGCCTGGAGCCGGTCCAGCAGTTCCCCCGGGATCAGGCCAATCCGGCAGGCGTTGGCCGGGTCCAGATACGTGCCGAAAGCCCCGGCCAGATACACCCGCTTCACGTCCGTCAGCTTGACCCCCAGCCGCTCCGCCAGCAGGCGGATGCCCGCCGCAATGGCCCCTTTGGCCAGCTGCACTTCCCGGATATCCCGCTGGCTTAAGGAAACCCCCAGCCCCTGGCTGTCCGGCTGAGTCAGGTAGTAGACCGGCTGGCCTTGCACCTCTCCATTCCCCTCCAGCTTTCCGCTCGCATCCAGCACCCCCAACTCCAGGAGGGATGCAATGGCGTCAATGAGGCCGGAGCCGCAGATGCCCACAGCGCGGCCGCCGCCAATGACCTGGCAGCGCAGCTTCCCGTCTTCCACCCGCACATGCTCAATGGCGCCGTCCGCCCCCCGCATTCCGCAGGAGATTTTGGCTCCCTCCAGAGCCGGTCCTGCTGCTGTGGAGCAGGCGATCCGCTGCTTCCGGTTTCCCAGCACCAGTTCCCCGTTGGTGCCAATGTCTATCAGCAGGGTCAGGGGCTCTTCCTCCCCCAGCCGAGTGGCCAGAAGGCCGCCCACTGTGTCCGCTCCTACAAAGCCGGCGATCAGCGGCAGCCACAGCATCTCCGCTCCCTCTCCGGCGTGGACGCCCAGGGAGTCCGCCGGAATCCGGATGGCATCTCGGAACACCGGCTGGTAGGGAGCGTGGACCAGAGATTCCGGCAGCATCCCCAAAAACAGATGGTGCATACAGGAGTTGCCCACCAGGCTCACCTGATACACATCCTCCCGCCGGGTTCCGGCCTGTCCGCAGAGACGGCCCAGCATGGCGTCCACTTCCTGGCGGATGCAGCGGCTCAGTTCCGCGAGCCCTCCTTCCAGGGCATGATCCGCCCGCTGGATCACATCCGCTCCAAAGGAGACCTGGGGGTTTACCGCGCTGCTGGTGGCCAGCTGCTCTCCGCTCTCCAGATCCAACAGATATCCGGCAATGGAGGTGGTACCAATGTCAAAGGCCGCTGCCAGCAACCGCCGGTCCCTTTCATCACCTCCATAGAGATCCAAAATCCGGTTTCCACTCAGGACCGCCGTCAGATCCCCCTCCCGGTTTCCGCCCAGCCGGGCCAGCAGCCGGGCTACCCGCAGATCCGGCGTCCGCTCTGCCGCCGGTCCCTCGGAGATCCCTGCCTCCCGTAGCGCCAGGCACAGCCGCTCCCACTCGGAACATTCCCAGTGATCCCGGCGGGCGGGCAGCTTTAAGGACAGCCTCCGCATCTCCGGGGACAGGCCTCCCAGCCGGGCGGTCCCCCCTGTCAGCACATGGAGCGCTTCCTCCTCCAGAAGTTCCACCGTCACATCCTCCCGGACCGTTTCACAGCAGGCTTTCATAATTTTAGGTTCTTGTCCCGACTGTTTGACCCGCACAAGGCATTTGCCGCATTTCCCCTGGCCGCCGCAGGGAGCATTGGGATGCAGACCCGCCACAATCTGCGCCTCCAGAAGATTCGTCCCCTCCTCCACGGAGATCTGCAACGGTTCCTGCAAGGAACCGCCATCCGGCTGTAACGGGATGCCATGAGAAGCACGGCTGATAAAAGAGACTGTATATTGTACCATCCGGCTCACCTCCTAAAAAAGGGGCCGCCTCCCGGCAGCCCCCTTTTGCTTTTTTCTTGTTTTTATGCCGCCAGCTCTTTTGCCTTCTCCGCTGCGGAAGCTGCGTCGGCGGTGTAAGCATCTGCGCCGATCTCCTCTGCAAAACCCTCGGTAATGGGAGCGCCGCCCACCATCACCTTGATCTTGCCCCGGTACTCCTGGGCATTCAGAGCCGCCACGGTGTCCTTCATAGCCGGCATGGTGGTGGTCAGCAGAGCGGACAGCGCCACGATCTTCACATCCGGATTCTCGGCAATAGCCTCCAGGAATTTCTCCGTGGGTACGTCCACGCCCAGGTCAATGACCTCAAAGCCAGCGCTCTCGATCATCATGGCCACCAGGTTCTTACCGATGTCATGCAGGTCCCCTGCCACGGTGCCAATGATCACCTTGCCAGCCTGACCCGCTGCGCCGGCAGCCAGATGAGGCTTCAGAACCTCCACGCCCTTCTTCATGGCCCGGGCCGCCACCAGCATCTCCGGCACGAAGATCTCGTTGTTCTTGAACTTCTCGCCCACCACAGCCATGGCGTCGATCATAGCGTTCAGAACTTCAATTGCGGATGCGCCCTCATCCAGAGCTTCCTGGGTCAGTCCAGTCACAATTTTGGATTTGCCCATCTCAACTGCTTTTGCCACTTCCTGCACTTTGCTCATTGCTTTGTACCTCCTCTAAAAAACTTTCTATACCTGATTTTCATTCTATACCTGAAAAGTTCGCCTGCTTCTCAGCCCTTTGCGGGTCCTGGCACCCGCCTCCGGCTTTCCTATTTCTTGGGTCCGATCAAGCCTTCCCGATACGCCCCAATATACTCCATGCAATAGTCGTCCAGCCCCAGCAGCGCTTCGGTGGCGTAGACAAGACCCAGCATGTCCCGGTTCACCGGGTCCATAATGGCGCTGTCCAGACCTGCGTTCATGGCCAGCACCAGGAAGCCCTGGTTGATCAGCTTTCTCACCGGCAGGTTAAAGGAAATGTTGCTCACCGCCGCGGTGATATGGATGTCCGGGTACTGCTTCCGCACCGTCTGAATAACCTCAATATTGGTCTCAATGCCGTTTTCCGAAGTGCAGAGCATTTCCACCAGCGGGTCCACATGGATCCGGCTGGGCGCAATGCCGTACTCTTTGGCCTTGGCCATGATCTTGTCAAACACACGCAGCCGGTCCGCCGCGCTCTTGGGGATACCGGTATCATCGCTAAGCAGCGCGATCACTTCCCACTTTTCATTGCCCGGCTGAGCCATAATGGGGAAAATGGTGTCCAGCTTGTTGCCCTCTCCGGAAACGGAGTTGAACAGGCCGGGCCGCTTACAGAACTTATACGCTTCTGCCAGAACCGCCGGGCTGGGACTGTCCACCGAGATCGGAAGATCTGTCACTTCCTGGATGCAGTCGATCATCCAGTGGAGTGTTTCCATCTCCTGGGCCTCCGGCACCGAAGCACAGCAATCGATGAAGGAAGCGTTGGCCTCCGCCTGCATTTTGGCGCGGTCCTTAATGAATTCCGCGTCTCGGTTTGCAATGGCCTCCGCCACCATGGGGATGGAACCGTTGATCTTTTCGCCGATAATTATCATCGCAAAAACCTCCCATCGTCCTAGTTTTTTTTAATTTTAACAAAAAATAAGAAAAAAGAATATACACAGAGCGGCGGGAAATAAGAAGACCTTTTCTACAAATTGTAGGAAAGGTGGCAAAAAGAAAAGCCCCGGAAAGCGCACCCAGGGCACACCTTCCAGGGCTTCCCAGTCGGATTATTTGAGAGTG
>CAZDOQ010000078.1:0-7293 GCA_964507035.1 uncultured Lachnospiraceae bacterium | reverse complement strand
ATGACAGCGTCCAGGTATTGAGCCGGGAGCAGCGCCGCCTGCTCCAGCGGCAGGCCCAGGCTCCCCGGCCATCCGCCCCGGATGATCAGTTCGATTAGTTTTTTCAAGTCTACCTCGCCGGTCATGGTGGGTGTCAGCTTCCCATGGCATAGTTGCTCCAGGGACACCTTGCCGCTGGAGTCCTCGGATTCCCACAGGGACATGGGCCGCATTCGCAGCCGGGCGATGCGGCCCGCGCCGCTGTGAAGGATGCCCTTGTGGTTGGGTGTAGCGGAGCCGGTAAGGATAAACTGCCCCTTCTGAGCTCTTTGATCCACCTTGTAACGTACCGCGTCCCAGAGGGGCGGTACCTCCTGCCACTCGTCGATGAGGCGAGGCGTCTCTCCCTCCAGTACCAGAGCGGGGGACAACTCTGCCAGTTGGCGGTTCTGGAAGTTGCCGGCGGGGTCGCCGATGTAAATCTCGCTTTTGCTGTGGTAGGAAGAGGTCCAGGTCTTACCGCACCATTTCGGCCCCTCGATGCAGACGGCGCCAAAGGCGGACAGGTATTCCTCCACCTGCCGGTCAATGATGCGAGGCTTGTAGTTTTGTTTGCTCATGGCATTCACCTCAAAGATTCAGTGAAATTATTATATTCTATTCAGATAAATTTTACAACTCTATTCAGTTGAATTTCAAAAAACTATTCGGGTTGCCAGTCTGAGGTGAGGCGATAAAGGAATTCCAGAAAAATCATGGCCGATACCCTTCTCCGCGTCGAGGTGTGCGGAGGAATCTGGGATGTAACACCTCTGGGAAAACGGACCGGGAAACCTTGCGTTCCAGGTTCCTTCCCTTTATACTGAACCTATCAGGTGACGGTGCGTTTCCTGAATTGAAAGTTTTTTAATGGAGGTATACGGTATGAAGCTGCCGCGCTACTATGAAGACCCCTCGGTGCTCCATGTGGGAACCGAACCCAACCGCGCCTACTATATTCCTTTTGGACAGGCGGAGGCCGCCCGGCATGGCGCTCGGACTTCTTCGGACCGGTTCACGCTGCTTAGCGGAAACTGGCGGTTCCAATATTATCCCAGCCGGTTTGAAGTGCCGGAGGCGTTTTCGGAAGCGGACTTTGACACATCCTCCTTTGACCGGCTGCCGGTCCCCAGCTGTTGGCAGATGTGGGGATACGGCAGGCACCAGTATACCAATGACCGCTACCCGTTTCCCTTTGACCCGCCCTATGTGCCGGAGGAAAATCCCTGCGGGGCCTATATCACGGATTTTGTCCTGGAAGAGGAGCAGGCCGCCCGGCGGAACTACCTGAATTTTGAAGGGGTGGATTCCTGCTTCTATGTGTGGGTGAACGGGCAGTTTGCGGGATACAGTCAGGTCTCCCATTCCACCAGTGAGTTTGACATCTCCGGTTTTGTGCGGGCGGGGCAAAACCGCCTGGCAGTTCTGGTGCTCCAGTGGTGCGACGGCAGCTATCTGGAGGATCAGGATAAGCTGCGGATGAGCGGGATTTTCCGGGATGTGTATCTGCTCACCCGGCCCCAAAACCATATCCGGGATTTCACGGTGCGGACACCGGTGGAGGACGGATGCCGGAGGGCCCGGATTGAGGTGTCCTGGGAGTGGAGCGGGGCCCCGGAGCCGGTCCACGGCGTTCTGTACGGGCCGGAGGGGGACCTGCTGGCAGAACAGAAGGCCCGGGATCATTTCCTGGTGTTTCCCCTGAAGGACCCGGTTCTCTGGAACGCGGAGCAGCCGCGGCAGTACCAGCTGGTTCTCCAGGCCGGAGACGAGGTGATCTGCCAGAATGTGGGCGTCCGGCAGGTGGAAGTACGGGATAAGGTTCTCTGCCTGAACGGAGTTCCCATTAAGCTGAAAGGGGTCAACCGCCACGACAGCGATCCCTTTATGGGCTACGCGGTGGATCCGGAGCGCCTGGAGCGGGATCTGGCGCTGATGAAACAGCACAATTTCAACGCCATCCGGACCAGCCATTACCCCAACGCCCCCTGGGCCACTCCGCTGTATGCCAAGTATGGCTTCTATGTGGTGGCGGAGGCGGACCTGGAGTCCCATGGCGCCGAGGATGTCTACGCGGAATATCCGTCCCACGAGAGGGGCTATGAGAAATACGTGCTGGAAGACCGGCTGTTTGGCCGGCTTTGCCATGACCCGCAGTTTGAGGCGGCTATTTTGGACCGGGTGCAGCGGAATGTGGAGCGGGATAAAAACAGCGCCGCCGTCCTGATCTGGTCCCTGGGGAACGAGTCCGGCTACGGCCCCAGCCTGGAAAAGGCGGCCGCCTGGGTGAAGGAGAAGGATCCGGACCGGCTGGCGCACTACGAGAGCAGCATTTACCAGATGCAGGGATATGACAATGATGTCCGCCATCTGGACGTGTACAGCCGCATGTACGCGCCGCCGGAAGCGGTGGACCGGTACTGTACCGAAGGGGTCCTCCAGAAGCCGGTGATGCTTTGCGAGTTTGCCCATGCCATGGGAAATGGACCCGGGGATTTGGAGGACTATTTTCAACGGCTGTACCGGTACGGCCAGTTTGCAGGCGGCTTTGTCTGGGAATGGTGTGACCATGCGGTGTGGCTGGGCCGCACGCCCGAGGGGAAAGACCGGTATGCTTACGGAGGGGATTTTGGAGAGTTTCCCCATGATGGGAATTTCTGCGTGGACGGGTTGGTTTACCCGGACCGGAGGCCCCACACAGGATTGCTGGAGTGGAAGAACGTAGCCCGGCCGGCCCGGATGAAGCAGCGGGAGGATGGCTCCCTGGCCATCTGTAACTGTCTGGATTTCCTGGATTTGCGGGACTATCTGACCATTGAATGGGAGGTGACCCAAAACGGCAGAAGGGTACAGGGCGGAACGGTGGAGACGCCGGCCACGGCCCCGCACCGGGAAAGCTTGCTTGCAGTGCCTTACACGGTTCCGGATGAGGGCACTTGCTGTCTTAATTTCACATACCACTTGAAAGAAAAGGAGGCCTTCCGGCAGGCTGGGGAGTTGCTGGGCTTTGACCAGCTGATCCTGCGCCGGGAGGAGAAGCGTTGGAACGGGGAAGAGAAACAGAAAACGGAAGCGCATCCCGCCGTATCCCCCCTCTCCCTTGCGGAGACGGAGCGATTTGTGACAGTGGCGGGAGAGGGATTCCGGTATGTGTGGAACAAACTCACCGGCGTTTTTGACTCCCTGGTGAGCGGTCAGATCCCGTTTTTGGACCGGCCCATGGAGTGGAATATCTGGCGGGCCCCCACAGACAATGACCGGAATATCCGCCGGAAATGGGAGGAGGCCGGTTATAACCGGAAGGTGGTTCGGGTGTATGAGACCCGGGCCAGCCGGGATGGAAAGGGGATTACGCTGTGCGCCAGGCTCTCCCTCTCGGCCGTCTATATTCAACGGATTCTGGAGATCCAGGCGGTGTGGCGGATCAGCCCGGAGGGCGGGATTTCCCTGCAAGCCCAGGTGGCCCGGACTCCGGAAATGCCCTGGCTGCCCCGGTTTGGGCTGCGGCTGTTCCTGCCCCAAAGTTTCCGGCAGGTGGCCTATTTTGGCTATGGTCCCTATGAGAACTATGCGGATAAGCACCAGGCCTCCCGGCTGGGACGGTATACGGCTCAGGTAGAGGAACTGCATGAGGATTATCTGCGCCCCCAGGAAAACGGCAGCCACTGGGATTGTTCTTACCTGGCCGTTTCGGCTTCAGACGGTTCAGACCAGGAAGGGGGCTGTCTGGAGGTGGCAGGACCGTCTTTCAGCTTCAATGCCTCCCCCTACACCCAGGAGGAACTGACCCGCAAAGCCCACAATTATGAGTTAAAGCCCAGCGGTTTTACGGTGCTCTGCTTGGATTACCGCCAGTCCGGCGTGGGGTCCAACAGCTGTGGTCCGGAACTGGCGCCCCGGTACCGGCTGGAAGAACAGCGCTTTTCTTTTGAGTTGAAGCTGCAGCTTGAGTCCCGGATTCCGGAAGTGTCCCAGGCCTCGGAAGCATCTCGGGCTCCGGAAGCGTAACGGTGGGGAAAGTTTACTTCTTCTCCACGCTCTGATTGAATTTGTCCAGCAGCAGCGCCGCCGCCACGCCCACCAGCAGGCAGATCACATTGACCGTACACTGGGACACGGAGGCGGTGAAGCTGGAGAACGGAATGATCATGATGGTTGCCGCAATGACGATCCCAATGATTCCGTGGAAGGCAATGGAATAAAAATGGTCGAACAGGGCGTTGATGGCTTTGGCCAGGCAGATCACGGTGATCAGAGCGCCGATGCCTCCCGGTACCAGCACGCCCAAGTCGAAATGGCCGATGCCGTCCACAAAGGGGGTGTAGAGGCCCAGGGGCATCAGCAGGGTGGAAAAGCTCATGCCCGGGGCAATCACGCTGAGGGCCAGGCAGAAGCCGCAGAACAGGTACCAGAAAAAGTTAGGGGTGATGGTCACGGAAGCGTAGCTTAAGCCCCCTAGCAGCAGGAAGATAAACACCATGAACACCACCAGGGAAATGTAAGAGCCCCGGCTGGTTCCCTGTTCCCCTGCCTCCCGGAACAGGGAGGGCAGCATACCGGTGATCAGGCCAATGAACAGACAGACAGACGGGTCCGGATATTTCTCCAGGAAAAAGGCCAGCAGATTGGCAATTCCCAAAAATCCAATGACGCCGCCGATAAAAACCGGGATCAGTTTGGGAACGTGGGTCTTAAAGTTGGCGATGGGGTTGGAGAGCAGCTCCATGATTGGTTTATATACGCCGAAGATAACGCTCAAAACGCCGCCGGAGATGCCGGGGAGAACAGCTCCCAGGCCAATGAGCGCGCCCTGAAGCACGCGGATGAGGAAGCGGACGGGGGAAAAGGGTTCTGTTTTTGTGGTTTTGCTGGAATTCATCTACAAATTCTCCAATCGTTTTCATAAAATACTGTCCAGTGCATTATAGCATCAGAAGCAGCAAAACGGAACCCCAAGAGGCCTATTATTTTCTAACTTCTTTTTTCGGAGAATTTCTCAGGTCAACAAAAATTTGGTATTTTTATAGAAAAGATGATGCCATCTCATAGTCCGCCAAAGACCTTGCGGGCAGACGGGTATACAAATGTGCCGGAGTTGCACGGTTAAAACGAATGACAAACTGCAGCTGGCCATCCAGGAAAAATTGATCTATAAGAGGGCAATTAACCTAGGCGTGCCAGGCGTGCGGGATTCGGGACTGAGCCTTTGCGTATGCCGTAGAAACAGAGTCCTGAAAGCACACGCTGCGGCTGTCAGGAAGGATCTTTTTTCTTTTTGGGCTGTATCGGCTGACGCTGCAACAGCTGGTGACGGTATTCAAAATGTAAGACCGCCAGGGTCGCTTCTTGCCCCCGCTGATCCAGGGAACGGAATTGCCGGAGCATCTGATATTCTTCTTCTGTGATTTCGGCCACTGGAATGGGAGAGTCTGTGATCCCCAACAGATAATCCACACTGACGTGGTAATAACGGGCCAGGCTGATCAAGATTTCATAGGGAGGCTGCCGGTGTCCGTTTTCATACATAGAATAGGCTTCCCGAGTGATGTGAATGCTTTGGGCCAGCTCCTGCTGGCTCAAATTGACTTTCCGGCGAAGCATTTTTAAGCGTTCTAGCAGCAAGCGGAATACTCCTTTGTCTAAGATATCCCGATTATACCTGTTCTGGGGGGAATTGGCGAACTTTGGGACGAAATGTTACAAGATAAGAGAAAATAAGATAAATTTGAAACGAAATGCACCAGAGAACCAAAAAACCGCCGCTGGCCTTGGGCCAGCGGGCAGACTTACGGCTCCAGTTCTTGAAACCGTTCCAGCAAGGTCTCCCGGGTATTCCACTCCGGATGCTCCAGCACCATTTCGAGCAGCTGCTGCAGCGCCTGCCCCATGCGTGGGCCAGGCTCCATGCCGGCGGCAATCAGATCCCGTCCGGTGATGGCCAGACTCCGCGGGCTGGTGCACTCCCGGGCTTCCCGGATTTCCCGGTACATTTTCTCCAGCTGCCGGAGTTTGGGCAGCTGCCGTTCCTGGGCCAGGGCGCTCTTGGCCAGGGTGTCCGCCTGAACCAGCTGCAACAGAGAGGGAAACAGTTCCTCCCCCACTCGGCAGATGGCCCGGCGCAGGTTGGCTTTGGTCATGTCAAAGGGATAGTCATGATAGCGGACCAGCGTGGTCACAGCGTCCACCGTGGCATTGTCAAAGCGCAGGTCACGCAAGAAGGCCCGGGCAAATTCGGCGCTGGCCTTTCCGTGGCCGTAAAAGTGGTCGATCCCCTTTTCATCGGTGGAGCGGGTGACGGTTTTCCCCGTGTCGTGGAGCAGCGCGGCCCACCGGAGCAGCGGCTCCGCCGGTGTGCAGGCAAGCATTCGCAGGGTGTGCTCCCCTACGGTGCAGCAGTGATAGGGATTGTGCTGAGGCATGGCCATCATCTGGTCAAACCGGGGGAAGAGAATGGCGGTGATGCCGGTTTCACAGAGCAGCCGGAACTGGTCCGGATGTTTGGATTTCAACAGCTTATCCAGTTCCGCGCGGATGCGCTCTTTGCTGATGAGTTGCAGACG
Organism: uncultured Lachnospiraceae bacterium; assembly: GCA_964507035.1. Classification (GTDB taxonomy): domain Bacteria; phylum Bacillota; class Clostridia; order Lachnospirales; family Lachnospiraceae; genus Pseudolachnospira. The sequence continues at coordinate 715 of CAZDOQ010000078.1, read as the reverse complement.
GCCGGCAAATGCGGTCACGGCTCGGAGGGTTTCCGGCTCAATGGAAAACCCCAGCTGGGCGGAAAAACGGATTGCCCTAAGAATCCGCAGGGCGTCCTCCTGGAACCGCTCTTCCGGCACGCCCACGGCCCGAATGACGCCGGCTTTTAAATCCCGGGCGCCGCCGAACAGGTCAATGAGTCCCGCATCCGGGTGATAGGCCATGGCGTTGATGGTAAAATCCCGGCGCTTCAAATCCTCTGACAAGCTGGGGGTGAAGGAGACCTGTTTGGGGTGCCGTCCGTCTAGGTACTCCCCGTCCACCCGGTAGGTGGTTACCTCAAAGCCCTCCTTCCCCTGCATCACCGTGACGGTGCCGTGCTGGATGCCCGTGTCAATGGTGCGGCGGAACAGGGCTTTTACCTGCTCCGGCCGGGCAGAGGTGGTGATATCCCAGTCCCCCGGCTGGCGGCCGAGCAGCGCGTCCCGGACGCACCCGCCCACGGCGAAGGCCTCAAAACCGGTGTTGGTCAGTTGGAGGAGGATGCGGGAGACGGGCTCCGGCAGCTGCAAGGTCATAGAAAAACTCCTTTCCTTTGCATGGCGCGCTTCTCATGCCATGCAGCTATACCCCAAGGGGGCTGTATGGAAACAGGCCGGGCAGGGCGGCATGCGCCCTGGACCGGTGATTTTTATGCTGACAATAGTTTATCACATTGAAGATAGAATGCAAGGG
>CAZDOQ010000077.1:0-7486 GCA_964507035.1 uncultured Lachnospiraceae bacterium | reverse complement strand
CCGCTACCGGGCGGATTCGGGACTTTCACCCGTTAGAAACGTGCGCCGCCAGGCGATAAATTTCAGGGGCAGGCGTAACTTGTATGAATCATGCCTGCCCCTGCTTGGAACTATCTATTTCCCAACAGCCCCTTTTCGTTAAGTTAATTAAATTATTTGATCGAAATATTTTTGGAAAAAATCTTCAGCGCAGAAACGCCAACTCCCGCAGCCGCTCCGCTGCATAGGGCAGGAACATTTGATAGGAGGAGGTGCAATAGTAATTTTCCTTTATCTGTCCCTGGTAGTCCCGGTCCCGGCGGCAGCCGCCCCGGCACAGTCCGCCAAACCGGCAGGAAAGGCACTTCTCTTCCGGCTTGGCGGACTCTTCCAGAAACCGGAGGGCGGCGGGGCTTTCCATCAGTTCCTCCAAAGGCTGCTCCGCCAGATTGCCCATCCGGTATTCGTCCAATACATAAAAATCGCAGGGATATGCGCTGCCGTCTGCCTCCACCACCAGCTGGGGGGAACAGCGCCCCATCAAGCCGCAGTTCTCCGGCTCTATCCCCCGGACCATCCCAAGAAGATTATCAAAATACCGGATGGAGACATAGTCCCCTTTCCGCATGTCCGCATACCAGGCGTCAAACAAGGTTTTCAGGCACTCTCCGTAGGCCTCCGGGGTCAGAGAGTAGGCGAAGCTGCCCCGCTCCCACTGGTAGGGATCCAGACAGGGAATAAACTGCAGGTACCGCCAGCCATTCCGCCGGTACTGCTGGTATACCTTAAAAATCCGCCGGACCAGCTGCCGGGTCACCACCGTCAAAATGTTGTAGTCCACCTGAAACCGGTCCAGAATCTTGGAGGCCTGATACACCCGGATATAGGTCCCCTTGCCCTGGGCGCCGGGCCGGAGACTGTCGTGGATCTCCTTGGTCCCATCCACCGAAAGGCCCACCAGAAAACGGTTTTCATGGAGAAACGCCCCCCACTCCTCATCCAGCTTCAGTCCATTGGTCTGGAGGGCATTGGAGACGGCCACCCCGCCGGTGTTGTACTGTTTCTGCAGTCGCACCAGCTGCCGGAAAAAGTCCAGGCCTGCCAGGGTCGGCTCCCCTCCCTGGAAGGCAAAGGTGCAACTCTCCCCGGCATGCTCTAAAACATTCTTCACCACCCGCTCCAGGGTGGCAAGGGCCATGATCCCGTAGGACTCCACCTGCCGGTTTTCGCTGACATCGCGGTAAAAACAATACCGGCATCGCATATTGCAGTTCCCGGATGCCGGTTTGATCATCACATTGATATTCCGCAGTTTTTTTCTCATGCCTCCGGCCTCCCGTCCCAGCGCCTGTTTCTCAGAAAAGTCCCGCATTGTGCAGGCTCAGCAGGAAAATCCCCGCGCAGGCAAGCAGATATAGCACCCGCACCTGTTTTTCCCGCAGCCGCTTGTTGAATAAGCTTCCCAGGGTACCGCCCAGAAGCCCCCCCGCCACCATGATCACCAAGGCCAGCGGCAAAAACTCCGGCACGCTGCCGGTCAGCAGCGTCACCAATAGGGAGGCTGCCTGGGAAAACAAAATGATATACAGGGAATTGGCCGCCGCCTCCTTGGTGTTCATGGAGAAAAACAAGGTCAGGACCGCCAGGTTCAACGGACCTCCGCCGATTCCCAAAAAGGCGGAAAGCATGCCCAGACCGCCGCCCAGCAAAACGCAGGCCAGCTTGTTCTTTACATGGCAGGACCGCAACTTGGCGGAAAACAGGGTGTACAGAATCACCACCGTCATCATCCCCGCCATCAACATGGCCTGAATGTCCCCCACCGCCTCCGGGTCTGCGGAAATGCCTTGCAGATACTGGAAAATCTGGGAACCGGCCACGCCTCCCACGGCAGCCCCCAGCGCCAAGGGGGTCTCGGTGTCCATCTGGATCTTGACGGTCCCGGCCCGCATGGTCTTATAGACGGAGACAATGGTCATGGAGAGCACCGTACACCCGGACAGAAAGCTGATGGAGGCGGTGCTCATGACATGCAGGGAATCCAACACCGGCTTGATGATAATGCCGCCGCCGATTCCGCATATGGAACCGATCAAAGTGGCACAGAGACTGACCAACCCAAAAATTACATATTGCATTTTTCTCTTCCCTTGGTTTGCGGTAACCGCCATCTAAGCGCTCACATTCTCCGCTGCTTTTTCTGCCGCACCAGCAGAACGGCCAGCGCCGTCACCGCCAAAACTCCTGCCACCCAGGCCCAGGCTGGCACATCCAAAATATTAAAGCAGCGCACATGGATCCACATCTGGTTGATGCTGGCATTGGCCTCATCGTCAAAATAGGTCATAATGGAAGCCCGTTCCAGGGTTTCCGCATCCGGATACTGAGCGTACAGCTGCCGGTAGACCTGATCGGCGGGGGCGGTGATCACATAGTCCTCATCCGTCTCATCCCCCACAAAAAATTCGCCCAGGGGGTAGTCCGCCGTCTCCTCTTCTTCCTCATCCGCGCCGTAGCACCAGTCCGCATATTCAAAGATCCGCCTGTCCTCGCCTCCTGCAATGACGGAGGTATAACCGATATAGTACATGTTTCGGATCACATTGTCCGGGCGGGAGAGGAAATTGATGAAGGCCTCCGCCGCCTGCTGCTTGGCGGTGTCCTCGCCGATCCCGTTTTTCAGCATGACCCAGCCGTCAAAATAGATGTTGGTGGACTCCTTAGGCACAGCAAAGGCCAGGGTAAAATCTTCCTCATCGGCCTGGTCCATGGTGTAAACCGCATCTCCGGACCATTGATAATTGGCCACCACTCTCCCGGTGATCATATCCACCTTGCCCGAATCCGTCTCAAAGGAATAGGCATTATCCTTCACATCCTGCAGATACGCCTCCACCTGGGCGATGGTCTCCGGTGAGACATCGTTCATCTCCTCCTCCAGCCGCTGTTCATAATCCGGGTCCGACAGAAACGCCGGGTCCGTGAGCAGGTCCGCCTTCAGCGCGCCCACCGCCGCAAAGTAGGAGTCCCGCACATTATCCTTGATGGTGATCTGCCGGTAATAGTTGGGATCATCCAGGATCTTCCAGCTGGAGGCATCTTCCTCCGAAACCACTTCCGGATTGTAAACAATCCCCGTGATCCCCCACATATATCCGGCCGCATACTTGCTCCAGGCCTCCCCCTGGATCTCCTTGGTGTCAAAAATGTCCTGAATGAACGGGGACACGCCGTTGATATAATAGTTCAGCTCCTGCTCCGTGTCAAAAAACGAATCCGACAGGGGAACCAGCTGATCCTCCGCCATCAGTTTCATGATCATGTACTCCGAGGGACAGACCAGATCATAGGTGTCTCCCAGTGTCAGCATATTATAAAGGTCCTCGTTGGTGCCGAAGGTGGAATACTGCACATCCACCTCCACCCCATAGTTTTCCCAGTACCATGCCTCAAAATCCTCCACCATGGAGTTGATCCCTATAATGTCCCCGCTTTCCAGATCAATGGTTTCCTCCGGGTCCCAATCCCCCAGGTCAATATATTCCTCCCAGTTGCAGACCCGCAGCGTGACCTTTTCCCCGGAGGCTGCCGCCTCTTCTCTTCCGTCCTCTGCATAAGCCGCCTGGACGGCCAGAAGGGCGCCTCCCGCCATCCCTGCCAGCAGTACCCCAAACAGCCGCTTTTTTCTCTTGTTATTCCGCATAAGTCCGTCCGCCTCCTGCCGTCTGCCTGCCGGCCCGCACATTCATGGCCACTACCACCAGCACAACGATCACAAAAATCACCGCGGACAAAGCCCACAGAGCGGTTTTGATCTCTGTCCGAGCCCCCCTGGTGGCGTTGACCACGTAGGTGCTGATGGTGTCAAAGGTAGCAGGCTTGGTATACGTGGCAATAAAATAGTCGTCCAGGGAAAGGGTGATGGCCAGGGCAAATCCGGATACAATCCCCGAAGCCAGCTGGGGCAGGATGATCTGCCGCAGGGCCACTGCCGGCGTCGCCCCCAGATCCAGCGCCGCCTCATAGATACTGGGATCCATCTGCTTCAGCTTGGGCAGCACCGACAGATAGACAAAGGGAGCGCCCAGGGTCACATGGCCCGCCACCAGCGGGATATAGGTATCTTTGCTGACGCCCAGCACCACCACCACCAAAATACAGATGGAAAATCCCGTCACCACATCCGCATTGACCATCGGCACCTGATTCATGGTGGAGATCAGAGAACTGGCCCCCCGCCTGGAATAGAAAGCGCCAATAGCCCCCGCCGTTCCCAGGACCGTGGCAATGGCCGCCGATCCCAGGGCCAGGGCCAGGGTTCCCACGATCATGTCGGTCAGTTCCGGCGTAGTAAACAGTGTCACATAATTGTGGAGGGAAAATCCGCGGATGGCGCCAATGTGGGTGGCGTTCGTAAAGCTGTATATCATCAGAATCAGGATCGGCGCATACAGAAACACCAGCACCAGGCACAAAAATGCAGTTCTGCCTTTTCTCATAACAGCGCACCTCCCATTCTGGAACTGTCCTCTTCTCCCTTTCCGGCCAAGAACGTAAACAGGCAGATGATCCCCAGCAAAATCAGCGCGATCATAGAACCGCCATTCCAGTTATAGGCTGCAAAATAGCTGCCGATGAGGCTACCCATGATATAGGTGCTGTTATACAGCATATCCAGCACCACATAGTTGGTCATAGCCGGCAAAAACACCATGGTCACGCCGCTGATAATGCCCGGCACAGACAGGGGCAGGACCACCTGCAAAAAGGCGCCCTTGGAATCTGCTCCCAGATCTCTGGCTGCTTCCACCAAAGACTGGTCCATCCGGGACAGGGTATTATAAATGGGCAGGATCATAAAGGGCAGAAAATCATAGGTGAGGCCGGTCACCGCGTTCAAAAAGGGGTGATAGGCCAGATTTCCCTCCAGCAGCGTCAAAATCTCTTTGAGCGCTGTGATCCGCAGGGAAAAATTGATCCACATGGGCATGATAAAAAGCAGCAGCAGCGCCGATTTCTTTTTGATCCGGCTGTTTGCCAGAATATAGGCGGTGGGATAGGCAATAAGCAGACAGACCGCCGTGGTCACCAGGGCAATGGCAAAGCTATAGCAGAGGGTCCCCAGGGTATTGGCATTGGTGAAAAAGCCAACGAGATTGTCCACCGTGAAATTGCCCGCTCCATCTGTAAAGGCATAATAAAACAGCACCACCAGCGGCGCCACCACAAAGACCGCCAAAAACACCCCATAGGGGATTGCCAGAATCTTTCTGGAAAAACGAAAACCTTTCATCCTCTCTCCTCCCGGCCCTTCTCTACCGTTTCACCTGGAACTTCATCTTTTCCACCGGCATCAGCAGACCCACATGGTCCCCCATGTTCCACAGATATTCATCATCCACCACAAAATCCTGCTCCACATCCTCCGTGTGAATCACGTAGCTGTAGTGATCTCCCTTGTAGATCAGATTCCGGATATAGCCGTGGACAATACCTTTCTCCACCTCGTCGGTCATCTGAATATCCTGGGGTTCTATGGAAACCAGCACCTTCGTCCGGCGGGTATCCACCGTCTCCCCCGCCGCATCCACCAGCGTCCCGTCCTCCAGCCTCCGGCTGCCCCGGATCAGCCCGGTGACGCTGACGGCCATCTCATGTCCGTTGTATTCCAGCCGGAAACGCCGGTTCAGGTCCGCCGTAAAGATATTGGTGTGATCCTCCGCCAGCATCAGATGAATATTGTCCGGCTCCACCCGAATGCCCACCTGGTCTCCCACCGCCGCAGCGTGAACGGATTGGGCCACCATCTCATTTTTCCCGGATTCAATGGTGATCTCATAGTGGATTCCCTTAAACACCACCGAGGATACGGTTCCGCAGATGGTCCCATTCTCCGGAGCAGACATCTCCACATCCTCCGGCCGCACCACCGCCGTGATGTGGGTTCCCTCCTCCAGATCGTCCACGCAGGCAAACTCGCCGCCGCAGAACCGGGCTTTCAGAGGCCCGGTCATAATGCCATTAAAGATATTGCTGTCCCCAATAAAGTCCGCCACAAAGGCGTTCTTGGGCTCATTGTAAATATCCTCCGGGGTTCCCACCTGCTGGATCTTCCCTTCGCTCATAACCACAATCTGGTCCGACATGGTCAGGGCCTCCTCCTGATCGTGGGTCACATAGATAAAGGTGATTCCCAGTTCCTGGTGCATGGCCTTCAGTTCCAGCTGCATCTCCTTGCGCATTTTCAGATCCAGGGCGCTTAAGGGCTCGTCCAGCAGCAGAATCTCCGGCTCGTTGACCAGGGCCCTGGCTATGGCCACCCGCTGCTGCTGTCCGCCGGAGAGGGTGGAGACGGAGCGGTTCTCAAAGCCCTCCAAATCCACCAGGTCCAACACCTTTTTCACCTTCAGCACAATCGTCTCCCGGGGAAGCTTTTTCTGCTTCAGCCCAAAGGCGATATTCTCATATACGTTCATATGGGGAAAGAGGGTGTACCGCTGAAAGACCGTGTTCACCGGGCGCTTGTTGGGCGGCAGTTCCGTAATGTCCTTCCCACCCAGCAGGATCTCCCCCTCTGTGGGCTTGTCAAACCCGGCGATCATCCGCAGGGTCGTAGTTTTTCCGCAGCCGGAGGGACCCAGAAAGGTCACAAACTCCCCCCGCTTTACCTGCAGGTTGAAATCTGAGACCGCCAGAAAGCCATCCTCAAAGCTTTTGGTAACATACCGCAGTTCAATGATGTTTTCATCCTTTTCTTTTGCCATAACCAATCTCCCTTATCTCCTGTCTCCCTTGTCTCCCTCGTTTGCCAGATACCGGCCCGCCCAGGCGGCTCAGAAGGTGGGCGGGGTGCTCACCCAGAGCAGCTTTGCCGGACGGCTGCCGTTATTTTCAATCCAATGGGGCCGGTTGGCCGGGTAATAAAAGCTTTCCCCCGCCTTGACAATATAAACCTGGTCCCCCAGATGCAGGCGGATGCGCCCGGACAGCACATAGCCGAATTCCTCCCCTTCATGGGGAGAATTCTCCTCCAATCTCTGGCGCGGCTGCAGCGCCACCAAAAGGGGTTCCATTTGGTTTTTCTGAGCCGTGGGGACGATCCACTGGATACTGTTGCCCCCCTCGTCAATCTTTTGGGAAAAGTCCGCCTCGGAAAAAACCACCGTCTCCTCCTCCGCTTCCCGGAAAAAATCCGCGGCAGTGGTCCCCAGACACTCAATCAGGTCAAATAGGGTCATCACCGACGGCGCCACCTGCCCCCGCTCCAGCTGGGAAATATAGCCCTTGGTCAGTTCGGTCCGGTCCGCCAACTCCTGCTGGGTGAGACCGTTCCGGTTTCTCAACTCCTTAATTCTCTTCCCGATGTTCTGATAAATAGAATCCGCTTTCATCGTCCTCCCCTGCTTTCAGGCGGAAGTCCTATAGTAAACAAAAAATCAATTATTACTAAACTTCAGACGCTGATTTGATTATACATGGACCCTGCGAAAAGTCAAGAGGGGATCCC
>CAZDOQ010000076.1:0-7672 GCA_964507035.1 uncultured Lachnospiraceae bacterium | reverse complement strand
AATTTCACCCAAATTTCACCGGCACGCTCGGCAAAATCCCGCCGGTAAATTTTCTGTATATTTTTGGAATCAGCCATGCTATAATGGGGCTATCTGTGGCTAAGGGAAAACTGTGATTAAAAGCCATCATCACCATCATTTTTTAAAGGAGATTTTCATGACCAAACAAGAATTCGCCCGATTGACCCAGGAGGATCTGCTGCTGCTGGACGGGGCCACCGGCTCCAACCTGATCAAGGCAGGTATGCCTCGGGGCGGCTGCCCGGAACAGTGGGTGCTGGAGCACTCGGATGTGTTGGCGCAGCTGCAGCGCGCTTACGTGGAGACAGGCAGCCAGGTGGTGTACGCCCCCACCTTCGGCGCCAACCGCTGCAGTCTGGAGCGCTATGGCCTGTCCGGCCAAATAGAAGAAATGATTCCCCGACTGGTCCGCATCTCCCAGGATGCGGTGGAGGGCCGCGCCCTGGTGGCCGGGGATCTCACCACCACCGGCGAGATTCTGGAGCCCGCCGGTGAAATGACCTACGAGGAGCTGGTGGACATTTACCGGGAACAGATCTCTCTGCTGGCCAAAGCCGGCGTGGACCTGCTGGTGGGAGAGACGCTGCTGGGGATAGATGAGGCCAAGGCCATTTTAGACGCCGCCGCCGATGTCTGCGACCTGCCGGTGATGTGCTCCCTGACCCTCCAGGCCAACGGCTCCGCCCTCTACGGGGGCACGCCCGTCCAGATCATGGAAACCCTCCAGGAAAAGGGCGCTGCCGCCGTGGGCGTCAACTGCTCCGTGGGGCCGGACCAGCTGGAAGCGGTGGTCTCCTCCATGCGCTCCGTGGCCCGGGTCCCGGTAATCGCCAAGCCCAACGCCGGTATGCCCACCATGGCCGCCGGAGGAGAGATGGTCTATTCCATGACCTCCCCGGACTTTACCCGCCACATGAAAGCTCTGGTAAACGCGGGAGCCCAAATCATCGGCGGATGCTGCGGCACCACGCCGGACTATATTAGAGAGTTGGCGCAGTTAAAAAAGCACCATGACTAAACCCTAAACAGGCTGTATAAAAATAGAAAAAAAGACAGGAAGACCCTTCATGATGAAAAAACACTTTCTTACCCTCACCGCTTGGCTGACGGCAGGCCTTCTGCTTTTGGGCGGGTGCAGCAGCACCCCCTCCGCCGGAACCGGCGACCCGTCCACTGATGCCAGCACGGTCCAGGAATCCCTCTCTTCCCAGGCGCAGCAGGAATTTGACCGGTTTACCGATGAGCTGTTCCGGGAAAATGTGGTCTCCGACACCATCTCCCTCCACTACATTCTGACAGACCCGGAGGCCTACGGCATCACCGAGGCGCCGGTCACCTTCGGCTCCATGAGCAAAGCCGCCTACCAGGAGGCCTGCCAAAACCTCCAGGAGACCCTGACCAAGCTGGCTTCCTTCTCCTACGAGGACCTTTCGGACAGCCAGCAGCTCACCTACGACATTCTTACGTCTTACCTGACCACAGAGCTGTCCGGCACGGACTTTGAACTGTATCAGGAAGTGCTGGGGCCCACCACCGGGATCCAGGCGCAGCTGCCGGTTTTGCTGGCAGAATACACCTTCTACTCCGCCCAGGATGTCAACATCTACCTGCAGCTTTTGGAATGCCTGCCGGATTACTATGCTTCCATCCTGGAATTTGAACAGCGCAAATCCCAGGCAGGTCTTTTTTTCTCCGACACCACGGCGGAAGCGGTGATCGCCTCCTGCGAAAGCTTCATTGCAGACCCGGAGAACAACTACCTGCTCTCCACCTTTGATGAGAAGGTGGACGCCATGGAGGATCTGACAGAGGAGCAGCGGGAAGACTTTAAAACCCGCAACCGGGAGGCAGTGCAAAACTATGTGATCCCCGCCTACCAGCTTCTGGCAGACGGCCTGCGGGGACTTTTGGGCACCGGCCAGAACACCGGCGGACTGGCCCATTTTCCGGAGGGAAAGGCCTACTACGCCTATCTGGCCGCATCCACCACCGGCTCCTCCTGGACGCCGGAGGAGATGATCGAAAAGCTGACTCAGCGGCTGTATGCAGATCTCTTTGCCCTGACCACTTTGGTCCAGGAGGACAGCAACTGGATGGAGAGTTTTGAGAACTTTGATTTTGGCTTCACGGAGCCGGAGGCGATGCTGGAGGATCTGAAGCAGAAGATCACGGAAGATTTTCCGGAGCTTGCGGACACCTCCTACACCATCCACTATGTACCCGAATCCCTGGAAGAGAGCATGAGCCCTGCTTTCTATCTGGTTCCTCCCATTGACGCAGAGACGGACAACCGCATCTACATCAACCGGAGCAGCAGCACCGGCGGCCTTTACACCACCCTGGCCCATGAGGGATACCCGGGGCACCTGTATCAGACCGTATATTTTACCCGGAGCAACTCCTACCCTCTCCGGCACCTGCTGAACTTCCCCGGATATGACGAGGGCTGGGCCACCTACGTGGAGCAGCTTTCCTACGGCTACAATGACAGCGCAGATGCTTCCGCCATTCAGCTGCAGCAGATCAACAGCTCCCTGTCCCTGCTACTCTCTGCCCTAGCGGACCTATATGTCAACTACCAAGGCTACACCCAGGAGCAACTCCAGGAGTTTCTGACCACCTTCGGTTTTGGGGATGAGGCCACGGTTCAAAGCCTCTTTGAATACGTGACCGCAGAACCTGGCGCCTATCTTCCCTACGTCATTGGGTGGCTGGAAATAGAAGAGCTGAAAGCCACGGCCCAGGAAACCCTGGGGGAAGCGTTTCAGCTCAAAGAATTCCACCGTTTTCTGTTGGATATAGGTCCTGCCCCCTTTGATGTGATTGAGACATACATGGAGGACTGGATGGCAGAACAGGCATAAGCGGGAGCCCTTACCCGTGGGCTGCGGATAACAGCAGGATCTCCTCCGGGGGAATAGACACCCACAGGCGCTGGGCCCCGTCCATCCGCTGCCAAATCTCCTTGTCCAGCTCCATCCAAAGGGGCGGCGCTCCGTCCCGGCTTCCCTCCGGCTGCAGCAGTACTACCGTGGAGAACACATCCTCCACCGCTCGCAGCACCCGGCAGGGAAAACTGCCGTTCCCTTCCTTCGGCTTCGGGCAGAGCCGGTGAGCCCAGATGCCCACCCGGCGAATTTCTTCCGGCACCGGCCTGCCGCACTCCAGGGTCCAGCCCCAGTCCGGCAGGAACACCGCGCTGCCCCTGGGTTCCGCCGCCATAAAGTTTTTGCAGCCGGACAGCCGGGCAGCCGCCTCCGTCCCCGGATGGTGGATCAACTCCTCCAAGGTGATGACCGGCTGGGAATGGCCCCGCTCCACCACGCAGACCCGGCGGCAGTTGCGGTACACCTCTCCCCGGTCGTGGGAGACCCACAGGATGGTGCCGGGAAAGTCTGCCAGCGTATCCGCCAACTCCAGTTCCAGCTGGGCTTTCAGATAGCTGTCCAGGGCGGAAAAAGGCTCGTCCAAGAGGATGGCCCGGGGCTCTGAGGAGAGAATGCGGGCCAAGGCGGTCCGCTGCTGCTGGCCGCCGGAGATCTGGCCAGGACGCTGGTCCGCCACATTTTCCAGCTGAAACTGGCGGAGCCTCTCTGCCACCACCGCCTCCCGCCGCTGTCGGTCCCGCACCGCTACTGCGATATTCTGCCGCACCGTCATGTTGGGAAACAGGGCGTACTGCTGAAACAGGTATCCCACCTGCCGCTTTTGGGGCGGCAGGCAGATCCTAGCGGCGCTGTCATACAGCGTCACCCCGTCCAGCACAATCTTCCCCTCGTCCGGCCGCAAGATCCCGGACACACACCGGAGGGTCACAGACTTGCCGCATCCGGAGGCTCCCAGGAGGGCCAGCGGCTCATTCTCTGCCTCAAACTGGACCTCCAGGCGAAAATCCCCCAACTGCTTTTGAATATCCACCACAAGACTCATCTGCGCCCTCCTCTTTGGGTCTGCCGCTGGCGGGTTTCCAGCAGGTTCACCGCCAGCAGGAACACAGCGGAGATGGCTATATTCACCAGCACCCAGCGAAGAGCCCCGGCATCATCATTGGTCCGCCACAGCTGATACACGGTGGTGGAGATGGTGGCGGTGCGTCTGGGAGTATAACCGGCGATCATGGATGTGGCTCCGTACTCCCCCAGGGCTCTGGCAAAAGCCAGCACGGTCCCGGCCAGAATTCCCTGGCGGCAGTAGGGCATCCGGACCCGCCAAAAGATATAGGTGTTGGAGAGGCCCAGGGTCTGTCCGGCCTCTGCCAGAGTAGTGTCAAAGCTCTCAAAAGCCCCTCGTGCGGTCCGGTACATCAAAGGGAAGGCCACCACGGTGGTGGCGAAAATGGCGGACCACCAGGTCATAACCATCCGTACTCCAAAAGTCTCCAGCACCCAGGAACCCAGGGGACGGGAGGGCCCCAAGAGCACCAGCAAAAGCCAGCCCACCACCGTAGGCGGCAGCACCAGGGGCAGCGTCAGCACCACATCCAGCACACCTTTTACCAGCCGGGGCAGCCGGGCTATGTAATAGGCTGCCAAGATTCCCAAAAAGAAGACTGTCAGGGTAGAGATTGCCGCAATCCGCAAAGAATTCCAAAGTGGATACCAGTCCAAAAACAACACCTCCTGATCTCAGCCTCACCGTGACCGGCCAACCTGCTGGTTTTTTCGTCCTCTTTACTCGGCAGGGCTGAAGCCCACCGCCTCAAAGCAAGCCATGGCCTCGTCTGTAGTCAGGAAATCCACAAAAGCCTGGGCCGCCTCCGGGTTGGCGCTGTTCTTCATGGTCGCCACCGGATAGATGACCTGTCCGCACATCTCAGCGGTGGCCGTATCCACCACCGTCAGGCCTGCGGAAAATGCGTCTGTGGCATAGATGATGCCGCAGTCCACCGCCGCCTCGGAAACCTGAGTGGTCACTTCCTTCACGTTGGAACCGTAGGTCAGGACACCGGCAGCCGCCAGGTCTTCCTCGTTCAGGTCGTAATACTCAAAGATAAGCTGGGTGTACTGCCCCACCGGCACATCGCTGTTGCCCATGGCCAGCAGCACATCTCCGCTCTGGAGCAGGTCCGCCAGCTGGTCAAAGGACTCGATTCCCTTGGGGTTCCCCTCCGGCACAGACAGAGTCACCTTGTTCTCCAGCAGGTTCAAGCGGCTTTCGCTGTTGACAAAGTCCAGGCCTTCCGTGTTGACGGAAGCATCTGCGGTGATGTCCAGCTGATCCATCTGGGTGGGAGCGGCGGAGATGAATACGTCACAGTCTGCCCCCTCCTGGATCTGGGTCTTCAAGGTTCCGGAGGAATCATAGGTGGGAACCACCGTGACGCCCGAATTGGCCTCCTCATAGATGGCAATGACCTCATCCAAAGATTCCTGCATGGAGGCGGCGGCAAACACAATCACTTCCACATCCTCGCCGGTGGCGGCAGCTTCTGTGGTCTCTTCCGCAGTGGTTTCGGCCTCCGTGGTTTCGGCGGCAGTGGTTTCCGCTGCGGTGGTCGCTGTGCTTCCGCTGCTGCACGCCGTCAGGGACAGAGCCAGGGTCAGGCTCAGGAACAGGGAAATCGCTTTTTTCATTTTTTCTACTTCCTTTCTTGTTTTTTTCGATATGTTTAGATAAACATAACGGTCAGGGTAAAAATGCGCCGGCCGAAACCCGGCGCTTGTTTGCCGTCTCTCACGGGACGGCTTTATTTTCCAAAGGGACAGACCGGGAACCGGCAGGGCTTACACCCAAGGCACAGACCGCCTTCTCCCATCACCACAAAGTCCTCCCGGGTCAGCGGGACATCCGCCACAATCCGGGGCAAAACCAGGTCAAAAATGCTGGCTCCGGCGTACATCACACAGCCGGGCAGCCCCATCACCGGCGTTCCATCCTCAAAGTATCCCAACAGGAACATGGCCCCCGGCAATACCGGCGCTCCGTAGGTGACAATCCTGGCTCCGGCCGCCCGAATCCCCCCGGGGGTGTTGTCATCCGGATCCACGCTCATACCGCCGGTACAGAGAATCATCTCCGCTCCGGTCTGGCGCAGTTCTTGCACCGCATGGGCCACGTTCTCCACCCCATCGCCAGAGTATACCACCTGCAGCGTCTGAATCCCATAGACGGAGAGCTTTTCCTGCACCACCGGCGTAAAGGAGTCCTGGATCAGCCCTTTTTTCACTTCACTGCCGGTGGCCACAATGGCCGCCGTGCGGCGTTTCCAGGGTAAAAGTTCCAAAACCGGCTTGTCTCCCGCTGCCTGCTCTGCTTCCCGGAGCCGGTCCTCTGAAATGATCAGCGGAATCACCCGCATGCCGGCCAGCTTGTCCCCTTTGCGCACCGCCGTATTGCCGTGGCGGGTGGCGATCATGATCTCATCCACCGAATTGACGGCCAGCAGGCGTTTGGAATCCACCCGGAACAATCCGTCGCAGGCGGCGGTCAACTCAATCTTGCCTTCCTTCACAGCCCCCCGATCCATATGATCATTCCGGCATAGGGCCAGCAGCCGCTCCGCCGCGTCATTCTCATGGACCATACCCGGGGCCATCTCCCACACATACAGGTGTTCCTTACCCATGGACAGCAGCACCGGAATGTCCTCCGGCTGTACCACATGCCCTTTCCGAAACCGGGCGTCCTTATACTGATCTTTGATGATCTGGGTCAGATCATGACAGAGCACATGCCCCACGGCCTCTTCTGTTTTGATCAGCTTCATACCGCACAAGCCTCCCAAATATGGTTACCTACTCTAGAAGATTACCACTTTTTGAGAAAAACGTCCAGAGAAAAATGCAAATTTTATCTGTTTTTCTGACAGAAAACACTCTCACATCCGATTCATTTTTCTGATTCCCCTTCTTTTTCCTCACTCGCCAAAAACAGCCTTGTAATCCGCCTGGAACTTGGCTATTCCCTGGTCCGTCAGCGGATGTTTGGTCATCTGCTCAATTACTTTATAAGGAACCGTTGCAATGTCTGCTCCAGCGAGTGCACTGTCCGTCACATGAATGGGATTCCGGATACTGGCGGCAATGATCTTGGTCTCAATCCCCTGTACCGCAAACATCTCCGAGATGGTACGGATCAGATCGATCCCCGGCATGGAGATATCGTCCAGTCGTCCCATAAACGGGGACACATAGGTGACTCCCGCTCTGGCTGCCAGCAGTGCCTGGTTGGCGGTGAAGACCAAGGTCATATTGGTCTTGATTCCTTCTTGGGTCAGCGCCTTACAGGCTTTCAGCCCTTCCACCGTCATGGGAATCTTCACGACCATATTGGGATGGATGGCCGCAATCTCCCGGCCTTCCTGGATCATACCCTCCGCATCTACCGTGGTGGCCTTCACTTCCCCGCTGATGGGTCCATCCACAATCGAGGCGATCTCCTGGATCACCTGGTTAAAGTCCCGGCCTTCCTTGGCGATCAGGGAAGGGTTGGTGGTGACGCCGCTGATAACGCCCATGTCGTTGGCCTTGCGGATCTCCTCAATATTAGCGGTATCAATAAACAATTCCATTGCTGCATTCTCCTTTCTGCTAGCTGCCATGTCTCCCAAGGCATTCCGTTACACCCGCAGGATGCCTCGCTTCTCCTATCATACCGCAGAACCGAAAATCCTACAACCAAAACTTCGTTTCTTGCCATCTCTTTTTCTGAC
>CAZDOQ010000075.1:0-7764 GCA_964507035.1 uncultured Lachnospiraceae bacterium | reverse complement strand
TGGACCGGCCGCCCAGCCGGTTCATGGCCACGGCCAGGGCCTCGTGGGCCTCCGGAGACAGGGAACCATAGGACATGGCGCCGGTGTGGAACCGCTTGACAATCTCCTCCACCGGCTCCACCTCCTCCAGGGGGATCCCCTGTTCCGGATAGAGCACATCCATGAGACTGCGCAGGTTGGCTTCCCGGTCCAGCTGATTCACCTGGGCCGCAAACTCCTTGTAGGTCCCGTAGTCTCCGGTGCGCACCGCCTTCTGGAGCAGATAGAGGGTGGTGGGATTGTACAGATGCTCTTCCTGGCCGGAGCGCATCTTGTGGCCGCCGGTGCTGTCCAGGGTCAGATCCACATCCAGGCCCAACGGGTCAAAGGCCTTGGAGTGGAGTTCATCCATCTGCAGTTCCATATCCTTCAGGGTGATGCCGCCGATCCGGCTGACCACGCCGGTGAAGTATTCATCGATCACTTCCCGGTCAATGCCCACCGCCTCAAACACCTTGGCCCCCTGGTAGGACTGGATGGTGGAGATGCCCATCTTGGAGGCGATCTTCACAATTCCGCCCAGCACCGCCCGGTTATAGTCCTCCACCGCCGTGTGATAATCCTTGTGGAGAATATCGTCTGTGATCATCTGGAAGATGGTCTCATGGGCCAGATACGGGTACACGGCGCTGGCGCCAAAGCCCAGCAGCGTGGCAAAGTGGTGCACCTCCCGGGGCTCCCCACTCTCCAAGATCAGGGACATGCCGCTGTCCTTCTGGGTCTGGATCAGATACTGCTGCACCGCGGACACCGCCAGCAGAGAGGGAATGGCCACATGGTTTTCATCCACGCCCCGGTCCGACAGGATCAAAATATTAACGCCTATCTTATACCGGTAATCCACCTCCCGGAACAGGTTCCGCAGCGCCTGCTCCAGATTGGTGCCCTTATAGTGGAGGATAGAAACCGTATCCAGCTTAAAGCCGTCCTCCTTCAGATGGCGGATCTTCATCATATCCGTCTCGGTGAGGATGGGGGAATCCAGAGCCAGCACCCGGCAGTTCTCCGGCTTTTCCTGGAGCAGGTTGCCGGTGTTGCCGATATAGACGGTGGCGGCCGTCACCAGCTTCTCCCGGATGGCGTCCAGCGGGGGATTGGTCACCTGGGCAAACAGCTGCTTGAAATAGTTGAACAAAGGCTGGCGGCGCTTGGAGAGCACCGGCAGCGGATTGTCCGCGCCCATGGCGGCAATGGGTTCGGCTCCGTTTTCCGCCATGGTCAAAATGGAGGTGCTGTAGTCGTCATAGCTGTAGCCAAAGGCATTCTGCAGCCGGGCCCGGACCCGGCGCTCATAGTGCTTGGGCCGCTCGTTGGGCACCTTCCGGTCCTTCAGCCGGATCAGGTTGTTGTCCAGCCACTCGCCGTAGGGCTGCCGGTGGGCATAGTGGTTCTTCAGCTGCTCATCATCCACCAGCGTTCCCTTTACCGTGTCCACCAGGAGCATTTTGCCGGGGCGGAGCCGGTCCTTCCGGAGAATATGGGACTCATCCAGGGGCAGAACCCCCACCTCCGAGGCCAGAATCAGCTGCCCGTCGTCGGTGACGTAATACCGGGAAGGGCGCAGGCCGTTCCGGTCCAGCACCGCCCCCACCAATTCCCCATCGGAGAAGATGATGGAGGCGGGGCCGTCCCAGGGCTCCATCATGGTGGCGTAGTACCGGTAAAAATTCCGCTTGGCCAGGGGCATGTTCTTGTCATTGTTCCAGGGCTCCGGAATGGTGATCAGAATGGCCAGAGGAAGGTCCATGCCGTTCATAGTCAGAAACTCCACCGCATTGTCCAGCATAGCCGAATCGGACCCCCGGGTATCCACCGAGGGCAGGATCTTGTGAAAGTCCTCCTGAAGCACCGGAGATTCCATGGCTTCCTCCCGGAGGATCATCTTATCCACGTTGCCGTGGATGGTATTGATCTCCCCGTTGTGGACCAGCAGCCGGTACGGGTGGGCCCGCTCCCAGCTGGGGTCCGTGTTGGTGCTGAACCGGGAATGGACAATGCCGATGGCAGACTGATAGTCCCGGTTCTGGAGATCCCGGTAGAAGGTCCGCAGCTGCCCCACCAAAAACATGCCCTTATAGACAATGGTGCGGCTGGATAGGGAGACCACATAGGTATTGTCATTGCTCTGCTCAAACACCCGCCGGGCAATGTACAGCTTTCGGTCAAAATCCTTTCCCGGCTTTACGTCCTCCGGCTTCTTCACAAATCCCTGCCAGATGGAGGGCATTTTTTCCAAGGCCTTGCTCCCCAGAACCTGGGCGTTCACCGGCACCTGCCGCCAGGCCAGAAACTCCATGCCTTCCTGCCGGACCACAATCTCAAACATTTTTTTGGCCTGGTTGCGCTTCATCTCATTCTGGGGGAAGAAGAACATGCCAATGCCGTACTCCCGCTCTCCTCCCAGGGATACCCCCTGGGTTTCCATTTCCTGGGAAAAGAAATGATGGGAGATCTGAAGAAGAATTCCCACGCCGTCCCCGGTCTTTCCCTCCGCATCCTTTCCGGCCCGGTGTTCCAGATTTTCTACAATCTTAAGAGTCCGATCCACCGTCTCATAGCTTTTTCGCCCCTTTATGTCCACAATCACACCAATTCCACAGTTGTCGTGCTCAAACTGGGGCCGGTACAGGGTTGTCTTCTGATCCATCGCCGTCCTCCTTACTTTTTTAAATATTATATGTTATCAACTTAATTATGTCAAGTTTTTGCCTGTTCCATCTAATATTATTTCGCCTACGGCTGTTCTCCCGGCCTTTTTCAGCGCATGCGCCCTCTTGGCGCACGCAGAAGAAACACTGGGAAAACGGGACAAAAGATAGAAGTGGGAAGACCCTATGTTTTCTGTTTGAATCAAGAGAAATGCATAGAAAATAAAAAGAAAAGACGCAGGGGAATGGGAGGGTCCTGCGTCTTCTGGAGAAAAAACTATCTACGGTTAGATCATAACACCCTCCCCCCAAAAAAGCAAGAGAGGGCATGGTTCCTTAGCGCGCTTTTAACAGAGATACAAACATATTTTTCTTCGATTTCTTCCCATCCCTGTCCAATTCTGTCCATTACATCCTTCCGCTCCCGGTTTTGTCCTATCTTTTGAGTGCGCAAAACTGTAACGCTAGGAGAAAATGTCATGAAGCACTGCGAAATTCGCTGTCTGATCACCCGCATTTCCGGACCGCAGTCTGATGGCGGATCTCTATCCCAGAATCGCCCGTCTCAACAATACTGCTCACGCCAGCGCGGCAGCCGCTTGCCGGGCTTATCGCGCAAAAGGGATCTGGCGCCGTTTTGCGTTCCAGATCCCCGTCCTATCCTCTTTTCTTCTTTCGTCTCTCTAATTTTCCTCTGCCATCCGGTAGCCAATGCCAATCTCTGTGAAGATATACTGGGGTTCCGCCGGATTTTTCTCAATCTTCCGGCGGATATTGGCCATGTTTACCCGCAGAATCCGATTGTCCTCCTCCATGTAGGGGCCCCAGACCTGGGTCATAATGGCGCTATGGGTCACCACCCGCCCGGCGTTTTTGGCAAGCAAAGAGACCAGCTTATACTCCACCGCCGTCAGATGTACTTCCTTCCCCTCCAGAGTCACCACCCGCCGGGCAAAGTCAATGCACAGATCCCCCACCCGGTAGCAGGTGCTGGGGCCTCCGCTTTGGGTCACCAGCTGGTTGCTGTGGCGCAGAGCCGTCCGAATCCTGGCCAACAGTTCCGAGGAACCAAAGGGCTTGGTAATGTAGTCGTCCGCCCCCAGGTCCAGCAGCTGGACTTTTTCCTTCTCCTGGGTTCTGGCGGAGATCACAATCACCGGCAGGCTGGACCACTCCCGGACCCTCCGGATGATCTCGCTGCCGTCCATGTCCGGGAGGCCCAAATCCAAAAGGACCAGATCCGGACAGCGGGAGGTGATAATGGAAAGGCCCTCCGCCGCCGTGTGGGCCATGCTGACCCGGTAATCCTGCACCTGCAGTACCGCCTTGATAAAATTGCAGATGCTCTTTTCATCCTCTATGATTAAAATATGTACCTTGTTGGACATATTCTCCTTTCCCCTTTCCCGTCACAACCGGAGGGCGCTTCCTCCGTCCGCCACAGCCAGCCCCTCGGAGCGTCTGCAGAAAGCGGCGGAGCGCCTCCCGCCCTTCCGGCGTGCATTTGCAGACTACCGGCATCCTCCAGCATCCTTGGCCGGACCTGCGCCGGCGCCAGTCCCACGCCCGCTTCCCGGCCATTGTACCATATTATAAAGGCGCCGTCAAAAAGTCTTTGCTTTTTCCCCAGACTGTGCTAGAATCTCTGAGAAAGGAGTATACGCCCATGTTTACAATCCGCGAAGGTTTACAGGTCATAGATTTTCTCAAAGTCACATCCATGCTGGCAGCCACCCACTGGAGCCCCGGCATCTCAGAGGCCGAGGTCCGGAAAGGAGCGGAAAACTCCACCCTGGTCATTGGCGCATTCCGGGAGGACGGCGCCCAGATTGGCTACGCCCGGCTCCTCTCGGACAAGACCCGCTTTGCCTACCTGATGGATGTGATCGTGGAGGAGCCGCTCCGGGCCACCGGGGTGGGGGAAGCCATGATCTCCTACCTGCTCCACCATCCGGAACTGCAGGATGTCTACCAGTGGATGCTGATCACCACCCACGCCCATGAGTTCTATGAAAAATGCGGGTTTGTCCGCACCAGCCGTCCCTACGACCTGATGGAGATCCGAAAGCCCCGTCCCGCCGGCCGCTGACCTTCCCCAGTCCCGGAACAGGCAGGGTCAGCCGTTGAAGGTCAGCGGGTCTTTGCCGGTGCGCACGCCGGTCTCCAGACGGTTGATCTGCTCCATCTCCTCCCGGGTCAGCGCAAAATCAAACACCTGGCTGTTCTCCCGGATTCTCTCCGGACGGCCGGATTTTGGGATGGGCACCGTCCCCCGCTGCAGATGCCACCGGAGCACCACCTGGCTGGATGTTTTCCCATACTTTTTCCCAATGGCTAAAACCGTCTCCTCTTTCAGATACCGCCCCCGGCCAATGGGGCTGTAAGCGATCCGAACGATCCCCTTTTCCTCACAGCGCGCCTGGAGCTCATTCTGCTGGTAGGCCGGATGAATTTCCAGCTGGTTGATGGCCGGATAACTGCCAAACTGCCGCTTCACCCCTTCCAGCTGATCCCACAAAAAGTTGGAAACGCCCACGGTGCGGATGAGCCCCTTCTCCTGAAGCCCCAGCAGCTTCTCATAGGCCCGCAGCCGCCGGACCTCGTCTGTTCCCGGCCAGTGGAGCAGCATAGCGTCCAGATACTCCACTCCCAACTCTTTCAGGGAAGTCTCCACCGACTCCTCCACCGCGTCGTAGGAGGAGGGCCACACCTTGGAGAGCACAAACAACTCCTCCCGCATACCGGCAAACTGCCGGAGGGCGGCGCCCACCGCCTCTTCATTGCCGTACTTGGCCGCCGAATCCACATACCGGTAGCCATTCTCCACCGCCGCTGCCACCGCCCGGGTGATCTCTTCCCCAAAAGAATTGTAGCAGCCAAAGCCAAACACAGGAATCTCCCGGCCGTCCAGCAGGGGACGGCGATCTGTCAGTCCGCTCATTTTCCACATGCCTCCTGAATTTTTTCTACCACCTGCCGCAGCGGCAGGCCAGAACCGTCCACGGTGACATCCGCGTACTTTTCATATAGCGGCACCCGCTCCCGGTACAAATCCCACAGCGTCTGATTCTTCCGGAAGGAAACGCCCCGCTCCCGCAGATCTCCCAGCCGTTCTTCCACCTCCCGGTAGGGAAGCTTCAGATAGACAATAGTCCCCAGCGCCGCCAAATGCTCCATGGCCCGGGGACCGTAGACCACGCTGCCGCCAGTGGCAATCACCGAATGATCCGCTTCCAGGGAGGCGTTGACTTCCTCCTCAATCTGGTTAAAGCGGTCCAGCCCCTCCTCCGCAATGATCTGGCAGAGCAGCCGCTTTTCCCGCTCCTGAATCCGCAGGTCCGAATCAATAAAACCATATCCCAGCTTCTTGGCCAGCACCACGCCTACGGTGCTCTTGCCACAGCCAGGCATACCGATTAAAATAATGTTGTCCATGCTGCCTCCTCGGTTGTATCATACAATATTCCCCGGGCAAAATCAACGGCAAACCCCCAAAAGGCACGACAAACGACGGGCAGGATTTTCTTCCTCTTGGGCGGCTATTCCGACCGGGATCAGCCGCGCTTCCGGCTGTTAGACTCCGAAAGCCCCCGGCGGATACAGAACCCGTACAAAACCAGAGAGACGGCGGCCGCCGCCACCTCTGTAATCCAGAAGGCATGCCAGACCCCTACGGCCTCCAGCCACCGGCTGAGGCCAAAAGCAATGGGGATGATGGCCAGGTTCCGAAGCAGGGAGATGGCCAGGGAGGAAAGGCCTTTGCCCAGGCCCTCCAGGGTGCCGCTGGTCATGACAGAGACGGCGGAGACCACAAACCCGGCGCTGATCACCCGCAGAGCCTGGGCTCCCTGGGTCAGGGTCTGGGGATTATCTGAAAACAGTCCCATGAGTTTTTCCGGAATGACCAGACACAGGGCCGTTCCGGCCAGCATAATCACAAGGCCCAGTCCCAGAGCCGTCCGGTGAACGGCCCGGACTCGGTCCGGCCTCCCGGCTCCGTAGTTATAGCCCACCAGCGGCCGAATCCCCTGAACAATCCCGTTGGCCGTCAGGTAAATGAAGGTCTGCAGCTTGTAATAGATGCCTAGAATCAGCACGTACATCTGGGAGTAGACTGCCAGAATTCCGTTGAGAGCCGTGACCAGCAGGGAGGGCAGGGCCATATTGAGGGCGGCGGGAATGCCAATCAGGTACAGCCGCCGCCAAACGCCGCCCCGGAAAGCCTCCCGGTTCAGCCGGAAACAGATGGGCAGACCGCCTCTCCCAAACAGCGCCAGGTAAATGACCAGGGTCAGTACCTGTCCCAGTCCGGTGGCCAGAGCCGCCCCCTCAATGCCCATGGCCGGGACAAATCCCAAGCCAAAAATGAACACCGGATCCAGGATGATGTTCAGCAGGCAGCCTGCCAGCATGCTGACCATGGAAACCTCCATCCGCCCTACCGACTGAAAGATCTTCTCAAAGGAAACCTCAACGGTGATCACCGGAGCAAAGGGAAACACAATGTACGAATACCGCAGGCCGTAGTCCAACACCTGGGGATCCGAGGTGAAAAGCCCCAAAAAAGTCGGCATCCCGGCCATACATCCTACGGTCAAAAGAATCCCGTGAAGCAGGTTCAGCGTCAGCCCCTGGGACACGGCCCGGTCCGCCGCCTGTCTTTTCTCCGCCCCCAGGAAATAGGCCACCGCCGCATTGATGCCAATGCCAAATCCCACCCCCACCGCATTGACCAGATTTTGCAGCGGATACACCAGGGAAAGGGCCGTCATGGCATCTTCGCTGATCTTGGCCACAAAATAGCTGTCCACAATATTGTACAGGGAATTGACCAGCATGGACAACACCATGGGCAGGGACATGGAGAGCACCAGGGGAAAAATGGGCCGCTCCTTCATATGGCTCTGATTCATAGAAATTCCTCTCTTTCTGCCAGCCTGTTGGATAATCGAAAAGGGGGACCATACAGATCTCTGTTTTAATCTCAGAAACAGAAAAATGTATAGTCCCTTGTCATGCCCGGACAAACTGAGAGAAGCATACTATGTTTTGGGGCGGCTGTCAAGGGGACTGACAC
>CAZDOQ010000074.1:0-7778 GCA_964507035.1 uncultured Lachnospiraceae bacterium | reverse complement strand
TGACCACCGTCACCACCCCCGGCGAGACCGTGGATGTGGTCATCACCGACTACGGTATTGCGATCAACCCTCGCCGTCAGGACCTGATCGAGGCCATGAAGGACGTGAAGCTGCCCTTCAAGACCATCGAGGAGTTGCGTGACATTGCCTACTCCATCGTAGGCGAGCCGGATCCGGTGGAGTTCGGCGACCGTGTGGTGGGTATCATTGAGAGCCGTGACGGCACCATCATCGACGTGGTTCGTCAGATCAAAGAGTATGAATTTAAAGACTGACCGCTGAAACGCCAGCCGGCAGTTGGATAAGAGACAGCGTGCGCTGCGGGGCCTTCTGGGTTTCGCGGCGTATGTGGTATAGGGAGAAAAAACGATGTTTTCAAAGGAGGAACTGCGGAAGCGGATCGTTCGGAGCCGCCACAGACCCGGGGGCGGCGGCCGGATCGGAGGCCACGGCCAGTCCGGGAACGGAGGCTCCCCAGCGAAAACAAAAAACAATCGTAAGGCCCTGGGCGCCAGAGCCATGCGGCAGTGGACCACCTACCGGCTGGACGGGGAGGCCCTGAAGGCTCTGGCAGGGGTAACAGAGACAGAAAGGAGAGGCGAATGAAACCGAGTGAGCTGACGGAGGCATTGTGGCAGGAGGCAAAGCGGCTCTTCCACAGCATGCTGGAAAACCGGGTGGAGGCGGAGGTGGCGCTGCGCCCTGACTTGACGGGGTTGGTTCTCTACGAGGAGCCTATCTTTGGGGTGGCGGATGCAGCGGACCCGCTGTTTGCGGCGTTTAAGAGGGAGGATGCCATTGGCCCCCAGTGGCTGTCGCCGGTGGAGTGGCTTCCCTCCGCCCGCACGGTTATGGCGTATTTTCTGCCTTTTTCTAAAGAGGTGAAGGACAGCAACCGGCAAAATCCCTCTGTGGCCTCCTCCCAGTGGCAGCATGCCCGGATTGAGGGGGAGGAGATGAACCAACTGTTCCGCCGCCATTTGGCCGAATGGCTGCAGGAGCAGGGCTATGAGAGTCTTGTTCCCGGCGATGATCCCCGGTTTCAAGTTTGGGAGCCTGTGCGCAGCAACTGGTCGGAGCGCCATGCGGCGTATGCAGCCGGGCTGGGGACCTTTGGCATGTCCCGGGGCTTGATTACGGTCCGGGGAATGGCGGGGCGGTTTGGTTCCGTGATCACAGCGGCGCCCCTTTCGGTGACGAAGCGGCCCTACCGGGAGCCGTACGAATATTGTTCCCGCTGCGGCGTCTGCGCCCTCCGCTGTCCGGCCCAGGCCATTATTCCGGGTCCGGACCTGAACCAGTGCAAAAGCAACCCGGCCTGCAGTGCGTTTTTGCGGCCCCAGAAGGAGTTGTCTGCGGCAGGCGGGGACACCCGTCCGCCGGAGGATCGGGGAGAACCGTATCCTCCCAAGCGCAAAATCCGTTTTGGCTGTGGAAAATGTCAGGTTGGCGTCCCCTGCGAGTCGCGGATCCCTGCCAAGGAAAAATCCTCAGAGAATATGTGAGGAGAGACAACATGTATTGTACCAAATGTGGCACAGAAATCCCCGATTCCGCCAAGGTTTGCCCCGCTGTGGGTATCCTGCCCGCACCAGACAGGGAGAGAGGCCAGCCGCAAACCCAACCGGCAGTTCTGCCGGGATCCGAAACGCTCTGTTAAAAAATATAAAAAAAGTGTGAACATTCCCTTCTCCTATTGACAGACATCCGGTTTTATGCTAATTTCTTAACAGATGACACGATGTCAGCGTAAGTTTTCACCGGATTATCAGGAGTAGCAGTACAAGTGAATCGAGGAAAACAGAGAGGCGAATAGACCGGTCAAAGGTTTTATTCGCCATCCTTTCAGTCAAGTGTTAGCACTCGACCAAAGAGACTGCTGATAAAACAAAGAAAAAGGAGCCTGATGTAGATGTTGATTCGGCCTGTTTATGATATATTGCTGCTGCCGGACGTGTCCTATTTCTTCAAGAAGGACTTTTTTGCCGGCTGGGGAAGCGACACGCTGGAAAGCGGAGAGGAAATCCTGTTCATTCAGATGAAGGGGGAGAAGCAGGACCATGCCTATTCGCCGGATGATTTTTATCCCATTGGCATTTCTGCCCGGGTGGAGGGGATCAGCGAAGGCGAAAATATCCAGATCCGGACTCTGGAACGGGCGGATCTGTCGGATCTGAAGTTTCAGGACGGCCAGGTGACGGCCACTGCCACCATCCGTCCGGAGATCTTGGATCTCACCGAGGAGGAGGAGAAAGAAGAGTTCAGCCGCCTTCGGTCTGCCCTGTTGAAGTTTGTCCAGGGGTATCAGTGGGGGCTTTGGGTCCGGAGTTTTATTTTGCAGCGGAAGAATGTCCATGACATTGCCTGCGCCCTCAACGATTACCTGAACCTGTCCCCGGAGGAGAAGTTCGCGATTCTGGCGGCGGATTCCCGGCGGGAGCGGTACGCCTTGATCTCCAAGGCTATCAATGAGTTTATTGAGGTGGCCAATGTCTCGGCGGAGGCCCAGGCAGCCCAGAAAGATAACCAGGAGCAGCTGTACCGGGAGGCGGCGATCAAGAAGCAGATCGACTACCTGCAGAAAGAACTGGACGATATGCACCCGGAGAACGTGTCGGATGTCCGGAAGTTTGAGAAAAAGATCGCCAAGTCCGGCATGAACAAGGAGGCCCGCCGGGAGGCGGATAAGGTGTTGAACCGGATGCGCCAGGAAGGCAAGGAGAGCCATGAGTACGGCATGCTCTATGACTATCTGGATTTTATGACCAGTCTGTCCTGGAAGGCACCGGCTGCCCCCAAGATCAATTTGCAGAAAGCGGAGGAGATCTTGGACGAAGACCACTACGGCCTGAAGAAGGTGAAGGAACGGATCATCCAGCAGCTGGCGGTGATGGCCCTGAACCGGAAGCAGCACGGTTCCATCCTCCTGTTTGTGGGCGCGCCGGGTACCGGCAAGACCAGTATTGGCCAGAGCATTGCCCGGGCCCTGGGACGGGAGTATGTGCGGATCAGCCTGGGAGGCGTCCGGGATGAGGCGGAGATCCGGGGACACCGGCGGACCTACATAGGGGCCATGCCGGGGCGGATCATGGAGGGCATGAAGCGCAGCGGCGCCTCCAATCCGGTGATGGTGCTGGACGAGGTGGATAAGCTGGCCAAAGACTACGGCGGAGATCCGGCCAGCGCCCTGCTGGAGGTGCTGGATCCGGAGCAGAACAACACATTTACGGACCACTATATGAACGTGCCCTATGACCTGTCCAACGTGCTCTTTGTGTGTACGGCCAACTCCACGGACACCATTCCGGAGCCGCTGCTAAACCGGATGGAGGTGATCTCCTTCCCGGGTTATACGGCGGTGGAGAAGTTCCATATTGCCCAAAAACATCTGTTGCCCAAGGCCATGGAGGCCATGGGGATCCGGGAGGAAAACCTGGAGGTCACCGAAGGGGCCCTGCGCCGGATGATCGACGAGTATACCATGGAGGCAGGGGTCCGGAGCCTGAAAAAACTCATTGACACTCTGTGCCGTACGGCGGCGGTCAAGCTGGTGAAGAAGGAAGAAGGAACCCTCACCGTGACGGAGGAGGACCTGGAGGAACTCCTGGGCCGGAAGCAGATCCACCGGGAGCTGCGGCTGGAAAAGGCAGATCCGGGGATAGTGACAGGCTTGGCCTGGACCCGCGCCGGCGGCGAGATTCTTTTCATAGAGAGCAAATTGATTCCGGGCAAGGGTAATGTGCTGATCACCGGACAGCTGGGAGACGTGATGAAGGAGTCCGTGCAGATCGCCCTGAGCCTGGTCAAGTCCCTGTTTCCGGAGGAGACCAAGGTGTTGGAGGACCATGACCTGCACATCCACGTGCCGGCCGGGGCGGTGCCCAAGGACGGTCCCTCCGCCGGCATCACCCTGGTCACGGCCCTGGCCTCCCTGTTTACCGACAAGCCGGTGTCCACGGACTACGCCATGACCGGGGAGGTTTCCCTCCGGGGCGGCGTGATGTCCATTGGCGGCCTGCCGGAGAAACTGATGGCGGCCCAGCGGGCCGGCATCACCAAGGTGCTGATCCCTTACGATAACCAGGATGACCTGGAGGACGTGGCGGAGGAAGTGAAAGAGAAGCTGGAGATCACCCCGGTGAAGCAGGTGACGGAAGTGCTGGATCTTCTGCTGAGGCAATCAGCAAAATAATGGCAAAAGCGTCTTCTTCAAGGAGTTTTTCCCCAATTCCCTTGTCTCGCCACGGTGCCTCTGTGCGCAGAATCCAGAAAATCACCCTTCCTCATTTTCCCGCACCAGCGCCTCCAGCAGTTCCGGGTCCAACTCCGCCGTCAACTCCTCCAGCAGCGGCTGCGCCAGTTCCCGCAGTGCGGCCTGGTCCGCTTCCGAAAGCCGGGACACCTGAAGACCCTCCCGGCGGGCATCCTCCTCCTGCTCCATTTCCACCTGCTGCTCGTCCAGGATCTCCTTTAGCGTCTCCTTGAGAATTTGCTGGTAATCGCTGGGCATGCTCTGGTAAATCTCGTAATTCATGACAATGGCGCTGCCCATGACGAACAGGGGGATCTCCAGGGCGTAAGGCTGCGCCTCCAGCAGGTTCTGGCTCCGGAGAATGGTGTAGGTGGTTTCAATCCCGTCCACCTTTCCCTCCTCCAGTGCGTAGGACAGACCGTTGAGGCCAATGCCACTGACACAGCTAATTCCCAGCCGCTGATAGAGCTGCTCATGGACGCTGGCGCCGATGGTGCGGATCCGCATCCCTTGCAGCTGCTCCAGGGAGGTAATGGGGCGGGAACTGGTGAAAATCCAGTACTCGCCAGTGCGCAGGTAGATCAATTCCAGCCCCTGCTCCCGGTAACAGGCATTCAGCTTGTCATAAAACGCCCCGTCGTACACCTGGTACGGCTGAATATACTCCTCAAAGCAGGCCGGAATATCCAGAACCGCTGCCTCCGGCACCAGCCCAGTGTGGATGGAAGTGCTGGAACCCATCATGGAAAGGGTACCGTTCTGTACCGCCTGCAGCATATCCGTCCCCTCGCCCAGCACATTATCTCCGTACAGAAAGATTTCCACATTTCCGTCGGTGCGCTCATACACCTGCTCCACCCATTCCGGGAACGCCTCCTCATATCCGGCGGAATAGCCGATTCCCAAGCGGTACGGTGCCTGGCCTGTGGTGCTCTCCGCCGCACTGCCGGAGGAACCGGAAATCTCAGAAGCTTCTCCCGTTCCAACGCCTGTCTCTCCACTGCCGCCTTGGCAGCCGGCCAGCATCAGGCAAGCCATTACGCCCACCAATATCCTGTATTTCCGCGCCGCAAGCCCTGTCCGCATCCCGCAATTTCTCATGTTCTTTCTCCTCACGACTGCTCCTGCTTCCGGTATGCCCCCGGCGTCATACCCATGTACTTTTTAAACACCCGGTTAAAGTTCTGCATGGAGTTGAAGCCGGTCTTAAAGCCCACTTCCTTCACCGGAATCTTGGTCTGCTTCAAAAGGAGTTCCGCTTTCTCCACCCGGCAACGGTTTACATAGCTGACAAAATTCACCTGGCAGATCTCATAGAACAGCCGGCTCAGGTACGCACTGTGGATGCCCAGGCTCTCTGCCACCGTCTCCAGAGACAGGCGGCTGTCTCCCGGCTTTGAATATATTCCTTGGCCTGCTTCACATAGCGGTTGCGGCTCTTCTGACTGTAGTGGCACAAAGCGCTCAGGGCCTGCTGCCCTACTTCCCGGGCCGGTTCCTCCCAGTCCTCCGTAGCATCCCCCACCCGGTAATAGGCGTCAAACAGTTCCATCTTTTCCTCCGGCGCATGGAGGTTCAGCAGCTGCTCCGCCAGCCGGTTGATCAGATGGTCGCAACAGCGTTTCTTTTCCTCCGCTCCCATATCCTCCAGATGCAGACGGAAGAGGAAGCTGTTTAAGGCTCCCTCCGCCTTCTCCCGCTCCCCGTCCATGGCCAGGTTAAGAATCTCCTGGCTGGCCTCCTCGCCCTGGGGCATCGAATTTTCCGGACGCCCTTCATCCAGATGATACTGGCGGTAATCCAGATCCTGTCGGGCATCCCGGAAGGAATCCGCCAGGGAGAGGAGTCCCTGGTACAGCCGTCCTCGGCCCACAGAGAACCACTCCTCCACACCGGCCTGCCGGGCGCACTCCTCCAGGGTCCGGCAGATGGCAGCCTCCCGACTGGCGAGGCGGCGGCTGTTTGCCTCCTCCCGGTAGCAGAGAATCAGGATCAGAAAATCGTCATCGGTGACCAAGGATTCGCATACTGGCTCATCCTCCCCGGCGTATTCGCTAAAAAGCCGGTGCACCCGCTCCGTGGCCTCCGCCGCATCTCCGGTGTAATCGCCGGACAACGCTGCTACCATCACCACATAGTAATCGGAAATGCCCAAGGGGCTGCCCAGGCTCTGAAGCCTCTCCTGCAGCGCCTCCCGGGGAAGGTCCTTCCCCTTCAGCAGGTTTTTATACAACCGCTCCCGGACAATGGGGGCCATGCCGGCTACCTCCTGGGAGAGATCGTCCTTCTGCCGCAGGGTAGACTGGTACACCTGGGAAATCTGTTCCAGTTCATTGCCCTTTACCGTCTCCGCGCCATCCTCCGTCTGCTCCACCAGGTAGTGGAGCTTCCCAATAGGCCGGTAGATGCTCCAGGTGATAAACAGGGCGGCACTCAGGCTGATGATTCCCAGAAACAGCGCCCAGGGCCCCAGAGCCGCCAGAAACTCCTCCCGGCCCAGTTCGATATGCAGCGGATTCTGCCACAAGCAGAAATTCCAGCTGGTATCGGCGGTATGCACCAATGGTTCCCCGCTGCGGGCAGCGGAGGGACCGCCGGCAAACAGCACCGCCCCATCCTGGGCCTGAATCTCTATGTAGTCCCCGTCCTCCGTGACGCTCTCCGCTAAAAATTGGAGCAGGCTTTCCCGGCGGATGGTCACCAACAGCGCCCCGTTGGTCTCCGGCGTGGGAAAAGGCTGTAAAAGCGCCAGATCCTCTCCCTGACTGATCACCTGGGCAGGGAAGTCCCCGTTGGCCAGGGAAGCTTCGCAGACCTGCCCGTACTCCGGCAAATAGACCCGGGCCGGGGATTCCTTCAGTTCCACAATATTCCCGGTGGAGTCATAACAACGCCCGTCCATGTATGTCAGCAGGAAGGCCTGCTCCACCAGGGGATTGTCCGTCTCAAAGCTGCCCAGGGTCTTGACAATCTCCACTTTCCGGTCATAGGTCACCAGCTCCGGCGTCAGCACCGCCCGGGTAATATCCGTATTCCACAAAAGCTGCTGCATGGCCCGCCCCAGATCCTCCAGGGCCAGCTGGACGTACTCGGAGGCCGTCGTCAACAGCTGCTGGCAGTTTTCCAGCCTCCGCTCCTGATAGCTGCGGGACATGTAGGTATGGACAAAGAGAAACACCAGCACAAACATACTGCAGGCCATGGCCAGCAACAGGACCAGAATCCGATAGAAAGTCTTTTTGGTACGCAGGCTTTGAAACAGCTTCATTCTTCCTCTCCCTTTTCCCATTACAACCGTCCACTCGCTGAAAGTTATAGCAGACCACAGGGGAAAACACAAGGGCGGCATCTCTGCCGCCCTTAAACAGGTTCCGCCGCCCTTAAATGGCTGTAACCAGATCGTTGGCCACCGCCACCCAGGTCATAATCATCGCGTTGACCACCGCGCCGGTATGATAGCCGCCGGTCTTTTTGTAGCAGAAGGTGGTCACCTTACTAGTAATAAAGTAGGTCAGCACGCAGTTCA
>CAZDOQ010000073.1:0-7786 GCA_964507035.1 uncultured Lachnospiraceae bacterium | reverse complement strand
AAGTTGATGTGCGTCCTCCGCACTGGTTATAAAGTGACCAACTTATAAAATTGAGTTCTTAACTCAATCAATAATGGCGGCGCAAACCGCCCGGCGGCAGTTGACCCGGCTGTCCGTATGGCCTTGACCCCGAAGGGTAGTCAGAGAAAATATTTGCTTGGATACTCTGTCAAAAACACTCATATCCAATAGCGAGATAAGTATAGCCCGAGAAATGAGGATTGTCAAGGAAAATCACAGGATTCGGGGCGTAAAACGCAGAAAAGTAAAACGCAGAAATGGCCCCAAAACGCCGGTACCGGTCACAGCGGCAGCGGATAGATCCGCCGGGCGTTTTCATAAAACACCTTCTCCCAGTGCCGCTCCGGCACCACCGCCTGCACCAGCCTGACGGTGTCCTCCTCATGGGCCAGGGGCCAGTCGGTGCCGTACAGGAGCCGGTCATAGGAGTCCAGGTACTGAAGCCAGGTGCGGATGTGTTCCAGATAGCCGGATTTCTCCGCCAGATATTGGTCCATATTCTGCTTTCCCTCCAGCAGGCCGGACAGGTCCGCAGAGACATTGGGGTTTTTGTCCATCACCGCCGCCGCGTCCACAATCCAGGGGTTTCCCAGGTGGCAGATTACAAAGGATACATGGGGAAACCGGGACGCAGTCTCATCCAGGGTCAGGGGATGACTGTATTTCAAGCCACCCTCAGAGCCTGCGGTGGCGCCCATATGGATGGCCACCGGCTTTTGATACCGCTCCGCCAGCTTGTAGAACGGGGAAAACATAGGATCGCTGACATAGTAGGGGCTGTAGCCCGGGTAGAGCTTTAAGCCCACACAGGCCTCGAGCCGCAGGTTTTCCTCCGCCAGGGCCAGGGCCTCCCTGGGGTTCATCTGGACCAGCATCCGGCCGTCTAAACCCAGGCAGTAGCTGCAGAAAGGAGGATACCGGTGGTCCTCCGGGTATAGGCTGTGGTTTCCCATGACAATGCCGTGGACCACCCCGGCCTCCCGGAAAGCACGGCCAAGCCCCTCCCCGGTGTTCTCATGGCCCGCCGCCTCCGCAATCTCCTGGAAGTAAAGGCTGTCCGGGTTATAGTGAATGTGCGCGTCAATGATCTTCAAGGTAAATCGCCTCCTGGAAGAAAGTGTAATGTTTTTGGCAACGTCAGTCAATCTCTTTTTCCAGTTCGGCGCGGGATCCGGGTGGAGGAAGCCTCCAAATAGAAAATTTTTTTCATACGGTAAAAAAATCCCTCCTCCTAGTGGAAATTCTGGAAGAAATCGGTTACAATATGCCAGAGACACACAGACAGAAAGTAGTTGAAGGAGGAATTTCAAACATGAGTATTCGCATTGGAATTGCAGGTTACGGAAATCTGGGTCGGGGCGTGGAGCTGGCCATTCAGAAGAATCCGGATATGGAACTGGCAGGCATCTTCACCCGCCGCAACCCGGCAGACGTAAAGCCGGTGAGTCAGAACGCTAAGGTATATCCCCTGGCGGAGGCAGAGAAATATAAAGATCAGGTGGACGTGATGATCCTTTGCGGAGGCAGCGCCACGGACTTGCCGGAGCAGACGCCCCAGCTGGCCCAGTGGTTCAACGTCATTGACAGTTTTGACACCCACGCCAGAATCCCGGAGCATTTTGCAAACGTGGATACGGCTTGCCGGAAGGCCGGAACTCTGGGCGTCATCTCTGTGGGCTGGGATCCGGGCCTGTTCTCCTTAAACCGGCTGTATGCAGAGTCCATCCTCACCGACGGCGGCACCTACACCTTCTGGGGCCGGGGCGTAAGCCAGGGCCATTCTGACGCCATCCGTCGGATTCCGGGGGTGAAGCGGGCCATCCAGTACACGGTGCCGGTGGAGGCCGCCATGGAGGCGGTGCGGGCCGGAAAGAACCCGGAACTCTCCACCAGAGAGAAGCACCTGCGGGAGTGCTACGTGGTAGCGGAGGAAGGCGCGGACAAGGAGGCCATCCGGGAAGCTATTGTGACCATGCCCAACTACTTCTCTGACTATGACACCACCGTCACCTTCATGGAGGAGGAAGAGTTCTTAAAAGAACACAATCAGATGCCCCACGGCGGCTTTGTGATGCGCAGCGGCATCACCGGGGAGGGCACCCATCAGATGATCGAGTATTCTCTGAAGCTGGGCTCCAATCCGGAGTTTACCGCCAGCGTGCTGGTGGCTTACGCCCGGGCTGTGTCCCGGCTGAAGGCTGAGGGCGCAGTGGGCGCCAAGACGGTCTTTGACATTGCCCCGGCTTATCTGTCCCCTCTGACCGGGGAAGAGCTGCGCAGCCACATGCTGTAAGGGTGGACCAGAGGAGAGGGAGATTCCCTCCCGCCATGGAATTACACAATCCTTTCAAAACACTTCGGGCTCCCTGAGGCAGGAGGATCCTGCCTCAGGGAGCCCGTTTTGTGCGATAAGACCGGCAAGCGGCCGTCATGCATATTCCGAGAAAAGGTGCAGAAGCATCAATTCTCGGAATAGGAGGCTCTGCTGGAAATCAAGCGCGGTGTGGGAAATCCTACCTGCTTTTTCGCCTGTTCCATAATCATCTGCTGGAAACAGGAGTTTCGGAAGATCATATGATCGAGGTCGCGCTGGATGACCGCAGAAACAAGCCGCTCCGCGATCCAGATGCCATGCTCCGGTATGTGAAGGAGAGAATGCAAGACCAGGAGAATTACGATATCATTTTGGATGAAGTGCAGTATATGGATGAATTTGAGGGCGTACTGACGGAGTTTCGCGGCCGCGGGGATGAAATCCATTTGTCACAGAAATGCCAGGTCTGCCAACGAATCCTTGCCAGAGTCCCGTCCTGCCTCCCTGCCATTCTGCCTTTGACAAGAGCAGTCTCCATGGCTTATAATCAACTTTAGGAAGTTTTAAAGAAGCCCAAAAGACGAGACAGAAAACAGACCAGTATCAACATGCAGAAGGAGACACGAATATGAAACAAGACCGCTCCCTGGCTCCGGAGGAGCCGGAAGAGGTGCGTCCGGTTTATGTGGTGGGCCACACCAATCCGGACACGGATTCTATTTGTTCGGCCATCGCCTATGCCAGGCTGAAGGAGAAACTCACGGGAAAGTCCTATCTGCCCCGGCGGGCCGGACAGCTGAATCTGGAGACCCAGTATGTGCTCCAGCGTTTTGGGGTGCCGGAACCCTATTACATCAACGACGTGCGCCGCCAGGTGTCGGACATGGACATCCGCCGGTTCAAACGGGTGCTCAGCTGTCTGTCCCTGAAAAAAGCCTGGGAGTGGATGGCGGATCTGAGCGTGGTGACCCTGCCCATTGTGGACGAGGAAGGGTACCTCACCGGGATCATCACCGAGTATGATATTGCCGAATCCTACATGGGCATGTATGACAGCAAGGTCCTCTCCCAGGCCCATACCTCCTACAAAAACCTGGTGGAGACTCTGAACGGCCGCCTGGTGGTGGGGGATAAGGCCAACGAGATCCACGAGGGCAAGGTGTTGATTGCCGCGGCCAACCCGGACACCATGGAGGACTTTATAGAGGAGCATGACATTGTGATCACCGGCAACCGGTATGAGTCCCAGTTGTGCGCCATTGAGATGAACGCCGGCTGCATCATCATCACTGCCGGGGCCAAGGTCTCCCGGACCATCACCAAGCTGGCCCAGGAGAAGAACTGCTCGGTGATTGAGACCCCCTATGACACCTTCACCGTGGCCCGGCTCATCAACCAGAGCATTCCCATTGATTTCTATATGAAGAAGGAGAATCTGATCACCTTCCATCCCAATGATTTTATAGACGATGTGAAGGATACCATGACCAAGTACCGGCACCGGGATTTTCCGGTGGTGGATAAGGATAACCGGCTGCTGGGCATGATCTCCCGGCGGAAATTGCTGGGGGCCAAGCGGAAAAAAGTGATCCTGGTGGACCACAATGAGCGGTCCCAGGCGGTGGATGGCATAGAGGATGCGGAGATTCTGGAGATCCTGGATCATCACCGGCTGGGCAGCCTGGAAACCATGAACCCGGTATTCTTCCGGAACCAGCCCCTGGGCTGCACTGCCACCATCATCTACCAGATGTACCGGGAAAATCAGGTGGAGGTGGAGTCGGATGTGGCGGGACTTTTGTGCTCGGCTATCCTCTCGGACACTTTGGTGTATCGTTCCCCCACCTGCACGCCGGTGGACCGGCAGGCGGCGGAAGAACTGGCGGCCATTGCCGGGATCACCGTGGAGGAGTACGCCCAGGAGATGTTTGCGGCGGGCAGCAATTTTGCCAGCCGGACCCCGGAGGAGATCTTCTACCAGGATTACAAGAAATTCAACGCCGGGGAGAAGACCCTGGGGATCGGCCAGGTCAACATGATGTCCCGGAAAGAGATGGAAGAACTGCAGGTGCGGCTGCTCCCCTATATGGAAAAGGTGCTGGGGGAAAAGACCGTGGACATGGTGTTCTTTATGCTCACCAACATCCTGGAGGAGAGCACTCTGCTGCTGTGCCAGGGGGAAGGGGCCGCAGAGGCGGCTGCCGCCGCGTTCCAGCAGGCGCCCCAGGCCAATCTGTATCTGCCCGGGGTTGTGTCCCGGAAAAAACAGGTGGTACCGGCCATTCTCACGGCCATTCAGAACGAAGGCCTTTAAGCCAGATGAAAGAAAGCTCTTGCCCCAGGGGCTTTTTTCATGGGGGTCGGTTTTCTTTTTCGGGAAAACTGGACGGGATGCCATAAGTCTGGTACAATAGCCGCAATGAGAAAGATTTTCTGGGAACGGTGAGGGAGGCAGAAGCATGTATGAGACAATCCGGCAGTTGGCCAGGGAGCAGTACCCGGAAGCGGTGGAGACCCGGAGACTTCTGCACCGCCGGCCGGGACCCTGTGCGATGTTTTGAAAGAATAGCCGTATTTACAATTTGGATACAAAAGCCGGGTATTCTGCCTAAAGGAGGCGGCAGAATGCGGCGGCGGGCAGGAGTGAAAAACATGAGAGATCAGATTTTGGTTGTGGATGATGAGAAAGAGATTGCGGACCTCATTGAGTTGTACCTGATGAACGAAGGCTATGAGATCCACAAGTGCTATGACGGGACCAGTGCCCTGCGGGTGGTGGAAGAGCAGAAACTGGATCTGGCTATCCTGGATGTGATGCTGCCGGATACAGATGGATTTACCCTGTGTAAGACCATCCGGGAGCACCACAATTATCCCATTATCATGCTCACCGCCAAGATTGAGGATGTGGACAAGATCCGGGGCCTCACCATCGGCGCCGACGACTATA
The DNA here is from genome assembly GCA_964507035.1 of uncultured Lachnospiraceae bacterium. Taxonomy (GTDB): domain Bacteria; phylum Bacillota; class Clostridia; order Lachnospirales; family Lachnospiraceae; genus Pseudolachnospira. The sequence continues at coordinate 2,501 of CAZDOQ010000073.1, read as the reverse complement.
TCACCAAGCCCTTTAACCCTCTGGAGGTCATTGCCCGGGTCAAGGCCCAGCTGCGCCGGTACAAGAACTACAACGACCAGGCGCAGGAGGAGGCCCGGGAAGTCTACGAGGTGGGGGGGCTGGTCATTGATAATGAGCGCCATGAGTGTACCCTCTACGGGAAGCCCATTGCTTTAACGCCCATTGAATTTAAGATCCTCTGGACCCTCTGTGAGAATGACGGAAAGGTGGTCTCCTCCGAACAGCTGTTTGAGACGGTGTGGGGGGAGGAGTATCTGGACTGCAACAACACGGTGATGGTCCACATCCGGCGTCTCCGGGAAAAACTGGGGGAGCGCCCCCGGAATCCCAAGTATATCAAGACTGTTTGGGGAGTAGGGTATAAAATTGAAAAATAAGAAGAAAAAGGATTTCCGGCTGGTGAAGCGCCGGTCCATTGGCCGCATCTTCCGGAACCTTCTGATCTACACGCTGATCTTGCTGCTGATGGTGGCAGGCTATTACCTGTTTTACCGGGGGGCCATTTCTCTCTGGTTCCAGGACTTGCTGGGGGATTCGCTGATGCGGTCCCTGCGGGATAAAAAAGAGCTGCTGTTCACCCTGTTGTATTGTCTGGGGGCGGTGGTCATCTGCGCCCTGGAGGCTCGGAGGAATCTGCGGTATCTGGAGCGGGTGATCCGCTCTCTTACGGCGCTGGTGGATGAGAACGCGGAAATTGAGGCTTTTCCGCCTAATCTGAAGGAGGTGGAGATGCAGCTGGTGGCGCTGCGGGAGCGGCTCCAGCGGCGGGAGATGGAGAGCCGGGAGGCAGAGCAGCAAAAGAACGACATGCTGGCCTACCTGGCTCACGACCTGAAAACCCCTCTGACTTCGGTGATTGGCTATCTGTCTCTGCTTCAGGAAAACCCGGAGCTTCCGGTGGAGCAGCGGGCCAAATATGTGGATATTGCCGTGGAGAAGGCCTACCGGCTGGAGCAGCTGATCAATGAGTTCTTTGACATTACCCGGTTTACCACCCAGGGAATTGTGCTGGAGAAGAGCCGGGTGGATCTGACCATGATGCTCTACCAGATTGCAGACGAGTTCTATCCGGTGCTGGCGGAGAAGGGGATGACTGCTGTGCTGGATATAGAGACGGGGCTGAAGCTGCCGGCGGACTCGGACAAACTGGCCCGGGTTTTTGACAATCTGCTGCGGAATGCGGTGGCCTACGGCTATGAGAACACCTGCGTCTGCATTGACGCATACCGGGAAAACGGAGGCATCCATGTGGAGGTGCGCAACCAGGGAGATACCATTCCGCCGGAGAAGCTGGAAAAGCTGTTTGAAAAAATGTACCGGGCGGACAGCTCCCGGGGCACCCGCAACGGCGGGGCAGGGCTGGGCCTTGCCATTGCCAAGGAACTGGTGGAACTCCACGGAGGAACCATCCGGGTGGAGAGCGAGAATCAACAGGTTATTTTTGCGCTCCGCCTTCCGGCTCCGTCCGGGAAAACTGGGTCTCCAAAAAAACGTTCAGTTCGGCGCCGGCCAGCAGGATGATGATACAAAAGTACAGCCACAGCATCATCAGGATGATGGCGCCCAGGCTTCCATACAGATAGGTGTAATTGGAAAAATTGGTGATGTAGTAAGCGTAGATCAAGGAGAACAGGGTCCATCCCACGGTGGAGAACAAAACACCGGGGAGCACCTGCAAAAACCGCCGCCGGGCGCCGGAGAGCACCATGTAGACGGCGGAGAAGGCCGCCAAAAAGGTGGCGGTGGAGAGCAGGGACCGCAGCCCAAAGATCAAAAACTCAATCTGTCCCAGAAACGGAATATGGGCGCTGAGGACGGACTGGATGGTGTTGCCGAACACCAGAAGCCCTAGTGTGATGACGATCACCATCAGAAAAAACAGGGTGCAGAGCACGGAGCGGAGGCGCCGGAGAATGAAATTTTGCTTCTCCTGGACCTGATAGATTACGTGCAGGCACCGCTCCAGGGCCATGACGCCCTTGGAGGCGCTCCAGATGGCCACCACCACGGCAAGGGAGACAATGGAGGTCGCCGAGTTGGTGAAGATATCGTTCACCGCCGAGGTCACCGCTTCGCTCAGGGACTCCGGGAGGATCCCCAGCAGGTAAGAGAGGGCCTCCGTCCTCTCTGTGGGGATGAAAAACTGGATTAGGGAGAGCAGCGCCATGGCAAAGGGAATGGCGGAGACAATGATAAAATAGGAGGCCTGGGCGCCGTAGACCGGAATCTGGTCATGACTGATCTTTCGGGCTACGGCGTCGATCTTTTTCTTCCATTTCCGGATGAAATCTTTCTTGCTCACGGTTCGTCCTCTCCTGATATTTGCCATGCGTGTTACCGCATTCCGTTACACCGGCTGTTTTTTGCCAGCGGTTTCAAAGCTTTATACATCGTACCATGAAGAGGATCATTTTTCAATGGGATGTTTTCCTTGAGTTTCCGCAGAATTATCCCCACCAGATAAATCTGCTGCATTCTGT
>CAZDOQ010000072.1:0-7883 GCA_964507035.1 uncultured Lachnospiraceae bacterium | reverse complement strand
AAATAACGCTACGGCCGGCCCAATCCACCGGGCCGGCCGTGTCTATACCAAATCCAGCTGATTCAGCTGCTTTCTGTGCTCCGCTCCGTCTGATAAAATATAAATCCGGGTGGTATCCATACTACTGTGGCCCAGCACATCTGCCAGCTTGGCCAGATCTTTCTCCGCCTCATAAAAGGTCCTGGCAAACAGATGGCAGAAATTGTGGGGGAATACCTTTTCCGGCGGCACGTCCGCCTCCCGGCAGAGGGATTTCAGCTTTTTCCACATATTGCTCCGGTCCAGAGGCTTTCCGGTGCGGGTCCGGAAAATGGGGCCTTCCCAGATCTCCCATTGGAGCACAAAGGTCTCCAGACGTTCCTGTAGCCGCTCTGGAAGAAAAATGGTCCGGATCTTACTCTTGCAGAAAACCAGCGCTTTTCCGGACTGCACCGCCTCCGCCGTTACAGCTTTCAGTTCTCCAATCCGAATGCCCGTGCTTCCCAGCGTCAACAGGATCAAATACAGCTTTTCATCCCGGCTTTTGGCGATCCGCAAAAGATTCCGGTATTCTTCCTTGGTCAGGGCTTCCGCTTCCGGGCAGAACATTCTCCTTTGTGTCCTCAGTTGGCGCACCGCGCAGTCGCTCCACCCGGCAAACCGCAGAAAACTGTTTAGAGAAGCCAGCATAGAGTTGGTGCTCCGCACCGCATATTGGGAAACCAAATATTCTTTATAGGCAATGGCCTGTTCCTTGGTCACCGGCCTGCCAGAGAGAAACTGGGAAAAAGCCCGGACATCCCGCAGATATTTTTCAATGGTAGCCGGACGCTTTTCCTCCTGCTGCAAGGCGAAAACATAGGATCTTAGCAGACACTCCGAAATGTTTTTCTTCTCTTCATTGGACAAAGTATTCTCCTCCTATCTAGCGCCTTCCAGCGCCGGTGCACAGAGGACAACACGGCTCTTATATCTTACCGGCTTTTGCCGGAAAATGCAAGCGGACAGCGCTCCCTTCCGGAAAGAACCGCCCGCTCCTCTTTGATTTTTATTCCGTCCGCAGCACCCGGCTGAACAGCCAGAATCCAATGACAAACAGAACCGCCAGAATGGCCACGCCGCTGTTGGCGCTGCCGGTGATTTGAGCTGTCACGCTGATCAGAGTGGTCCCCAGAAAGGAAGCCCCCTTCCCGCAGATATCAAAGAGTCCAAAGAACTCTCCCGAATGGTCCGCCGGAATGATCTGGGCAAAATAGGACCGGGACAGAGCCTGAATTCCTCCCTGGAACAGTCCCACGCAGACCGCCAGCAGCCAAAACTCCCACTGCCGGTCCAGCTGAATGGCAAAAATGGCAATGGCTGTGTAGGCCAGAATACAGGCCCGGATCAGCTTACCCGTGTCCTTGGACCGGGCCAGGCGGGCAAAAACCACGGCGCTGGGAAATGCCACCAGCTGAGTCACCAAAAGCGCCACCAAAAGGCCCGCCGTATCCAACCCCAAGGCGCTTCCATAGGCGGTGGCCATGTCGATGATGGTGTACACCCCATCTATATAGAAGAAAAAGGCCATCAAAAACAGAAAGATCTTCTTTTTCTCCCGGATTTTCCGCAGGGTCTGCCACAGCTGCCGGAAGCTTCCCCGGATCACATGCCGCTGGGGCTTCTCCACATAGTAGGTCTGCCGGTAGTTTCGCAGCAGGGGAAGGGAACAGCCCAGCCACCAGAGGGCGTTGAGGAGGAAGACGGCGGCCATGGCGGTTTGGATGGTGAGGCCCAGGCTTTCATAGGACAGCGCCAGCACCAAACTCAGCACAAAAGGAATACAGCTTCCCACGTATCCCCAGGCATAGCCGTAGGAGGACACCTGGTCCATCCGGCCAGGTTCCGTCACATCCGTCAGCATGGAATCGTAAAAGATCAGGCTCACCGAATATCCAACCCGGGCCAGAAGAAAGATGGCCAAAAACGCCAGCCAGGAGGAGGGAATCCACAGAACGCACAGGCCCACAATACCCACGGCAATACTGCCGGCAAACAGCTTTTTCTTGTATCCCCGGTTATCCGCCACCGTGCCCAGAGCCGGCCCCAACAGTGCCACAATCAAGGTGGCCAGGGAAGTGGTGTACCCCCAGTAGGCCAGATAGTCCACCTCCTCAAGGCCTGCCGAGGCGCTGAGGGAGTTGAAGTGGATGGGGAAAATGGTGGAGAGCAGCAGGGTGAATGCTGAGTTTCCCACATCATATAGGATCCAGTATTTTTCCAGTTTCGTCAATTTTGTCTTCATCATCGTCTCCTGTCCATCTTACTCAAAGGTCCGGTCATACCGGCCGTCCAGCGGTTGGCCGGTGAGCATAGACTCCACAAATTCCCGGATCAGGCGGCAGGATACCGGCACCGCCTCCTCCATCTGCTCCCGCAGCGTCCGGCAGACGGAAGCGCAGGCCGGGTCCGCCTGGCGGCGGATGATCAGCCCCTCCAGGGAATCATAGAGACCTGCCAGCCGCAGGCCCCCGGTCACCAAGTTCCGCTTCACCGTTCCCGGAGCCACAAACAGATTTAACGCATGCTTCATGGTAAACAGCGCCTCCTGCACCTGCCCTGGCGTCACGGAAAAGAAGGGAGCAATGACCCTTGCAGATGTCCGGGATGGATGCAGATGCCCGGCGACCGGGGTCCGGGACGGATCCAGATGGCGCTCCCGCATCAGCACCGCATCCAGTTCAGACTCCAGGTGGCTGTGGCTGATGGAGCTATTGGCCACGGTCCGGTTGATCAGGGGATGGCACTGGCTGTCCAACACAAAATGGTTCAAAAATCCCAGAATATAGACCAGGGCCGCCCGGGGCGCCTCGCTCTCCCGGATCCGCACCCGGGCCTGCTCAAAGAAGGGCCGGGCAGGCTCTTCGTGCATACCATAGCCCAGAGCCTTCACAGGGTTTTGGGACAAAGGCCGGTAGAAAAACAGAATATCCGGTCCGCTGAGTCCAATATCATAGAAGCCCCGGTGGGCTTCGATCCGCTGACGGCAGGGAGCCGGGAGCCGGTCCAGGACCATCTGTCCATAGACGGCGTGGGTATAGGTGGCAGGCATAGCGCACTCCTTAAAAATTTTTCTTGCTTTTTGATTCTCTCTGTGCTATATTTTTGTTCGTCTGCCAATGCAGACAACTCTGGAGAGTCTCCCGCAGGGAGCGCCGAAGGTGTACAGCGGCCGCAGCCGCCTATCTCTCAGGCAAAAGGACAGGGCATAACAAAATCAATGGTGTGGGCTGCATGACCCGTTGTATGCGATTGTTCTACTCTTTGGAGGGCTGAAAGTGAAAACTTCAGCTCTTATTTTTATTTTACACCCCATAAAAGGAGAAATAACATGATGGACACATTGCTGCACCTGGTCGATACGGCCAATGATTTCCTTTGGAGTTTTCTGCTCCTGATCATTCTCTGTGGAACCGGAATCTACTATACCATCCGGCTGAAATTTATTCAAGTCCGCAAATTCGGCCAGGGGGTCCGGCGGGTATTTGGAAATTTCCGTCTGAAGGGCGAAAAAAGAGGAAAGGGTGAGATGACCCCCTTCCAATCCGTGGCCACCGCCATTGCCGCCCAGGTGGGCACCGGCAATCTGGCCGGGGCGGCCACCGCTCTGCTGGGCGGCGGCCCCGGCGCCATTTTCTGGATGTGGCTCTCCGCCTTCTTCGGCATGGCCACCATCTACGCGGAGGCGACCATGGCCCAGCAGTACAAGACCACCGATGCCAACGGCAATGTGACCGGCGGCCCGGTCTACTATATCAAAGCCGCCTTCCGGGGACGGTTTGGAAAGATTCTGGCCGGCCTCTTTGCCATCTTCATTGTCCTGGCCCTGGGCTTCATGGGCAATATGGTCCAAAGCAACTCCATTGGCGTGGCCTTTGCCGAGGTATTCAACGCCCGGGGCATTCCGGTACCGGCATTGGCCGTGGGCGTGATCGTGGCGGCGGTGGCGGCCTTTATCTTCCTGGGCGGTACGGACCGGCTGGCCAGCGTGGTGGAAAAACTGGTGCCGGTGATGGCTCTCATCTATATTGCCGGCAGCCTGATCCTCATTGGCATGAACGTCTCCCACCTGCCCTCCGCCCTGCGGATGATTCTGGTGGGCGCTTTCCGGCCGGAAGCGGTGCTGGGCGCCGGGGCCGGTATTGCCGTCCGGGAAGCTATCCGCTTTGGCGTGGCCCGGGGCCTCTTCTCCAATGAGGCGGGCATGGGCTCCACGCCCCACGCCCACGCCCGGGCAGCGGCCAAGAATCCCCATGAACAGGGGCTGGCCGCCATGATCAGCGTCTTCCTGGACACCTTTGTGATCTTGAATCTCACCGTATTTGCCCTGCTCACCTCCGGCGTGCTGGACAGCGGCAAGGAAGGCATTGCCCTGACCCAGGAAGCCTTTGTCTCCGGCTTTGGAGGCTTTGGGGATATTTTTGTGGCCGTCTGCCTGCTGTTTTTTGCCTTCTCCACCATCCTGGGCTGGCACTTTTTTGCGGAGATCAACTTCCGCTATCTGTTCGGGGATAAATCCGCCAAGATCTATTCCCTGCTGGTGGTGGTATTCATCATCGTCGGATCCACCCTAAAGGTGGATCTGGTATGGTCCCTGGCCGACTTCTTCAACGGCCTCATGGTCATTCCCAACGCCCTGGCCCTCCTGGCCTTAAGTCCGGTGGTGGCGGGCATTGCCAAACGGTTCGGTGGGAAGAAGATCCAGCCGGATCCTTCCCAGAAACAAAATCCGTAATCGCACGGTTCCATCAGATTCCGTCAGAAAGAAGGTGTCCCCCCCCCCGCCATGCCGCGCAGCCTGAACGGAAGGACACCCTCTTGTCCTGTTCTCTCGTGAATTGTTCTGTTCCCCCCAGGAGAGCCCTCTGGTTTTCTCACCGGCGGACGCCTCTCTCCGCAGGCCACGGCCTCACCGGGGATACCGGTTCTGCCGGAACGCCTCCACCATGGTGCTGGTCAGACTCTGGAGACTCTTTTGCTCCGGCACCTGCTCTCTGGGAAACCAGACCGCCTCCGCCAGTTCCGTCTCATCCAGCCGGATCTCCGGACTTCCGTCCAGATCCGCAAAAAAGCCCATGAGAAGGGAGTCGGAGAAGGCCCAGGGCTGACTGGCAAAATATCGGAGATTTTTAACCTTCAGGCCCACTTCCTCCATGACCTCCCGGTGCACCGTGTCCTCCACGGTCTCGCCGATCTCCGTGAACCCTGCCAGCAGAGCGTACCGCCGGAAGGGGCGTCCCGCATACCGGGACATGAGCAGCCGGTCTCCGTCTGTCACCGCCACAATCACCGCCGGGGAGATCTTGGGATACACAACGGCGCCGCAGGCATCGCAGCAGAAAGCCCGCTCCTCCTCGCTGGGCCGAAGGGGCGCTCCGCACCTGCCGCAGAACCGGTGATCCTCCCACCAGCGGGCCAGCTGGCAGGCGGTGATCCCGGCATATCCCAGCCACGGCGGCTCCGCGTCCCGGAAACTTCCGGCCGCTGCCGCCAGCCGGAAACCGGGGAAGAAGTCCATCCAGTCCGGCCCCGGCGTTCCGCCAGGTTCCGTCCGTAAGGGCGGCAGAAAATAGTAGGCGGTCTCGTCTATGAGAAACAGATAGACCAGCCGTTCCCGGGCCTCCGGCATCTGGCCGCAGATCTCCCGGACCGTGGGGAAGGAAAGTTCCTCCCCTTCCCGGAGAAGGACCTGGCTCCCCTTGGCGCAGACCACCTGGTCCGTATCCGCCGGAGCCCGCCGGTGGCCAAAGGCGTTGTCAAACCGGTGGGGCGCAATATCCTGAATCATACGTTGATCTCCGCCTCCACGCCCAGAAGCGAACGGTTTTCCTCCAATACCGGCCGGATCTCTTCTGCCAGAAATTCCTCTGTCTGCTCCTTGGCCCGCCCGGTGTACCGGGACGGATCCATGGACGCCCGCAGGTCCTCCAGGCTCAGATGGAAGGTGGGATCCGCGGCGATCAGTTCCAGCAAGTTGTTCTCACGGCCGTATTTTTTCACATTCTCACCGGCCTGCATGGAAAGCTCCCGGATCCGCTCATGAAGTTCCTGCCGGTCCCCGCCGGCCTTCACCGCGTCCATCATAATATTCTCCGTGGCCATAAAGGGCAGCTCCGCCATCAGGCGCTTCTCAATGACCTTGGGATACACCACCAGCCCGTCCGCCACGTTGAGATACAGGTCCAGAATTCCGTCAATGGCCAGGAAGGACTCGGGAACGCTGAGCCGCTTGTTGGCCGAATCATCCAGAGTCCGCTCAAACCACTGGGTGGAAGCCACCAGCATGGGGTTCATCAGCGTGGACATCACATAGTTGGACAGAGAGGCCATCCGCTCGCTGCGCATGGGGTTTCTCTTATAGGCCATGGCCGAGGAACCAATCTGGCTCTTCTCAAAGGGTTCCTCAATCTCCTTCAGATGCTGAAGCAGGCGAATATCGTTGGAAAACTTGTGGGCGCTCTGGGCAATGCCCGCCAGCACGTTCAACACCCGGCTGTCATTCTTCCGGGAATAGGTCTGGCCGGACACCGGGTAGCATCCCGGAAAGCCCATCTTCTCCGCAATTTTCTGGTCCAAGGCCCGGCATTTTCCATGATCCCCCTCAAAAAGTTCCAGAAAACTGGCCTGGGTGCCGGTGGTTCCCTTGGAGCCCAGAAGCCGCAGGGAGTCCAGCACGTAGCACAGGTCATCATAGTCCAGCTTCAGATCCATCAGCCACAGGGTAGCCCGCTTGCCTACGGTGGTGGGCTGGGCCGGTTGAAAATGGGTAAAGCCCAGGGTGGGCAGGTCCTTATATTTGTCCGCAAAAACCGCCAGTTTCTCCATGACATTGACCAGCTTTTGCTTCACCAGCTGCAAAGCCTCGGACATGAGGATGATGTCCGTGTTGTCCCCCACGTAACAGGAGGTGGCGCCCAGATGAATGATGCCCTTGGCCTTGGGACACTGGACTCCGTAAGCGCAGACATGGGACATCACGTCGTGGCGGACCTCCTTCTCCCGTGCCTTGGCCACGTCGTAATTGATGTCGTCCTGGTGGGCCTTTAACTCCTCGATCTGTTCTTCTGTGATGGGAAGTCCCAGCTCCCGCTCCGACTCTGCCAGGGCGATCCACAGCCGCCGCCAGGTGCGGAACTTTTTGTCCGGGGAAAAAATATACTGCATTTCTTTGCTGGCATACCGCTCTGAGAGAGGGCTCTGATACCGATCCGTCATGGTTTTACTCCTATCTGATTCGTTGAATTTGAACATGAAATTTTTTACATATCTGGCCTTTGGGCCCTGGTATCATCATAATATACGGCCTGCACAAAATCAAGGGAAATGCGCATATTAACGACAGAAAACACCCCTTCGGGTATCACTGGAAAGGAGTAAGCGGCTCCCGCTTACTCCCCAAAAAACAGTTTTCCTTTTCTCCCGATCATCTCCTGGATCTTTTCCAGGTACAGATTCACATCCTTCACATTATCCGTCCGGTCAATGCGTCCGCCGGGGCGCAGCACCTTGCTGACGGTTCCGGCGCCCAGGGCCACAATGGCCTGTTTTTCCTCCATAATCAGAATGTTGTAGATCCCCGCCTTCCCCGGCAGAGAGAAGCCCACGTTTTCCAGATTCCCGGCCATGTTCTTCTGGCGGTACAGGTAGTAGGGGGCCATGCCCATCCGGGCGGCTCCGGCGGCAGCGGCGGCCATCATGGCCTCCGACTCCTCCTGGGTGCCTCCGGCCACCACGGTGCCGTGGGCCTCCATCTTCAGCCGGGAAGCCCGCTTCACCGCCAGGGCGTGGACCGTCAGGCTGTCCGGCCCCAGCGTTTCAATCTCCTCCACCGTCCGCTCCACATCCGCCTGGGTCTCCTGGGGCAG
>CAZDOQ010000071.1:0-7905 GCA_964507035.1 uncultured Lachnospiraceae bacterium | reverse complement strand
GTACAAAAGGATTGACGGAGGTCCGGAAATTTCGTATACTGTTAGCATGCCATCTGACGCTTTCAGAGGGCGGAAAGATCGAATTTGAGGAAAAACCGTAAAACGGTTTCAGGAGGAGACAATATGCAGAACATGAGTCCGGATACCATCTGTATCCAGGGGGGCTGGCAGCCGGAAAACGGCGAGGCCAGAATCCTTCCCATCTACCAGAGCACCACGTTCAAGTACAGCACCAGCGATTATATGGGAAAACTCTTTGATCTGGAGGAGAGCGGATACTTCTACTCCCGCCTTCAGAATCCCACCTGCGACGCGGTGGCTGCCAAAATCTGCGCCCTGGAGGGCGGCACGGCGGCTATGCTCACATCCTCCGGCCAGGCGGCCAACTTTCTGGCCCTTTTAAATATTTGTGAGGCAGGCAGCCACATCGTCAGTTCCGCCACCATCTACGGCGGCAGCACCAATCTGATGGCGGTGACCATGAAGAAGATGGACATTGAGGTGACCCTGGTGGATCCGGATGCCAGCGAGGAGGAACTGGAAAAGGCGTTCCGGCCCAACACCCGGGCGGTGTTCGGGGAGACCATCGCCAACCCGTCCCTGGTGGTGCTGGACATTGAGAAGTTTGCCCGGCTGGCCCACCGGCACGGGGTGCCGCTGATTGTGGACAACACCTTTGCCACCCCCATCAACTGCCGTCCTTTCCAGTGGGGGGCGGACGTTTTGACCCACTCCACTACCAAGTATATGGACGGCCATGCGGCCGCCGTGGGCGGCTGCATTGTGGACAGCGGTAAATTTGACTGGATGGCCCACAAGGAACTGTTCCCGGGCCTCACCACCCCGGATGAGTCCTACCATGGGATCATATATGCGGAGCGGTTCGGCAAGCTGGCTTACATTGAAAAGGCCACGGTCCAGCTGATGCGGGATCTGGGTACTTGCCAGTCCCCCATGAACGCATTTTTGCTGAATCTGGGCCTGGAGACACTGCATCTGCGGGTGCCCCGGCACTGTGAGAACGCTCAGAAGGTGGCGGAGCACCTGGCTTCCCTGCCGGAGGTGGCCTGGGTCAACTACCCGGGACTGTCGGGGAACCAATACCATGCCCTGGCTCAGAAATATATGCCGAAGGGAACCTGCGGCGTCATCTCCTTTGGACTCACCGGCGGCAGAGAGCGGGCCAGCCGGTTCATGGACCAGTTGAAGCTGGGAGCCATTGTGACCCACGTGGCGGATGCCCGGACCTCGGTGCTGCATCCGGCCAGCCACACCCACCGGCAGCTGACGGAGGAACAACTGGTGGAGGCGGGAGTGCAGCCGGAGATGATCCGGTTCTCCGTGGGTCTGGAGGCGGCGGAGGATATTATAGCGGATATTGACCAGGCCATTGCCGCCAGTAAGGAGTGAGTCATGAGAACTTTTGACAAATCCCATAAGCTGGACCATGTTTGTTATGACGTGCGGGGGCCGGTGGTGGACGAGGCCAACCGGATGAGCGCCCACAATATTGATGTGCTGAAGTTGAACATCGGCAACCCGGCGCCCTTTGGTTTCCATGCGCCGGAGGAGATTATTCAGGATATGCAGGCCAGCCTGCGAAACGCCGAGGGCTACTCGGATTCCAAGGGAGTCTTCAGCGCCCGGAAGGCCATCATGCAGTATTGCCAATTGAAGAATCTGCCCAACGTGGGGTTGGAGGACATTTTCATTGGCAACGGCGTCAGCGAGATGATTACCATGGCCATGCAGGGCCTCTTGAACGACGGGGACGAAATCCTGATCCCGGCGCCGGACTATCCCCTGTGGACGGCGGCGGCCAATCTGGCCGGGGGAAAGCCGGTCCACTATATCTGCGATGAGGAGGCGGACTGGTATCCGGACCTGGCGGATATGGAGAGCAAAATTACAGATCGGACCAAGGGCATTGTGATCATTAATCCCAACAATCCTACCGGGGCCCTGTACCCTAAGGACCTGCTGGAACGGATCGTGGAGATTGCCCGGCGGCATCATCTGATCCTCTTTTCCGATGAGATCTATGACCGGCTGGTGATGGACGGGACTCAGCATGTGTCCATTGCCTCCCTGGCGCCGGATCTGCTGTGCGTGACCATGAACGGCCTGTCCAAATCCCACCGGATCGCCGGGTTCCGCAGCGGCTGGATGTGTCTGTCGGGGGATAAGTCCTACGCCAAGGGCTATATTGAGGGGCTGAACATGCTGGCCTCCATGCGGCTGTGCTCCAACGTGCCGGCCCAGATGATCGTCCAGACGGCTCTGGGGGGCTACCAGAGCGTGGACGAGTTGCTGCTGCCCGGCGGGCGGCTCTACGAGCAGCGGGAGTATATCACCCAGGCTTTAAACGACATCCCCGGGGTTTCGGCCAAGAAGCCCAAGGCGGCTTTTTACATCTTCCCCAAGCTGGATGTGAAGAGGTTTGGCATTGTGAACGACGAGCAGTTCGCCCTGGATTTCCTGCGGGAAAAACGGGTGCTGATCGTCCAGGGCACCGGCTTTAACTGGCCCCAGCCGGACCATTTCCGGGTCGTCTATCTGCCCCGGGTGGATGAGTTGAAAATAGCCGCCGGCCGTTTGGCGGATTTCCTGTCCCATTACCATCAGTCCTAACGCGCAGGGGAGAGGGGCATGAAAAAACGAAAGAGACAGGGGGCGTTGTTTGTCGCTGCCCTTTTGGCTGCCCTCGCCTTAGCCGGGTGCAGGGAGGAGGCGGCGACAGCAGAAAGTCTGCTGGCCGGTGTCCGGAAGAAGCTGCCGGAGGCTTCCTCCCTGGAGGGATCCTGGACTGCTGCGGCCCAGGTCCGTATGCCGGAGTCAGACGGAGCGGCGGGGCAGGAAGGAGAGTTGTGCCTGAACGGGGAGGTGCAGGTGACGGACAGCGGGTGGACCCACCTGACGGCGGATCTGAAGATTGTGTCAGCTGGGCAGATGCAGCAAGGCTCTGCCCAGCTGTATTTGGAGGAAGAGGCGGACCGGAGAGACTGCTATCTGTCTTTGGACGGAAGCTGGGAGTACCGGGAACTGCCGGCGGAGGCGCCGGCTTTTCAGGTCTGGGACCGGCTGCTAAGCCAGGAGGCGGAATGGTCCCTGGCGGAGAATTCCCAGGAGGTGGACGGCCAGGAAGCATACGCTCTGACGGCAGAGGCCTCTCTGGATACCTGGGGCCTTGCCCTGTTGGGAGGTACCGGCGCCTGGAGTCAGGTGCGGGAACTGTTGGCAGGAGCGGGGCTGGATCCGGCGGCAATCCCAGTGGAGTTGACTTGCCTGATCAGCCGGGAGGAATCCTTCCCTCTGAAGCTGGAAGCTGGGACGGCAAGTCCCTTCTCTGTAACGCAAGCGGAGGCTTTTCTATCCGGGGCGGAAGTGGAGTTGAGTCTCACCTGGAGCGGCATTTCCTTCAACACGGTGGACAGCCTGGCGATCCCGGAGGAGGCCCGGGCCGCCGAAACAGAGCCGGAAACCCCGGGAGCGGGATTCTCCTCAGAAGGAGAGACGGCGTCCAACGCCAATCTGGAGGGAGAAATCCAGCTGGAGGAGGAGTTTTTGCCGGGGGAACCGGTTCAGGAGCCGTGCTGTTGAAAACAAAATGAAACCCAAAGGGAAAGCAAAATAAAAACGGACAGAAAATCCCCGGGGACTCTCAGGAAGAGCCCTTCCGGGGATTTTTGGGGGAATCCGGGCCAGTTTTTTGACGGCGTTTGGCAGCCCCCAGGCCGCCGGTCATATGCCGGCTTCCATCCAGAAAGCAGGCCCGCTTGATGGAATCCTCCCCAAACCGGCTGCGGATGGCGTCCACAGCGCTGTCCAGCTTTTCCAGTTTCTCCCGCTTGCGGGGATCCTCAAAGAGGCTCAGCTGGCGGATCTCCTGGGTGGTGAGCTGGGAGGTCTGCACGCTCAGAAGTCGGATGGGACAGTGGTCCCATAGTTGGTCAAAAAGGGCGCAGGCGGTTTGGTAGATCTCCTCCGTCACGTCGGTGGGGGCGTCCAGGGTGGCCTGGTGGGAGGTGGAGACAAAGGTGGAAGAGCGGATGGTCACGGAGATCCGGGCCGTCTTTTTGTGGTCCGCCCGCAGCCGGGCCGCCACGGTCTCCGCCAGGGACAGGAGGATCTGTTTGGCCTCCCGGGCGTCCTCCACGTCGTGGGAGAGGGTGGTGGAGTTGCCGCAGCACTTGATCTCCTCCGGTTCCTCCCGGACCACTGCGTCTCCCTGTCCGTTGGCATACCGCCAGATGATCTCCCCGTGTTTTTTCAAGTGGGCCCGGAGCAGTTCCGGGTCCGCCTGGGCCAGATCGCCGACGGTGTGGATGCCTAGGGAGCGGAGCTTCCGGGCTGCCGAGCCGCCCACCAGAAACAACCGCTCCACCGGCAGCGGCCACATTTTTTCCCGGATCTCCTCCGGAAAGAGGGTGTGGACCCGGTCCGGCTTCTCAAAATCTGAGGCCATCTTGGCCAGAAGCTTGTTGGAGGAAACCCCTACGTTGACGGTAAAGCCCAGTTCTTGCCGGATGGCATCCTTCAGCTGATGGGCAAAGGCCACCGGCGGGCCGTAAAGCCGCCCGGTGCCGGTCATGTCGCAGAATGCTTCATCTATGGACACCGGCTCCACCACCGGAGCGTAGCGGCAAAGCACCTGGAGAAAAGCCTGGGACATGCGGACGTACAGAGGAAAATCCGGAGGGACCACCACTAGCTCCGGACACTTTTTCCGGGCTGTGGCCAGGGGCTCGCCGGTCCGGACCCCCGCTTTCCGAGCCGCCGGGGATTTGGCCAGCACCACGCCGTGGCGGCTGTCCTCATCTCCCCCCACGGCGGAGGGAATCTCCCGCAGGTCCACCAGAGAGTTCTGCTCCTGGATCTGATAAACCGCTTTCCAGCTGAGAAAAGCAGAGTTGACATCCACGTGAAAGATCACAGTCTGGGGCATGAAAACGCCTCCTTTCTTCTTACCAGTATACCAGCACGTTTGTTCGGTGTAAAGAAAAAATCCCTTTACAAACTACAGAAACTGTGATACAGTGGTCTTGTCTGACAGATATCGTTTTGCGCGAATCCGCGCGGAGGGAAGCCGTTCCGGTTTCCCGGAAGATTTCAAGGAGGCTAGGGTGTATACAACAGTCAAGAGTGTGGCGGTCCAGGGGATCGACGGCCTTTTGGTCTCCGTGGAAGCGGATGTCTCCCCGGGGCTGCCGGAGTTTTCCATGGTGGGTTTTCTCTCTTCTGAGGTACGGGAAGCCAGAGAGCGGGTGCGGATTTCCCTGCGAAACGCAGGGTATTCTCTGGCACCCCGGCGGATTACCGTGAACTTGTCCCCGGCGGATATCCGGAAGGAGGGGACTTCCTTTGATCTGGCAGTGGCGCTGGGAATTCTGGCGTCCTACGGCTGCCTGCCTGCCGGGAGCCTGGAAGGGATCGCGGTGATGGGAGAGCTGGGGCTGGACGGCGGGGTCCGGCCGGTACCGGGGGTCCTCTCCGTGGTGATGGCTGCCAGACAGGCGGGACTTTCCGGCTGTCTGGTTCCCCAGGGGAATCTGGCGGAGGCAGCCTTGGTGGAGGGGATCCGGGTGGCAGGCGTCTCCTGCCTCCAGGAGGCAGCGGAGCTGGTGTCCTGCCCGGAGCCGTGGCCGGATCCCCGGCAGCAGGCGGGGACCAAAGGACAGCCGGTGGGCGGCAGAGAGCAGCCGGCCGTTTATTCTGCGGATTTTTCGGAGATCCGGGGACAGGCGGCGCTGCGGCGGGCCGCGGAGGTGGCAGCAGCCGGTATGCACAACCTGCTGATGGTGGGCCCTCCGGGGGCCGGAAAGACCATGGTGGCCCGGCGGATTCCCACCATTCTCCCGGATCTGAGCCGGGAGGAAAGCCTGGAGGTCACCCGAATCTACAGTGTCCGGGGCCTGCTGTCGCCGGAGGCGCCCCTTCGCCGGACCCGGCCGTTTCGCTCTCCCCACCACACCTGTTCTCCCCAGGCCTTGGTGGGAGGCGGCCGCACGCCGCGGCCCGGGGAACTCTCCTTGGCCAGTCGGGGCGTCCTGTTTTTGGATGAACTGCCGGAGTTTTCCAAAAGCGCCCTGGAGGTGCTGCGCCAGCCCATGGAAGACCGGCAGGTCTCCATCTCCCGGGTCCACGGTTCCTATGTGTTCCCGGCGGACTGTATGGTGGTGGCGGCCATGAACCCCTGTCGCTGCGGCTACTTTCCGGACCGGCACCGGTGCCAGTGCAGCGAGGTGGAGGTGCGGCGGTACCGGAGCCGGGTCAGCCGCCCTCTCTTAGACCGGATGGATCTGCAGGTGGAGGCGCAGCCGGTGTCCTACGAGGCGGTCCGGGGCGGTCCGGCGGGGGAGTCCTCCGAGGCCATCCGCCGCAGGGTGGCAGCTGCCTGGAGCCGCCAGCGGGAACGGTTTGCGGCCACGGGGATTCTGTTTAACGCCCAGATGACCGGCGCACAGCTGGAGCAATTTTGCCGTCTGGGGAGCCGGGAGGCAAGGCTGATGGAGTTGGTTTTTCAGAAACTGGAGCTCAGCGCCCGGGCTTACCACCGGATCCTGCGGGTGGCCAGGACCCTGGCGGACCTGGAGGGAGAGGCGGAGATCCGGGAATGGCACCTGGGGGAGGCCGCCGGCTACCGGGGCTGGGAGGAGACAGCAGGAAGGGGGACCCTATGACAGAACGGGAAATTTGGTATTGGCTCAGTAGCCTGTCCTCCTGGGAGGGAAAGACCATGGGACGGGTGCTGCGGCAGCTGGGTTCTCCGGAGGCCATCTGGAGAGCGGACCGGCTGCCGGTGACGCCCGCCCAGCAGCAGGAGGCTGTCCAGGGCCGCCGGAGGCAGGAGGAACTGCAGCGGGAATTGGAAGGGCTGGAGCAGCGAGGCATCTGGTTTGTGACCCGGGGAGAACCGGCTTTTCCGCCGGGGCTTAGGCGCTGGGAGGACGGTCCCTTCTTTCTCTTTGTCCGGGGAACGCTGCCTCCGGCAGGACCGGCAGTGGCAGTGGTGGGAGCCAGAAAATGCACCGAATACGGCCGGGCCCAAGCGGAGGCCCTGGGGCAGTTTTTGGCGGAAAATCAGGTGCGCGTCATCAGCGGCATGGCCTTGGGCGTGGACGGGGCGGCCCAGCGGGGCGCGCTCCGGGCCGGGGGCTACACCTGTGCGGTGTTGGGGACCGGCGTGGACATCTGCTATCCCGCATCCCACCGCTCCCTGTACCGTGCCTTGGCGGACCAAGGCGGACTGGTGTCTGAGTATCCGCCGGGGGCCCCTCCGCTGCCGTACCATTTCCCCTTGCGGAACCGGATCATCTGCGGCCTGGCTGACTTGGTGCTGATGGTGGAGGCGGGCCTAAAAAGCGGCGCCCTGATCACAGCGGACTGGGCTTTGGAACAGGGGAAAGACGTACTGGCGGTGCCGGGCAGAATGGGGGATCCCATGAGTCAGGGCTGCAACCGGCTGATCCGCCAGGGCGCCGGGATTGTGGCGGAGCCGGAGGATGTGCTGGAGGCCCTGGGACTGCCCGGCAGAAGGACCAAGACGCCGGAGCCGGAACTGACGCCGGAGGAGCGGCAGATCTGGCGCTGCCTGGGAGCGGAGCCCCGGCATCCGGATCAGATCTGCCAGAAAACCGGTCTGGAGGTGGGAACAGTGCTGTTGCTCCTGCTGCGGTTGGAGGTGGAAGGGCTGGTGTGCCAGACCAGCGCCGGACAGTACCGGAAAAGCAGGCCCGTGTAGGGAAGCGGGCCTGCCCGGCGGGGATGGAAGTAAACTTGAATCGAGCAGCTTGATTCGCCTTGATTCGGCGGGGATAAAACTGGATAAAACTGGATAAAACTGGATAAAACTGCGGAAACTCAAGGAACTTGGCTTGAGTTTCCGCGAATTGCAATAAAAAGATG
>CAZDOQ010000070.1:0-7958 GCA_964507035.1 uncultured Lachnospiraceae bacterium | reverse complement strand
TTCCGGCTGCCCTCGGCTTTGGACAACCGGCCCTTGAATTTTCAGGAATTTGAGAGTAAACTGCATCAGGTGATGTTTGTGTCCGCCACCCCCAATGTCTACGAGCAGGAGCACGAGCAGCTGCGGGTGGAGCAGATCATCCGGCCCACGGGGCTGCTGGATCCCCGGGTGGATGTGCGGTCGGTGGCCGGCCAGGTGGACGACCTGGTGTCTGAGGTGAACAAAGAGGTGGAGGCTGGCCGCAAGGTGCTGGTGACCACCCTGACTAAGCGGATGGCCGAGGATCTGACGGATTACATGCGGGAGGTGGGAATTCGGGTCCGGTATCTCCACTCAGATATCGACACCCTGGAACGGACGGAGATCATCCGGGATATGCGGCTGGACGTGTTCGACGTGCTGGTGGGCATCAACCTGCTCCGGGAAGGCCTGGATATTCCGGAAATCTCCCTGGTGGCCATTTTGGACGCAGACAAGGAAGGGTTCCTCCGGTCGGAGACCTCTCTGATCCAGACCATTGGCCGGGCGGCCCGGAATGCCGACGGCCATGTGATCATGTACGCGGATACGGTGACGGACTCCATGGCCCACGCCATTGAGGAGACCAACCGGCGCCGGGCTATCCAGGAGGCCTACAATGAGGAGCACGGTATTACCCCTCAGAGCATCCATAAGGCGGTCCGGGATCTGATCCGGATCACCAAAGAGGTGGAGGAGACCAAGACGGACAAGCTGGAGAAAGATCCGGAGTCCATGGACGAGAAGGAACTGAAAGCGCTGATTGAGCAGATCACCAAGAAGATGCACCAGGCGGCGGTGGAGCTGAACTTTGAGGAGGCGGCCCGGCTGCGGGATCAGATGCTGGATCTGAAAAAGTATCTGCACTGAAGCGCAGAAAACGAAAAACGGAGGTTATACATTTCATGGCGGAACGTCAGTTTATCAAGATACGGGGTGCCAACGAGCATAATCTGAAAAATCTCTCGGTGGATATTCCCCGAAACCAGCTGGTGGTGCTCACCGGCCTGTCCGGCTCAGGCAAGTCTTCCCTGGCCTTTGACACCATCTATGCCGAAGGGCAGCGGCGGTACATGGAGTCCCTGTCCTCCTATGCCCGGCAGTTTTTAGGCCAGATGGAGAAACCGGATGTGGAGAGCATAGAGGGACTGTCCCCGGCCATCTCCATCGACCAGAAATCCACCAACCGGAATCCCCGGTCCACCGTGGGGACGGTAACGGAGATTTATGACTACCTGCGTCTGCTCTACGCCCGGACCGGCGTGCCCCACTGCCCCAAATGCGGCCGGGAGATCCGCAAGCAGACGGTGGACCAGATGGTGGATCAGGTGATGGCCCTGCCGGAGAACACTCGAATCCAGGTGCTGGCGCCGGTGGTCCGGGGCCGGAAGGGAGAACACGCCAAGGTCCTAGAGGGAGCCAGAAAAAGCGGCTTTGTCCGGATCCGGGTGGACGGCAACCTCTTTGAACTGTCCGAGCAGATCCCCATTGAGAAAAACCGGAAGCACAACATAGAGATTGTGGTGGACCGGCTGGTGGTGCGGCCGGGGATTGAGAAACGGCTCACCGATTCCATGGAGACGGCCCTTCACCTGGCGGACGGCATTGCCATGGTGGAGGTGGTTCGGGGGGAAATGCTCCATTTCAGCCAGAGTTTTGCCTGCCCGGACTGCGGCATCAGCGTGGAGGCGGTGGAGCCCCGGAGTTTTTCCTTCAACAATCCCTTTGGTGCCTGCCCAGACTGCTATGGTCTGGGCTATAAAATGGAGTATGATATGGATCTGATCATTCCGGACCCCAGCCTGAGCATTTTGGAGGGGGCCATTGTGCCCCATGGCTGGGGATCTGCCGGAACGCCGGGCAGCTACACCCACTCTCTGCTCCAGGCTTTGGCGGACCGGTATGGTTTCCGGCTGGACACTCCCTACCAGGATTATCCGCCGGAGGTGAAGCATATCATTGAATGCGGCACAGACGGGGAGAAGGTGCCGGTGACCTACAAGGGAGAACGTGGAGAGAATACCTATCAGGTGACCTTTGAGGGACTCCTCAAAAACCTGGAGCGCCGTTATCGGGAGACCGGCCAGGATACCCTCAAAGCAGAATATGAAACCTTTATGCGGGTGATCCCCTGCGTTTCTTGCCACGGGCAGAGGCTGAAGCCCTCCTCCCTGGCGGTGACGGTGGGGGATAAGAATATCTATGAGCTGACCTCCATGCCCCTGACCAAAATCCAGAAGTATCTGAAAAACCTGGAACTTTCCGAGATGCAGCAGGCCATCAGCGCTCCCATTTTAAAAGAGGTCCAGGACCGGTTGGGCTTTTTGGTGGACGTGGGACTGGACTATCTGACCCTGTCCCGGGCCGCCGGAACCCTGTCCGGCGGGGAGGCCCAGCGGATCCGCCTGGCCACCCAGATCGGCTCCGGCCTGGTGGGAGTGGCCTATATTCTGGATGAACCCAGCATTGGCCTGCACCAGCGGGACAATGACAAGCTGCTCCGGACCCTGATCCATCTGCGGGATCTGGGCAACAGCGTGATTGTGGTGGAGCACGACGAGGACACCATGCGGACGGCGGACTACATTGTGGACATTGGTCCCGGCGCCGGGGAGCATGGAGGGCAGGTGGTGGCCCAGGGTACCGCGGAAGACATTATGAACACCCCCGGCTCCATCACCGGGGATTACCTGTCCGGACGGAAGAAGATCCCGGTGCCGGAGGAGCGGCGGAAACCCATAGGCTTTCTGACCATCCGGGGGGCAGCGGAAAACAATCTGAAAAATATTGACGTGGACATTCCCCTGGGAGTCATGACCTGCGTCACCGGGGTCTCCGGTTCCGGGAAGAGCTCCCTGGTCAATGAGATCCTCTACAAGACCCTGGCCAAGAAAATCAACCGGTCCCGGGTGATTCCCGGCAAACACCGGTGCATAGAGGGCATGGAGAAGATAGACAAAGTCATCAACATTGATCAGTCCCCCATCGGCCGGACCCCCCGGTCCAACCCGGCCACCTACACCGGGGTCTTTGACCTGATCCGGGATCTGTTCGCCAGCACCCCGGATGCCAAGGCCCGGGGATACCAGAAGGGCCGGTTCAGCTTCAACGTCAAAGGCGGTCGGTGCGAGGCCTGCAGCGGAGACGGCATTTTGAAGATTGAAATGCACTTTCTGCCGGATGTGTACGTGTCCTGTGAGGTCTGCGGCGGCAAGCGGTATAACCGGGAGACTCTGGAGGTGAAATACAAGGGCAAGAGTATCTATGATGTGCTGAACATGACCGTGGAGGAGGCCCTGGAGTTCTTTGAACCGGTGCCCAGCATCCGCCGGAAGATTGAGATGCTCCACTATGTGGGCCTCTCGTACATCCGCCTGGGCCAGCCCTCCACAGAGCTGTCCGGTGGAGAGGCCCAGCGGGTGAAGCTGGCCACAGAACTGTGCAAGCGGGGCACAGGCAAGACCCTGTATATTCTGGACGAGCCCACCACCGGACTTCACTTTGCGGACGTTCACAAGCTGGTGGACATTCTCCGGCGGCTCTCCGACGGGGGGAACACCGTGGTGGTCATTGAGCACAATCTGGACGTGATCAAGACCGCCGACTACCTGATCGACATGGGTCCGGAGGGAGGAGACAAAGGCGGCGCCGTGGTGGCCGCCGGTACCCCGGAAGAGCTGGCCCAAGTCCCGGAATCCTACACCGGCCAGTACGTGAAGAAATACTTGTGCCCCCCCCTTCACAAAAATTTTATTTGTACCGAAGCGCATTCCGTGGTATCATGAGGCAAAATACGTTTTGCCACGGAGGCCCGTCCGGGCATCCTACATCAATAAGGAGATAGCATGAGCGGAGACAACAGGGACAACATAGATCTGACGGAAGAGAAAGAAGAACAGAAGTCTTCGGACAGCCAAGGAGAGACCACCCCCTCCGCGCAGGTGGAGGAACAGGACTCGCCCGCTGTCTCCTCCCAGGAGGAAAAGCAGGATGAATATGAGGAAGTGTGCAGCGTCTGCCGGAGGCCGGAAAGCCGCGCCGGCAAGCTGATCCACATGCCCGGGGGGCTGATGATCTGCAACGACTGTATGCAGAAGGCCTTTGACATGTTCACCAACCAGAACGGCGGTGTGAATCTCCCAAACAATATGCCCTTTGACCTGAAGATGATTGATCTGAGCGAGTTAGGGGGCGTGGAGATCCCCCAGCGCCAGAAGGTGAAGAAGAAAAAGCCCAAGGAGGAGGGAGCCCAGCCGGCTCTGTCCTTAAAAGATATTCCGGCTCCCCACCGGCTGAAAGGAATGCTGGACGAATATGTGGTGGGCCAGGAAAAAGCCAAAAAGACCCTGTCTGTGGCGGTGTACAACCACTATAAGCGCATTGCGTCCAATGACGCGGACGGGGTGGAGATTGAAAAATCCAACGTGCTGATGATCGGCCCCACCGGCAGCGGCAAAACCTACCTGGTGCGGATCCTGGCCAAGCTGCTCCAGGTGCCCCTGGCCATTGCGGACGCCACCTCCCTCACTGAGGCCGGGTACATAGGAGACGACATTGAGAGCGTTCTCTCCAAGCTGTTGGCCGCGGCGGACAACGACGTGGAGAAGGCGGAACACGGCATTGTGTTCATAGATGAGATAGACAAGATCGCCAAGAAGAAGAACACCAACACCCGGGATGTCAGCGGCGAATCGGTCCAGCAGGAACTGTTAAAGATGCTGGAGGGGACCCAGATGGAGGTGCCGGTGGGGTCCGGCAACAAGAACGCCATGGTCCCCATGACCACCATGGATACCCGGAACATTCTGTTCATCTGCGGCGGCGCATTTCCGGATCTGGAGGATATCATCCGGGAGCGGCTGAACCGCCGTTCCGCCATCGGCTTCAACGCCCAGCTGAAGGATCAGTATGACAAGGCTCAGAACATCCTTTCCAAGGTGCAGATGGAGGATCTGCGGAAATTTGGAATGATCCCGGAGTTTTTGGGGCGGCTCCCCATTGTGGTGACCCTGGAGGCCCTGACCAAGGAATTTTTGGTGCGGATTCTCCGGGAGCCCAGGAACGCCATTTTGAAGCAGTATGAGAAGTTGTTGGCCATGGATGAGGTGCAGCTGGTCTTTGACGACGGCGCCCTGGAGGTGATTGCAGAACGGGCCCTGGAGCGGGGCACCGGCGCCCGGGCCCTCCGGGCAATTCTGGAGGAGTACATGCTGGATATCATGTACGAGATTCCCAAGGACAGCAACATTGGCCGGGTGACTATCACCCGGGAGTATCTGGAGAACACCGGAGGACCCAAGATCGAACTGCGGGGCCAGATCGTCTCGTAAACCGGTCCCACAAAATAAACTGTGCGCTGATGCTGATCTTCCTGCTCATCGGCGCGGCCCTGGGGCTGCCGTGGCCTGCACCGGCCTAAGCTGACCTGGGAAAATGAGCAGGCAGCCGCCAAAGATGGCCAGATCTCCCATGTTGAAGATGATTTTTGAGACCGGCTTCCAGGGGAATTTCAGATAGTCCACCACGTATCCCCTGCGCCAGTGATCGTGGATATTGCTGGCAGCGCCCCCTAAAATCAAGGCGCCTCCCAGCTTTTCCAGGGGGCGGTCCTTCTTTTTTCCAAACAAAAACGGCAGATACCAGAGGAGCGTCAGGGCTCCTACTGCGGAGGAGAGCCAGGCTGCGGTCCGGGGGCTCTCCTCCATCAGGTTTAGCATCATACCTTTGTTGTGGCTGCGGCAGAGGGTGACTC
The DNA here is from genome assembly GCA_964507035.1 of uncultured Lachnospiraceae bacterium. Taxonomy (GTDB): domain Bacteria; phylum Bacillota; class Clostridia; order Lachnospirales; family Lachnospiraceae; genus Pseudolachnospira. The sequence continues at coordinate 2,188 of CAZDOQ010000070.1, read as the reverse complement.
TGCCTCCCAGGATCGTTCGGGGCAGGGCCCCCTCCGGCTGCGCTTCTATATGGGCTTTGGCAGCCATATCGGCCAGAAAAACACCAGTTCCCAAGGTGAGATGGATCATATTGGATTCCTCCTCCTCGTCAGCTGCACGCGAACGGGTGCAGCTTTTGCCAGTTCTGTCCACATTATAGCATGTCTGCCCCTCCTCACTCACTTTCGAAATGATTTCCGTTTCATCATTTTTCAGCGCCCGTTTTTTTGGAATAAGAGGTCGGGGACTGTTTAAAAAGAATAATGGCAAGTACATCCTGCCAGTCTTCCCCAAGTGGTTTTTTCCAATCATCCGGGCACAGCTCCCAGACAGATTTCGAGAATCCGTATTCCCATACTTCCGCCCCGGTTACAGACACTTTCTTTTTTCGGCCGGACAGCAGTTTGGGAAGAAGGCTTCCGGAATTGGAGGACGGCCAGTATGAGGCGGTGATGGGCTGCAATTCCAGTAACAACCAGACCGGCCACACCTTGGATCTTCAGCGGGGATCCCATTCCCACCGAGGGAGGCCGGGAGGACCATGTGGAGTTCAGCTATACGGCAGCCCTGAAGGCTGCCTGGGGGGGGCGGAACTCTGCAATTTATTCAGGTACAACATTATTGTGCAACAAACGGTAATCTTGTGGCGAGTAGCCCACCCGCTTAGTAAACAGTTTTGTAAAGTGTGCTGGGTTGTTATATCCCACTGAGTAAGCGATTTTTGCGATGCTTAAATTGCTGTTAATTAACAGTGCTTTGGATTTACTAAAGCGCACATCAATTAGGTAGTTGATCGGGGAAATACCAAACTCTTTTTGCAACAAATGGTTGATGTGGCCAGCACTCATAAAGAAGTGCTGAGAGAGATGTTCCAATGTAATATCTTCAGCATAGTGGGTATATATGTAAGAGAGAATATCGCTGGCAAGTGGGTTCTCTTCCATTTGCCAGTAGATCTCAGATGTATGGTAGCAATAATTTCGCAGTAGCACCAGCATAGGAGCCAAAATCATACGGCATAATCCCATATCTGGGTGAGGATCTTTCATGAGCCGGTAAATTTCAGCCATAGTTCCGCTGATATAAGGCATGTGAGTGTTTGCTTTCATAACCGGATAGGTACCTGGGGGAATTACATATTCAGGATATTCCTGATCTTTCCAGCGAACATCGGAAACCACCAGTACCAGCGTTTTCATGGGGTTATGGATGCTGGAGGCTCCAGAATGGACAAACCCTCTCTCGATCACTAAAAAATCTCCTCTCTCTACAGGAAAATGCTGATGGTTGATCATATAAATACCACTACCGCTGTCAACATAGACCAACTCGGTGACATCCTTATGTAAATGAAAGGTATAGGCTTGATCGGTTAAATTATAATCCAAGTGGGTCCTTTCGATATTTGGTAAATGGCCGTCAAAATGAGTTTGAAAATACATAAAAACCTCTCTTGGCTGAAACAAAGTGGAAATAGATTAATATAATTCTAACATAATTCCAAACGGATTTCCAGATTAACACCAATCATTTTGCTCCAAGTACGCTGGTATTATTCCGGAAGCGCCTGGATGTAGATGCTATCATGGATACGCATATATGTTTGACAACAAGAAAGATGACCGCCATATGCTTCCCTCAGGCCCGTTTTCGGATGGTTTACCCTCTGCCCCGGACAAGACAGATCCTGAGACAAAGGAAAATCAGGGTACCCTGGTCGTGGACGCCACCTGCGCACCAGCCAATATCCATAGGATATCTCGCCATTTCTGTTCCTATTGTATAAAGGCTATTTTACATTGAAAAGGTAGAATCTAAAAATAATTTTGAATAAAGTGCAAGATAATTGGATTTTATAACCTCAAAAGGCAAAGAAATACCCAAAATATGTTCATAAAATATGAAGATAATTCGTGGGGGATGTAAAGATAGATAATGGCGTGCTTTTAGACGATTTGTTATAATGATATACGCAATAAATACTGAGAAGGATACAATATTTTCCTGAGTGGTGAAAGAATGACAGATACTGCAGGGTATAAGTGTATTATTTGCATGGACACATTATTTGGGAAAAATAGTCCTGACCGAGGAGGAGATCATGAAGATTACTCACATTGAGGTGCTGCAGGTAAAAACAGAAAGAGCGACTTGGCGCCCTGTGTATTG
>CAZDOQ010000069.1:0-7986 GCA_964507035.1 uncultured Lachnospiraceae bacterium | reverse complement strand
TTGCAATAGTTCTTGCAAAAGTTCACAAGATTTGCTACAATCAGGAAACTGTAAGGGAGTAGTCGGCATGAAAATGCGGCGGTGCCAACATACTGGACCAGGTCCTGGCATCACCTTAATTGACGAGACTTATCTGTGACAACAGGTAGGCCTCGTCTTTTTGCTTTCAGGGGAGAAGCCTCAAAGCAGAATTCTTACGGAATGATAGGGAGGAAAATAGTATGCAGATTTGGGAATTAGCGGCCATTGCTGTGGGACTGTCCATGGATGCGTTTGCGGTGGCGGTATGTAAGGGCTTCTCCACCAAACGGGTGGAGAGGAAAGAATGCGCCGTGGTGGGACTCTATTTTGGAGGCTTTCAGGCATTTATGCCATTGCTGGGCTATCTGCTGGGGAGCCGCTTCCGGGTGTGGATTGAGAGCGTGGATCACTGGATCGCCTTCATTTTGCTGGCGGGGATCGGACTCAACATGATCCGGGAATCCAGGGGAGAGGCGGAGAAAGTGGACGCCTCCCTCTCGGTGAAAGCCATGGTTCCCCTGGCCATTGCCACCAGCATAGACGCCCTGGCGGTGGGCATTTCCTTTGCGTTCCTGAACGTTCAGATTGTACCGGCGGTGATTTTAATCGGGATCACCACCTTTGTGCTTTCCGCAGCGGGCGTGAAGCTGGGGAACGCCTTTGGCATCCGGTACAAATCCAAGGCGGAGCTTTTGGGAGGCGTGGTCCTGATTTTTATGGGCCTGAAAATCCTCCTGGAGCATCTGGGGATTTTGAGTTGAGAGAGCGGTACATAGAAGAGGCTGGAACAAACCGGTCGGACAGCGGGGAGCAGATTCAACAGCTTCCCGCCGGCGATGGTAAAGTAGATGACCAGGGAGACAGCGTCCACAAACAGATCGTTGACGATCTCGGAAAGTTCCGCGTCGGTGGCGGCGTGGACGATCCACTGCTGCACCTTCGCCGGCAGTTCGGCAAATACGCTGGCGGCCGCCTCTTTGGGCAGCATTCGGAAGAGTTGTACGGCAGACTCCCGGTCCAATTCGCTTAAAAACTCAGCCAAGTCCACGGCATTCAGCCACACCGGTTAGGGTGTTTTCTGTCTGTGGAGTTTGGAGGACGAACACGGAAACACGAAAATTGGAAAAAAGTCAAAAAATTAGTGAAAAGCACTTGACATTTGTGGTTGCAGCGTGCATAATTAGAAATCATAGATCTTACAATCCCAGTTTTCTCTGAGAGCATTTCTAATCTGAAAATGACCTCACAGATCCGGGTTCTTCCGGAAACCATTTTTCCAAGAGTATTACAGTAAGGGCGGTACAATCCAATACAGCTGCGCGTTTTCAAAGCAGATGGCAGGGAGACGTATCGGGTCCAGAAAGGGTGGTGAGTCCCATGACGGGAGGAGAGTAAATGGGTGGCATTGGTGCTGCTTGCCGCGCTGGCGGCTTTGTGGGATACGGCTTTGGGGCGGATCCCCAACCGGCTTTTGGCGTTTTTTTGGCTGGCAGGCTTTCCCTTTGAGCCTCACCCGGTTTATTTTTTGCGGGGCATGGTCCTGGTTCTCATACTCTATCCCCTGGTGGCCTGCCGGATGCTGGGGGCCGGGGATGGGAAACTCCTGGGCGTCATCAGCGGGTATCTGGGTGTTTGCCCCACCCTGTGGGTGCTGGCAGCGGCCTGTGTTTTAGGGACGGTGGGGTACGCCTGCCGGAAAGCAGGGCGGGCGTTTTGGCGCCTGCGTCTGGCGTATCTGTCCCGCTATCTATTTCGGCTTTTGCAGTTAAGGCGTCTGGAGCCGTATGCCCCGCCCCGGCCAAGGGAGGGGCGGGTTCCCCTGGCGCTGCCGGTTCTGGGAGGCTTGCTGGCATTTCTTATTTGGAAGGGGGCGGGGACATGAGAAAAAAGCGGCTGCTCCTGTTTGACCGGGACCCGGACTATGCGGCTCGCTTTGCGGCCTACGGCAATCAGAGAGAGTCTCTCCGGCTGGAGGTGATCCCCTTTACGGACCGGGAGGAACTGGAGCGTTTTCTGGAACGTCAGAAGGCGGATGCAGCCCTGACGGTGCCGGAGGAGGCAGCGTTTCTGCGGTCTAAAATTTCCCAGGTGCTGGTCCTTTCGGACCGACGCCCTTCCCAGGGGGAGCCGGTCTTGTACCGGTATCAGTCCTGCGGACAGATCCTGCAGCAGGCGGCCTCCCAGATCTTTCCGGGGAGAGAAGAAGCGCCGGAGGAGCCTTTGGCCCAGATCTGGGGCGTCTATTCCCCGGTGCACCGCTGCTACAAAACGACCTTTGCGTTGGTTTTGGGGCAGCTTCTGGCAGAGCGGGGGTCCGCGCTGTATCTGAACCTGGAGGAGTATGCAGGTTTTCCGGAACTTCTGGGGCGGGAGTATCCGGAAAGCCTCTCGGATCTCCTCTACAGTCGGCGGGTGGGGGAGGAGAAAAACGGAGCGCTCTCTAGCAGTTGGGAATACCTGGGCAGGCTGGCGTATTTGCCGCCTGTCTCTTGCCCGGCGGATATCCGGGAGGCACCGCCGGAGGAGTTGGCGGGGGTGGTCCGAATGCTGGGGGCCGGAGGGGCTTTTGAGTTTCTGGTGGTGGACTGCGGAGAGTCCCTGACAGACCCGGCGCCGGTTCTGGAACTGTGCCGGAAGGTCTATATGCCGGACCTTCCGGACCGGACCTCCCGGGCCAAGGGAGACGCGTTTCTGGGGTATCTGCGCCAGATGGACCGAAACGCCCTGGCGGATCGGATACACCGTCTGACGCTGCCCTACTATCCCTGGCTGGCAGGAGGCTGCCGGGACTACCGGGGACTGCGGTGGACAGCCTTTGGGAAATATGTGGAAAAGCTGCTGGAAGAGGAGGGAAAATGTGGATATCCAAAGGAAATTGCAGGAGGCCGTCATGGAGGAGTTGGACCTTTCGGAGGAGGTCAGCGATGAGGAACTGCTGGCCCGGATCGACCGGGTGCTGCTCCGGCAGCGGTTTCTCTCCGTGGGCCAGAGGACCTTTTGCCGGAAGCAGTTGTTTGACTCCTTCCGGCGGTTGGACATCCTCCAGGAGTTGGTGGAGGATGCGTCCATCACAGAGATCATGGTCAACGGGACCCAGGCTGTGTTCCTGGAGCGGGAAGGAAAGCTGCTGCGCTGGAACCGGCGCTTTTCCTCGGCGGAAAAGCTGACGGATGTGATCCAGCAGATTGTCTCCCGGGTGAACCGGGTGGTCAATACATCCTCCCCTATTGTGGACGCCCGACTAGAGGACGGCTCCCGGGTTCACGCGGTGCTGCCCCCGGTGGCGCCGGACGGCCCCATTCTCACCATCCGGAAATTTGCCCGGGAGCCCCTGACCATGGAAACGTTGCTGGACTGGGGGAGTCTTACGGAGCGGGCCTCGGCTTTTCTCCGGCAGTTGGTGGAGGCCCGGTACAACCTGTTTATCAGCGGCGGCACCGGCTCCGGCAAGACCACCTTTCTGGGAGCCCTTTCCCGTTTTATACCGCCGTCGGAGCGGGTCATCACCATTGAAGACTCGGCGGAACTGCAGCTGGTGAGCATTCCCAATCTGGTGCGGCTGGAGGCCCGAAACGCCAATTTGGAGGGGGAGAACGAGGTGACCATCCGGGATCTGATCCGGGCAAGCCTGCGGATGCGGCCGGACCGGATCATTGTGGGGGAGGTGCGGGGCAAGGAAGCGCTGGACATGCTTCAGGCTATGAATACAGGCCATGATGGCTCCCTCTCCACCGGTCACGGCAACAGTCCCAGGGACATGCTGGCCCGGTTGGAGACCATGGTGCTCATGGGCGAGGAACTGACTTCCGCCGCCGTGCGGGGGCAGATCGGATCCGCGCTGGATGTGATGGTGCATCTGGGGCGGTTGCGGGACGGCAGCCGGAAGGTCCTGGAGATTGTGGAGGTGATGGGAGATGAAGAGGGAAAACTCCAGTGCCGGCCGCTCTTTTCCTTCAGCCGGGAGAAAGAGAGGCTGGAGCAGGTGGGGGAGCTTACAAACCGGGGCAAGCTGGAAGCCGCCGGACTATAGGAAGTACCGGCTTTCTCTGGGAGAATGCCTTCTGTTTGGCCTGCGGGGAGCCGCCCTGGAGGCGGGGATCGCCTGGCTGTTTTACCGGAGCGCTCTGGCGCTTCTTCCCCTCTTGTTTCTGATCCCCCTCTCCCTGGCCTGGGGCCGGAACAGCCGGAGAGAGCAGCGGAGGCGGCAGCTGGCCAGACAGTTTCGGGAAAGCATCACCGCTCTGTGCTCCGCCCTTTCCGCCGGTTATTCGGCGGAGAACGCGGTGGCAGAGGCGGCCCGGGAGCAGCGCTCCCTATATGGGCCGGAAGGGATCATGGTCCGGGAGTTGGAGCTATTGGGCCGAAAGATCCGCATGAATCATCCGATGGAAAAGGCCTTTGAGGAGTTGGCGGAGCGTAGCGGCCTGGAGGAGATCCGTCAGCTGGCGGAGGTGTTTTCCATTGCCAAGCGCAGCGGCGGAGACCTGGTGCGGATTCTGGGAAAAACAGCGGCGGTGCTGCGGGTCCAGGCCCAGCTGCGGGATGAGATTCTGACGCTGATGGCAGGGAAGCGGCTGGAACAGCGGATTATGAGCGCCATGCCCGCAGCCATCCTGCTGTATGTTAATCTGGGAAATCCGGGGTTCACGGATCCCCTGTACCAGGGCCTGGGAGGCCGGAGCGTGATGACCATTTGCCTGCTTTTGTATGGGCTGGCGGTGGCCTGGGGACAAAGGATTGTGAACCAGGCTTTGGAGGAGGGGCTATGAGGCGGAAAGCGGAGGCCTGGCTGGTTCAGGTCTACTATGAGCTGCTGCGGATTCTGGGACGGGAGGCGTTGCCAGATACCCGGAAAGCCCGGCTCCGGGCGGTATATCCGGGGGAGGTGCCGGAGAAAAAGGCCCGGGAGTTGGATGGTAAACGGCTGTTGCAAGGAGCCTGCTGCCTGGCTGCTTTTCTGGCGCTTGCAGCGGCGGCTGCCTTAGCGGCTCCGGACTCTCAGGTTCAGGAACTGCCCCGGCCGGAAGGGGCGTATGCGGTGGAGTCCTACCAGATCCAGGTGGAAGGGGAGGAAGGATCCGCCTGGATTGAGGTGCCGGTGTATGGACGGCAAGCCACCGGGGAGGAGCGGGAACAGCAGTTTGCGCAGGCGGAGGAGGAGGCCCGGCAGCAGATGCTGGGAGAAAATCTTTCCCCGGAGGAGGTCTGGCAGCCTTTGAATTTTCAGACCGAATCTTCCGTGGCGGGGATGCTGGTCTGGTGGACGCCCCGGGACCCGGAACTGATTGGGGCGGATGGGTCCATCCTGGCGGAGGAAATCCCGGAAGAGGGAATCTGGACGGCGGTGGAGCTGCATTTGTACTGGGAGCTGGGGGTGGAGGCGGAGCAGCGCACGGTGGAGGTGCCGCTGCGGCTGCTGCCGGAACGCCTTCCGGAGGGCACGTCTCTGGGGGAAGAGGCGGAACGGTTGCTGCGCCAGGCAGAGCAGGAAAACCGGGAATCGGATACGGTGAAGCTGCCGGAACAGATCCAGGGAGAGACTGTGACCTTCCGGTTCCAGGAGACTCGGGGGCCCTGGGAACTGGCGGGGCTGGGGCTTTTGGCGGCAATGTTCCTGTTTGCCCGGGAGGAGCGGCGGCTGCGGGAGCAATATGACCAGAGGAACCGGCAGCTGCTCTTGGATTACAGCCGCCTAGTGGAGAACCTGTCCGTTTTGATGGGGGCCGGACTTCCGGTGCGCCGGGCCTGGGAGCGGATCCTGCGGGAACAGAGAGAAAGGGGGCGCAGTCTCTATGCGGAAATGGCCCTGACGCTGCACGCCATGGAGCAAGGCGTGCCGGAGGAGCAGGCTTACGGAGATTTTGGGCGGCGGTGCGGGCTCCCCCCGTATCTGCGCCTGGGAAGCCTGCTGGAAACCAATGGAAGGTCCGGCACCAAAAGGCTGGCGTCTCTGCTGGAACAGGAGTCGGCAGACGCCCTGGAAGAGCGGCTGCAGCTGGCCAGACGCCAGGGGGAGGAGGTCTCCACCCGGCTGCTGTTTCCCATGCTGCTGCTCTTTGGGCTGGTGCTGGTGTTGCTGCTGATCCCGGCGGTGCTGTCCTTATAGCACCTGCCTGGCCGCGCCTGCAGAAAATGGCAGGCAGAATGGAAGGGGTAAACCTATGGAGTATACTTGGAAACAATTTTGCCAGGAAGAGGAGGGAGTGGGCGTGGTGGAGATCCTGCTTGTCTTGGTTGTCCTGATCGCCCTGGTTCTGATCTTTAAGACCCAGCTGACCGCGTTGGTCAGCAACATCTTCACCAGCATTTCTCAGAAATCCCAGTCTATTTACCAGTAGTTTCGCGAGCCGCCTCAGGCGGCATCTGGAAAGGAGGGAGGAGCCATAGAACGGGAAGGGCATGTGACCGTGTTTTTGTGTTTGATTTTAACGTTGATCTTTTCTCTGCTGGGCGTCTGCCTGGAGTCTGCCAGAGGGGCTGGCCTGCTCTTTCGGACCCGGCTGATGGCGGGCTCCTCCCTCCAATCGGTTTTTGCAGGGTATGACCGGGCGCTCTGGGAACGGTACCGGCTCCTGTTTTGCCCGGCCGGAGACCGGAGCGGCCAGCTGTTGGAGCAGCGGGTCCGGGAATACGCGGCGCTCCAGGGTCCCTCCGGGTGGGAGACCGGCTTTTTAGCCGGGACGGATTGGCTGTATCCGGAGCCGGTGCAAGTGCAGGTTTCCGGCCTGATCTTTGCCACGGACCAGGCCGGATCCGTCTTTGAGAGAGCAGTATTGGACTATATGGAGACCGGCGCCGGGGAGATTCTGTGGGGCAAACTCCAAGAAGCCCTGGAAGGGGAAGGGCCAGTCGGAACGGAGGACCCTCTGCAGGTTGCCCGGGACAGCGCAGAGAAAGGAGACTTTGACCTGGGGCAGCTGGAGGAGGAATATCAGAGCTGGGAGGAAGCGGCCCGGGCCGCACTGCCGGAAGGGGAGGAGAATACCCCGGGAACCGGTTCTGCCGGGACGGCAGGGACAGATCAAGAGAGCCTTCTGCCGGAGGGAAATCTGCTGGAAGGACTGAAGGTTTTGTTTTCCCACGGGGTGCTGGGACTGGTGACGGAAGATCCTGATTCCCTTTCAGCACAGGCGCTGGGAGACGGCTTCCTCCCCTCCCGGATGACGGCATCGGAGCGGAGCAGGGCGGAGGAGGCCGGTTCCCTGGATTCGGTGGACGGGGCGGAGGGACTACCGGATACGCTGCTGTTTCAAGAATACCTCCTTCGGTTCCTGGACTGCTACACATCAGAAAACGCCGGGGAAGGCATGGCGTATCAGCTGGAGTATGTGGTGGCGGGGAAAGAGACGGACCGGGAGAACCTCTCCGCTGTGATCCACCGGCTGCTCTGGATTCGGGCGTCCATGAACCTGGCGTACCTGTCCTCAGACGCTCCCAGCCAGTCCGCAGTCAGCGCCGCCGCCGCCTCCCTGGTGGGGTGGACCGGAATACCGGCGCTGGTGGCGGGGCTTGGCGGCCTGATTTTGGCCGCCTGGGGCTACGGGGAGGCCCTGGTGGACGTTCGTTCTCTTTTGGCGGAGGAATGCGTTCCGCTGTTTAAAGACCGGGAGAGTTGGCGGTTGAACCTGGAGGGCCTGGCCAGCCTGACGGTGGAGGACCGGACCCAGGAGCAAAAGGAAAAAGGGTTGTCCTATGAGGATTATCTGCGGCTTCTGCTGTTGACCGTAGGGCAGGAGGAGAAAAGCTACCGGGCCATGGACATGATCCAGCGGCAAATGGAACTGCTGGAGTCGGGGTTCCGTCTGGATCAATGCGTTTTTGCCGGGGAGGTGGCGCTGCAGACAGAGAGCCGGTTGTTGTTTTCCCCACTCTTTTTCTGGGACCGGCGCCAGGGATTGGCAGGGGGGCATGCCCTGGAGGCCCAGGCCAGCTACCAGTATTAGGCAAAAACATGCCAAATAGAGT
>CAZDOQ010000068.1:0-8249 GCA_964507035.1 uncultured Lachnospiraceae bacterium | reverse complement strand
ATGATGAAATGGTTAGTATGGTAGAAGAGTGGACGCGAGTCCACTCTTTGAACGTATTTATGAAAAAAAGAAAGGGGCACGGAATTTGGCACGGAAGGAAGAGTACGAGCGAAAGACCGAGGAACTGTTGGCGCCGGTCCTGGACGGCTGCGGGTTTGAACTGGTGGATGTGGAGTTCGTAAAAGAGGGAAGCAACCACTATCTGCGGGCCTACATTGACAAACCCGGCGGCATTACCATTGACGACTGTGAGCGGGTGAGCCGCCAACTCAGCGATATGTTGGATGAAAAGGATTTTATACAGGAATCCTACATTTTGGAAGTCAGTTCTCCGGGATTGGGTCGTCCCCTGAAAAAAGAGCGGGATTTTGCCCGGAGTCTGGGGGAGGAAGTGGAGATCCGCTGCTTCCGGCCGGTGGACGGAAGAAAAGAATTTGACGGGGTTCTCAGAGCCTATGATGCCGCCAGTGTGACGATCCGGGAAAATGGGAATACGGAACGGACCCTGGAACGGTCCAACATCGCCCTGATTCGTCTGGCGTTCGACTTTTAGCAAGGAGGAAAAAGGAAAAATGAACAAGGAATTACTGGAGGCGTTGAATATACTGGAGAAAGAGAAGGACATCAGCAAGGAGACGCTGCTGGAAGCCATTGAGACTTCTCTTCTCACTGCCTGTAAGAACCATTTCGGCAAGGCGGACAATGTGAAGGTTCACATGGACCCGGAAACCTGCGATTATGAGCTGTACGCAGAAAAGGTAGTGGCGGAGACAGTAGAGGACCCGGTGCTGCAGATCAGCCTGGAGGACGCCCAAAAGCTGTCCGGCGCCTATAGTATAGGAGATATTGTCCGTCAGGACATCAAGTCCAAGGAGTTTGGCCGGATCGCCACCCAGAACGCCAAGAACGTGATCCTTCAGAAAATCCGGGAGGAAGAGCGCCGGGTGGTATTCGACCATTTCTATGCCAAAGAACGGGAAGTGGTCACCGGCATTGTGCAGCGCTATATTGGCCGCAATATCAGCGTGAATCTGGGCAAGGCAGACGCCATGCTCAACGAGAACGAGCAGGTGAAAGGCGAGGTCTATGAGCCCACGGAGCGGATCAAGGTGTTTATCCTGGAGGTGAAGGATACCACCAGAGGCCCCAGAATCCTGGTATCCCGGACCCATCCGGAACTGGTGAAACGGCTGTTTGAGGCAGAGGTGGCGGAGATCCAGGAAGGGATCGTGGAGATCAAGGCCATCTGCCGGGAGGCCGGTTCCCGGACCAAGATGGCGGTCTGGTCCAACGACCCCAACGTGGATCCGGTGGGCGCCTGCGTGGGCGTCAACGGAAGCCGTGTCAACGCGGTGGTGGAGGAACTGCGGGGTGAGAAAATTGATATCATCAACTGGAGCGACAACTCCGCAGAACTTATTGAGAATGCCCTGAGTCCCGCCAAGGTCATCTGCGTACTGGCGGATGATGATGAGAAGACGGCTCAGGTGGTGGTGCCGGATTACCAGCTGTCCCTGGCCATCGGTAAGGTGGGACAAAACGCCCGGCTGGCGGCCCGCCTTACCGGATATAAGATTGATATCAAGAGCGAGACCCAGGCTCGGGAGAGCGGCCTCTTTGACGAGATCGGCTATATTGAGGACTACTACGAGGATGAGGACGCGGAAGAGGGCGAGTACGGTGAGTACGGCGGCGAATATGACGGAGAGTATCCGGAGGAAATGACGGAAGAACCGGAGGAGTCCGGAGTGTACGAGGAATCCGGCGAAGAGGAAGAGCCCAGCGAGTCCCCGGAAGAGGACGGCGGCGAGACAGACGGTACCGAAAAGGAGTGAGCGTGTGGGAACCATTCGAAAACAGCCCCTGCGTGCCTGTACCGGCTGCGGGGCCATGAAGGAAAAAAAGCAGATGATCCGGGTGGTCAAAACTCCGGAAGGGGAGTTTGTGCTGGACGCCACCGGAAAGCGGAATGGCCGGGGCGCGTATCTTTGCCCTTCGGAGGAATGTCTAGAGAAGGCCATCCGGACCAAGGGACTGGACCGGTCCTTTAAGATGGCTGTTCCCAAGGAAGTATACGACCGGTTGAGAGAGGAGTGGGCGTCTCTTGCGGCAAAATAAGGCTATGGCATACCTGGGGTTGGCGGCCCGGGCCCGGATGGTGGAGAGCGGGGAGTTTTGTACCGAGCGGGCGGTGAAAAGCCGCCGGGCCAAGCTGGTGTTGGTGGCGGAGGATGCGTCTGCCAATACCAAAAAGATGTTCCGGGATATGTGTGTCTATTACCATACGGATTGGATTGTTTTCGGAGAGAAGGAAAGTCTGGGCCATGCCATTGGCCGGGGAGAGAGAGCTTCTCTGGCGCTGATGGATGAAGGCCTGGCGAGGGCGATCAAGGAACAACTGAAAGACTGGAATCAAGACGGAGGTAGTGAGCATGGAAAATGATTTGAATAAAGAGGAAGTTCGGAAGGAACCAAAGAATGCTCCGGAGAAAACCGGAGAGGGGGAACCCAAAAAGAAGAAGATCACGGCGGTGTTCCGGAAGCAGAACAGCACCCAGAACAGTCTGAAGTCCCGGCCGGCGGGCATGCAGAAAAAGGCGCCTGCCAAACCGGCGACCAAGTCGGCTCCGGCTAAGCAAGCGGCGAAAGCGCCTGCCAAACCGGCGGTTAAACCGTCGGAGACGGCTGCGGAGGCCAAGACAAAACCGTCGGAGACGGTTGCCGCCCCGGAGAAACCGGCGGAGGGAAAGGCCCAGGGGGTCAAGCAGGAAGCGCCCCGGCCCCGGTTTGTGGATATGGAGAAAGTGCGGGAGGCGGACCGGGCTGCGTCCCGGGCTGCCGCTGCGGCCAGAAACCGGAGCAATGAGCGGCGGAACGCCCGGGCCGGTGGGCAGAGCGGCGGACGCCCCGGGAACGGCGGTCAGGGCGGTTACCGCGGAGGAAGCGGAAGCGGCGGTCAGGGCGGCGGACGCCCCGGAAGCGGAAATGGAGGCCAGGGCGGTTACCGCGGAGGAAACGGAAATGGAGGTCAGGGCGGCGGACGACCCGGAAGCGGACGGCCCGGCGGAGACCGGCCCCGCAGCGGCGGTTCTGATTTTGGCGGCCTTGGCATGGCAAAGCCTGGCAAGAGTTCCAAGGGCAGCGGCGCCAAGAACAACAACCGGTATGACAAGAAGAACAGCGACGAGCTGAGACGGCCCGGCGGCAAGCAGATATCCAACAAGGATCTGACCCGGCCCCAGAAGCCCCAGAAGCAGGTGCCGGTGGAGCCGGAGATCAAGATGATCGTGCTGCCGGAGAAGCTGACCATCCGGGAACTGGCGGATAAGATGAAGATCCAGCCCTCCGTCATTGTGAAAAAGCTGTTCATGGCCGGCAAGGTGGTGACGGTGAACCAGGAGATCGACTATGAGACGGCGGCGGATATCGCAGTGGAGTTTGACGTTCTCACCGAGCAGGAGGAGAAGGTCAACGTCATTGAGGAACTGCTGAAGGATTCCACGGAAGATCCGAAAGAGTCCTTAAAGCCCCGGCCGCCGGTGGTCTGCGTTATGGGTCACGTGGACCACGGCAAGACCTCCCTGCTGGACGCCATCCGCAAGACCAATGTGACGGCCCGGGAGGCTGGCGGCATCACCCAGCACATGGGTGCGTATGTGGTGGACATCAACGGTCAAAAGATCACCTTCCTGGATACCCCGGGACATGAGGCCTTCACCGCCATGCGGATGCGGGGCGCCCAGTCCACAGATATTGCCATTCTGGTGGTGGCGGCGGATGACGGCGTGATGCCCCAGACCGTGGAAGCCATCAACCATGCCAAGGCGGCAGGGGTGGAGATCATTGTGGCCATCAACAAGATTGATAAGCCCGGCGCCAATGTGGAGCGGGTGAAGCAGGAACTGTCGGAGCATGAGATTGTTCCGGAGGACTGGGGCGGCAAGCACATCTTTGTGCCGGTGTCCGCCAAAATCGGCGAGGGCATTGACACCCTGCTGGAGATGATCCTGCTGGTGGCAGAAATGCGGGAGCTGAAGGCCAACCCCAACCGGAACGCCAGAGGCCTGGTCATTGAGGCGCAGTTGGATAAGGGCAAAGGCCCGGTGGCCACGGTGCTGGTGCAAAAGGGTACCCTGCACGTGGGGGATACGGTGGCGGCGGGCCCCTGCTTCGGCAAGGTCCGTGCCATGATGGACGATCGGGGACGCCGGGTCAAGGAAGCGACCCCCAGCGTGCCGGTGGGAATTTTGGGCTTAAACGATGTGCCCAACGCCGGGGAAGTGCTGGTGGCCACGGACAGCGAGAAGGAAGCCAGAACCTACGCGGAGACCTTTGTGGCGGAGAGCAAGAAGACCCTGCTGGACGAGACCAAGGGCAAACTGTCTCTGGACGATCTGTTCTCCCAGATTCAGGCCGGCAATGTGAAGGAACTGGATCTGGTGATCAAGGCAGATGTGCAGGGCTCCGTGGAAGCGGTGAAGCAGAGTCTGGTGAAACTCTCCAACGACGAGGTGGTGGTGAAGGTGATCCACGGCGGCGTGGGCACCATCAACGAGTCGGATGTCTCTCTGGCGGCGGTGTCCAACGCCATCATCATCGGCTTCAACGTGCGGATGGATGCGGCGGCCAAGGCCACGGCGGACCGGGAGCATGTGGATGTACGGCTGTACAAAGTGATTTACCAGGCCATCGAGGATATGGAAGCGGCCATGAAGGGTATGCTGGATCCCATCTTCGAGGAGCAGGTCATTGGCCACGGCGTGGTCCGTCAGACCTTCAAGGCCTCCGGCGTGGGAACCATTGCAGGCACCTTTGTCATGGATGGCAAGTTTGTCCGGGGCTGCAGCTGCCGGATCAGCCGGGACGGAGAACAGCTCTACGACGGTCCTCTGGTCTCCTTGAAGCGATTTAAGGATGACGTGAAAGAAGTGGCTGCCGGCTATGAGTGCGGGCTGGTGTTTGATAAATTCAACGACCTGAAGGAGGACGACACCATCGAGGCGTATATGATGGTGGAGGTGCCCCGCACCTGATTTTCCGACGCCGGTTTCCCGCCAGGCCCAGGGCGCTGGCGGGGGTGAGGAGTAAGAGCATGAGAAAGAACAGCATCAAAAATGTCCGGATCAACAGTGAGGTACAGCGGGAGCTGAGCGGGATCATCCGGAACCAGGTGAAGGACCCGCGGATTTCCCCGCTGGTCAGCGTCATCTCCGTGACGGTGGCGCCGGACCTAAAGACCTGCAAGGCCTATATCAGCGTTTTGGGAGATGAAGCCCAGGCCCAAGAGACACTGGCGGGCTTGAAGAACGCAGAAGGATTCATCCGCAGCCAGCTGGCCCGGAATCTGAATCTGAGAAATACGCCGGAGATCCGGTTTATATGGGATCAGTCCATTGCCTACGGCGTGGAGATGTCCCGGAAAATTGAGAAGCTGATGGAAGGTCAGGAGTCGGATCAGACGGGAGGCGGGAATGAGACGGATTGAGGAGGTACTGACAGGAGCGGACCGGGTCTGCATTCTGGGGCATATACATCCGGACGGGGACTGTGTGGGTTCCTGCCTGGGGCTTTACAATTACCTGCGGAAGGTCCGGCCGGAGATCCAGCCGCAGGTGTACCTGGAACCTTTCTCGGAAAATTTTTCCTTTCTGCAGGGGGCTTTGGAGGTGGACCACCAGTTCCCGGACCTTTCTCCCTACGACTTGTGTTTTGTAATGGACTGCGGAGAACGGGAACGTCTGGGCCCGGCGGCCAAGTATTTTGACCAGGCTCACAAAAGGGTCTGTGTGGACCATCACATTACCAATCAAGGGTTTGGCGACGAGTATGTGATCCAGGCGGACGCCAGTTCTGCCTGCGAGGTGCTGTATGGCCTGCTGGAACCGGATCAGGTGGATCAGGCCACTGCGGCCTGCCTGTTTTTGGGGATCGTTCATGATACCGGTGTGTTCAAGCATTCCAGCACCACCCGGCGCACCATGGAGGTGGCAGGGGAACTGCTGGAAAAGGGCGTTTCCCCTTCTTATATCATAGATGAGACATTCTACAAGAAAACCTTTGCCCAGAACAAAGTCCTGGGCCGGGCGCTGGATTCTGCCAGGCTTTGGCTGGACGGCCAGCTGATTGCCGGCCGGGTGACTGCTCAGGATATGCGGGAACTGGGACTGGAATCCCGGCACCTGGACGGAATTGTGGACCAGCTGCGGGTGACGGAGGGAGTCAAGGTGGCGGTGTTTCTCTACACAATGGACGAGGAACGCCAAGAGTGGAAGGTGAGTATGCGCTCCAACGGCGGTGTGGATGTGAGCCGGATCGCCGTGAGATTTGGCGGCGGCGGACACGTGCGGGCTGCTGGCTGTATCCTGCAGGGAGAATGGCCCCAGGTGGTGGAACAGGTGGCGGCGCAGGTCCGGCAGCAGCTTGCAGCAGCGGAATAGGAATCAGGCATGGATGGAATACTGAATATCTATAAAGAAAAGGGCTTTACCTCCCATGACGTGGTGGCCAAGCTCCGGGGGATCCTCAGGCAGAAAAAAATTGGGCACACAGGTACGCTGGATCCGGATGCGGAGGGGGTGCTGCCCGTGTGCTTGGGCCGCGGCACCAAGCTGTGCGATATGCTGATGGATACGGACAAGGAGTACCGGACGCAAATGTTCCTGGGGATGTCCACGGACACCCAGGATGTAAGCGGGACGGTGCTCTCCCGCCGGGAGGTGGAGGTGGGGCCGGAGGAGATCCGCCGGCAGGCGCTCTCTTTTGTGGGGCCGTACCGGCAGATCCCGCCCATGTATTCGGCCTTAAAAGTGGGAGGGCAGAAACTCTGCGACCTGGCCCGGGCCGGAAAAACGGTGGAAAGAAAGCCACGGCCGGTGAAGATCTATTCCATAAAGATCCACCGCATAGAGGGGCCCCGGGTGGAGATGACGGTGTCTTGCTCCAAGGGAACCTATATCCGCACCCTCTGCCATGATATAGGACAGGCCCTGGGCTGCGGGGCTGCTCTGGAGAAGCTGGTGCGGACCCGCGCCGGCATTTTTCATGTGGAGGACAGTCTGACCTTGGCCCAGGTGGAGTCACTGCGGGATGCAGGGACCCTGAAGGAGCGGCTATTGCCGGTGGAGAAGGTCTTTTCCGGCCTTCCGGTGTACCGGTGCGGCCCGGAGCAGGAAAAGCTTCTCCAAAATGGCAATCCGCTGCCGGCGCAGGGGCTTCTTCCGGCGGAAGAATACCGGGTGCAGGATGCCCAGGGCCGTTTTGTGGGAATCTATACCTATGCCCCGGAGGAGGGAAAACTGCGGCCCAGAAAAATCTTCTTTTTAGGAGGAAACTCCCAGTGAGATATATTCATGGAACAACGGACATCCGGCAGGAGAAGGATACGGTGGTGACGCTGGGAAAGTTTGACGGCTTTCACCGGGGACACCGGAAGCTGATGCGCCAGGCGGCCGCCCTCCGGGAAGGACGGGATCTGCTGGTGTTTACCTTTGCCACCTCCCCCCAGAGCTTTCTGTCCGGCAGCACCGGAGACTGCCTGACCACCCGGGAGGAAAAGGTGCGCCTGGCGAAAGAGATGGAAGCGGACGTACTGGTGGAATATCCCTTTACCGATGCCATCCGCAGGATGCAGCCCCTGGATTTCCTGCGGGATGTACTGGTACGCCAGTGCCGGGCTGCGGAGATCGTGGTGGGGCCGGACTGTCATTTTGGCTATGGAGGCCGGGGAAACGTGGGATTGCTCCGGGAGATGGCGGCGTCTCTGGGCTACCATCTGACGGTGGTGGAGAAGGAGATGTACCGGCAGGAGGCGGTGAGCAGTTCCCGGATTAAGGACTGTCTGCGCCAGGGACAGATTCGGGAGGCCAACCGGATGCTGGGCTATGACTACGGCGTCCGGGGACCGGTGGTCCACGGGCGGCAGCTGGGCCGCACGCTGGGGGTCCCCACCATCAATCAGAGGGCGCCGGGGGAGCAGCTGATGCCCAAGTCCGGGGTGTATGTGGCCCGGATCCGGATTTTGGACGGCCTCTACTACGGCGTGGCCAACGTGGGGCGCAAACCCACCATAGACGGAGAACGGCCGGTGGGGGTGGAAACCTATCTGTTTGATTTTCAACAGGATGTGTACGGACAGGAAGCAAAGGTGGAATTCCTGGATTTTCTGCGGCCGGAGAGAAAGTTTGGCTCCATGGAGGAATTGAAAGAGCAGATTCTCCAGGATGAGGAGACGGCCCGGAGATGGATCCGGA
>CAZDOQ010000067.1:0-8332 GCA_964507035.1 uncultured Lachnospiraceae bacterium | reverse complement strand
CTGTGCTACAATAAACGGAAACCATACGGAAAATATTGGAGGAATGGATATGCCTACGACATTGTCGGAGAAAGCGAAGAAAGTAAAGAGCTCCTCTACCCTGGCCATCACGGCCAAGGCCAAGGCCCTGCGGGCGGAGGGGAAGGACGTGGTAAGCTTTGGAGCCGGAGAGCCGGATTTTCCCACGCCGGAAAATATCTGCCAGGCTGCTCATAAAGCCATTGACGCGGGGATGACCCGCTATACCCCTGCCTCCGGAACCGGAGAGTTGAAGGCGGCCATCAGCCGGAAGTTCCAGACGTTCAATCACCTGGACTACCAGCCGGACCAGATTGTTATCAGCAACGGCGGCAAGCACTCTCTGACCAATGTCTTTGAGGCCATTTTGAATCCGGGAGACGAGGTAATCATTCCGGCGCCTTTCTGGCTCAGCTACCCGGAAATCGTCCGGCTGGCGGACGGCGTGCCGGTGACGGTGACCTGCCGGAAGGAGAACGGCTACAAGCTGACAGCCCAGGAACTTTTGGCGGCGGTGACGCCCAGGACCAAGGCTCTGATCCTCAACACTCCCAACAACCCCACCGGTGCCGTGTACACGGAGGCGGAGTTGCGGGTCCTGGGGGAAGCGGCGGTGGAGCACGACTTCTTTGTGGTGTCGGATGAGATGTATGAGAACCTGTTTTACGCGGAGGGCCAGCATGTGAGCATCGGCTCCCTGAGCCCGGAGATCTTTGCCAAGACCATCACGGTCAGCGGCGTCTCCAAAAGCTACGCCATGACCGGTTGGCGCATTGGCTACACCGGTTCCTCCAAGGAGATCGCCTCCCTCATGGGCAGCATCCAGAGCCATCAGACATCCAATCCCTGTTCCATCTCCCAGGCGGCGGCCCTGGAGGCTCTAAGCGGTCCCCAGGATACGGTGGCGGCCATGAACCAGGCCTTCCAAAAGCGCCGTCAGTACATCTACAGCCGGGTCAACGCCATGCCGCTGCTGTCCGCAGTGGAGCCTCAGGGGGCCTTCTATCTGTTTGTGGACTGCTCTCAGGTGGTGGAAAAGACCTATCAGGGAAAGAAGATGGAGAGCGCGGCGGACATGGCGGACATCCTCATTGAGGACTATCTGGTGGCGGTGGTGCCCTGCGCGGACTTCGGCTTTGCCAACCATATGCGCCTGTCCTACGCCATCTCCCAGGAGGAGATCGCCAAGGGCCTGGACCGGATTGAGGCGTTTGTCAAGACTCTGTAAGGAGGCACCATGAAAAAGATTCCAAGACTGAAGCGGGAGCTGGCCTACACCGGAACCATCCTCCGAGTGTACCAGGACACGGTGCAGGTCCCGGACGGGGAGTCCCGGGTTTGGGATTTCGTTGCCCATGACGGGGCGGCGGCGGTGGTGGCAGTCCGGGAGGACGGCAAGATCCTCATAGTCCGCCAATACCGGAACGCCCTGGACCGTTTTACCCTGGAGCTGCCGGCGGGCAAGGTGGACGACCCGGCGGAACCCAAGGTGGAGTGCGCCATGCGGGAACTGGAGGAGGAGACCGGCTACCGCAGTGAAAACCTGGAGCTTTTGATCACCGTCAACACCACGGTGGCTTTCTGCAACGAACTGATTGAGATCTACCTGGCTCGGGACCTCGTCCCCACCCACCAGCATCTGGACGAGGATGAGGAGATTGAAGTGGAGGCCTATTCCCTGGAGGAACTTTGCCAGATGATCTTCCGGCAGGAACTGCGGGACGCCAAGACCGTGGCGGGCCTTCTGGCATACCAGGCCTGGATGGCCGGAAAGGGGACAGAGAAAAGAGGCCGGACATGACGCCGCTATTCCTGGAATAGACTAGGAGAGAGGATCTTTCGGGAGGCGCGGTTTTGGAAAAGAGATTCACCGTACAGCAGCAATTTGGAATGGTCCTTGCCGTGGGATTTGCGGCAGGGGCCATTTTTGCAAACTTCCCCGGCAAGGACTATGTGGGGGAAATGGGCATTCTCTCCTCCGCCTACCGGGAGTACCTGCTGGCCGGCGGCGTCTCCGGGATCTTTGAGTTCCTCATGACGCTGATCTTGATTTACGACGCCCTGGAGGAGGGGCGGGTCCGCAAGGAGGATCTGGTCCGGGTCAGCGACTACGTAGCGTCCTGGGAGGCAGCCCGAGGGACCAGCGAGTTTGGCCTGGTCAACACCAACAAGCTGATGAAGCAGTATTCCTGCGCCACCGGCACAAGACCGGCTCCACGGGCTTGCCCAATACTGCGTCTTCGCCACAGCCCGGAAAGACGGGCTTGACCTGATACTACCGGCTGGGGGAAAAGGAGTTGGGCAGCGTGGAAATTTTAGCCCAGCGGGGCGTGGAGAAGTCCGGCTTTCTGGATTGCCTCCGGAGAATGGCTGCCTGGTGGCTGCTATAGACTTTGGTTGCAAAACTGCCGGAAAGCATGGTATAATCATCATGTTCGCAAAACAGACAGATACCAGCGCCGGAGGGTGGCAATGGGTTTACGGATCGTACAGTACACAGTGGAATCCCCAAAGATTCCGGAACGAATAGATGGATACCGGGTGGCCGTGCTGGCGGACCTGCACGACTGCACAGTGGGAAAGGAAAACCGGCGGCTGCTTGCTGCCCTGCGGCAGGCGCAGCCGGACCGGATCCTGCTGGCCGGGGATATGATCACAGAACATACCGGGCATTTTCACTCCCGTCTGGCATACCGCCGGGCCCGGGAACTGTTGCTGAAGCTGGCCGGAGAGTTTCCGGTGTGTTACGGGCTGGGAAATCATGAGTCCCGCTGGAAGAAGGAGCGGGACAGCCACTCCTACACTTTTGACCGGTACCGCCGGGAACTTGCGGCGGCGGGGGTGGTGTTTTTGGACAACCTGTCGGCAGTGCTGGGAAACGGCCCCCAGGGAATCCGGGTCACCGGCCTGGAGTTGCCCCTGCTCTATTACCGGAAGGGCATCCGGATCCCCAAGCTAACCAGCGCCGCCATCGCCAAGCTGGTGGGACCGCCGGACCAGGAATATTTTCAGATTCTTCTGGCCCACTCGCCCCAGTTCTTCCAGGCCTATCTGGACTGGGGGGCGGACCTGGTGCTGGCAGGGCATTTCCACGGCGGCATGATTCGTCTTCCCCTGGTAGGCGGGCTGATCTCCACCTATTACCGCCCGTTCCCCCGGTACGACCGGGGCCTGTTTCAGCGGGGGGACCAGCGGATGATCGTCAGCGCCGGTCTGGGAAACCATAGCGTCCCCCTGCGGCTGAACAACCCGCCGGAGTTGGTGCTGCTCACCTTCCGGCACAGAGGATAAGAGAGATGGAACTGGAAGTAAAGCTGGAAGTGTTTGAGGGGCCGTTGGATCTGCTCCTGCATCTGATTGATAAGAATAAAGTCAATATCTATGATATTCCCATTGTGGAGATCACAGCCCAGTATCTGGACTATGTGAACCGTATGGACCGGGAGGATCTGGATCTGGTCAGTGAGTTTCTGGTCATGGCCGCTACCTTGCTGGACATCAAATCCCGGATGCTCCTGCCCCGGGAAGCCAACGAAGAGGGGGAGGAGGAAGACCCCCGGGCCGAACTGGTGGAGCGCCTGCTGGAGTACCGGAAATTCAAGTACATGGGGGAGGAACTCCGGGATCGGAGTGTGGGAAGCGAGCGGCTCCAGTTTAAAGAACCAACCATCCCCCGGGAGGTGGCCACGTACCAGCCGCCAGTGGATCTGGACGCGCTGCTGCAGGACGTGACCATGCTGCGGCTCAAGTCCATCTTTGACGAGATCCTGCGGCGGCAGGCGGACAAGGTGGATCCGGTCCGCAGCCAGTTTGGAAAGATTGAGCGGGAGACCGTCCAGATTGGGGACCGGATCTCAGCGGTGCGGCGCCGGGTGGCCCGGGGCGGCTGCTGCTCCTTCCGGCAGCTGTTGAGCCAAGGAGCTACCAAGGAGGAGATTGTGGTGACTTTCCTGGCGGTGCTGGAGATGATCAAGACCGGGGAAATCCGTCTGACAGAGGACAGCACCCGGGACGACATTATTATTGAAGGGAATGGATAACATGAATTACGAGGCGATGATAGAGGGAATCCTGTTTACCATGGGACAACCGGTGGAACTGGAGACCTTGGCCATGGCCCTGGAACTTCCGGAACCCATGGTGGAATCCCTGGTTTCCTCTCTGATGGAAAAGTACCAGGGGGAGGAGCACGGCCTGCAGATCATCCGGTTGGAAAACAGCTATCAGATGTGCACCAAGCCGGCCAGCTACGAACCGCTGATCCGCATTGCCGCCCGGCCCCAAAAGCCGGTGCTGACGGAGGTGCTGCTGGAGACCCTGGCCATCATCGCATACAAGCAGCCGGTGACCAAGCAGGAGATCGGAAAGATCCGGGGGGTCAGTTCGGACCATGCGGTGAATAAGTTGGTGGAATATGGGCTGGTCTGTGAGGCGGGCAGGCTCAATGCGCCGGGACGGCCCATTTTGTTTGCCACCACGGAAGAATTTCTGCGCCGGTTCCAGCTGGAGTCCCTGGATTTGCTGCCGGTGCCGGATCCGGAGAAGATGGCGGAGATCCAGGAAGATGTGGACCAGGAGACCAGTGAGGCGGGAGAGGACGAAATCTTCGTGCCGGTGTAGCAGGATTTCCGTAAATTGGAAACAGGGGTCTTTATTTCGGGCTTCTTTATTTCGGGTCTTTATTTCGGGGGATTTTCTTGGCTTCACGCGGGTTGCCAAGCCGGCGGATTCGTGGTAAGATGAACCAATACTGCGGCGGCGTGAGAAGTACGTCCAAATTCAAGAAAGCGTAGGTATGACGGATGAAAAAGATTGGTTTTATTGGCTGTGGAAATATGGCGCGGGCGATGATCCGCCAGATGATCAAAAAACATATCTGTGAGCCGGAGAACATTATAGCGTCGGCGCTCCACTGGGATACTCTGGAGAAGACCCATCAGGAGCTGGGCATCACCATCGGGCAGGACAACCGGTCCGTGGTCCGGGAGGCGGATATCATTTTTCTGGCGGTGAAACCCCAGGATTACCGGGATGTGATCACAGAAATCCGGTATGAGATTGATAAGCAGCTGATTGTGACCGTTGCGGCGGGCAAGACTTTAAAGTGGGTCAAGGATACCTTTGAGCGGGACGTGAAGCTGGTCCGCACCATGCCCAACACGCCGGTCATGGTGGGGGAGGGCGTCACCGGCGCCTGCAAGAACTCCTTTGTCACGGCGGAGGAGTTTACAGATGTTATGAAGATCCTGGCCAGCTTTGGACAAGCGGTGGAAGTGAAGGAGTCGGTGATGGATGTGGTGGGCAGCGTAGGTGGCAGCGCCCCGGCGCTGGTTTACATGTTCATAGAGGCCATGGCCGACGCGGCTGTGGCGGATGGCATGAAACGGGATATGGCATACCGCTTTGCCACCCAGTCAGTGCTGGGCAGCGCCAAGATGGTGCGGGATTCAGGGCTCCATCCCGGCGTCCTGAAGGACCAGGTCTGCTCCCCCGGGGGCATTGCCATAGAGGCGGTGCAGACCCTGGAAAAGCACGGCTACCGCAGCGCTGTCATAGAGGCGGTCCGGGCCTGCACCCAAAAGTCCCTGGATCTGTTCTGATCAGGCAATGAACTGGTACATCATAATGTAGTGGCAGAGGCTTCCGCCCATGACAAACAGGTGGAAGATCTCATGGGAGCCGAATGCAGGATGGCGCGCATTGAAGAGCGGCAGTTTCAGAGCGTAGAGGATGCCGCCGGCGGTGTAGATCAGGCCCCCGGCCAAGAGCCACCCGAAAGCGGCGGGAGGAAGGACTGCCACCAACTCCCGGAGGGCCAGCACGCAGACCCAGCCCATGCCAATGTAGAGCAGGGAGGAAAACCACTTGGGGCAGGTGATCCAGACAGCCTTCATCAAAATGCCGGCCAGAGCAATGCCCCAGACCAACAGGCACAGCCGCAGGCCCAGAGGCTGCGGGAGAATGCACAGGCAGACCGGGGTATAGGTACCGGCAATCAACAGGAAGATGGCCATATGGTCGATTTTCCGGAGAATCCGGTTCACACGCTCCGAAATGTCCAGGGAGTGGTAGGTGGTGCTGGCGGCATATAGCAGGATCATGGTTCCCATGAAGATTCCCAGGGACAGGGTCCGCCCGGCTCCCGGGTGATGCGAGGCCTTGAACAGCAGAGGCAGAGTGGCGGCGGTTGCGGCCACGGCCCCCACAAAGTGGGTGATGGCGCTGCCAGGGTCTTTGAGGATTGCTTTCATCATAAACACCTCCCAGGAAAATGCGAAATCTACATGACGTAGTATTTGAAACCACGTGTAAGACATGCATATATTACAACAAGAAGTAAAAAAAATCAATCCCTTTCGGCAAAAAAGAGATTGATTTTTTTGGTTTTCCTCAGCTGTGGAGGGTCTCATAATTTCAGAATGTTTTGTAGTCGTCTAGCAGGCGGCCATTCTCCAGGATAAAATCCCGGAATTGTTTCACCGCCGGCGTCATATACCGGTCCTTGGCCCAGGCAATGTGGATATCCCGGGCCGGAATGTCGTTTTCCAGAACCAGGGCTGTGGTGTTGTAGGTGGAGACATCCGCCGAGGCTTCCGGCATCAGGGCGATTCCCAGGCGGGCGGCCACCGTTCCCAGGATGATGGAGTCGTGGAACGCTTCAAAGGAGATGCGGGGCCGAAGGCCCACGCTCTGAAACACCTGGTCGATATAACTGCGGATCTGGCATTGGGGATGGTAGGTGATGAAGGTCTCTTCCTCCAGGCTTTTCAGATTCACCGATTCCCGGGAAGCCAGGGGATGGTCGTTTGGCACGATCAAAACCGTTTTGTGGCTCCCGATCTTGACGGAAGCGATCTCCGGGTTGTCAAAGGGTGTGGTGAAGGCCAGATCTGTTTTTCCCTCGATCAGAAACCCCTCAATGGTGTGGGTGGCCAGCTGGTCAAACCGAAAATGGTTCTGCACCTTGCCCCGGTTTTCAAAAAACCGGGAGATCAGATAGGGCACCAGGCCGCTGAGGGAACTGAGATAGCTCAGGGCAATGCTGCCGGTCTCCGGGCTGATAAAGTCCTGGAGCCGGGAACGGCCTTCGTCCAGGATATCCAGGGAGCGGGAGACATAATCCAGAAAGAACGCGCCGCATTTGGTGAGGTGCACGTTGCGGCCCTGCCGGATAAACAGGGAGACCCCCAGTTCCTTTTCCAGGTCGGTGATGGAGTGGCTGAGGCTGGACTGGGAGATATTCAGTTTTTGAGCTGCCTGGGTATAATGCTCCAGTTCAGCAGTGGTTTTAAAGTAGTAGAGTTGCTGCAGGTTCATGGATTCACCTCCGATTCTGTTGTTATCATAAGGCTTTCTGGGCGGAATTGCAAGGGCCAGCTGTCGAATCATGCAGGAAATTGGCAGGAAGGATGTGAAAAAATCAATATATGAAAAAAACTGCCCCAATAATTTGAGAAAAGCATTGGATTTTTTGGCGAATATATGATAAAAATATAATAATATGTTTTTCTGCACAGGCTCCATGCCAGCGCGGGGAAAATCCAACATAGCAAAAGGAGATCGGAGACATGAGGCTGGAAAGCAAAGTGAAAATGGAAGTACGGGGAAAGATTTTCGGCGGAGAGAAAAATCTGGCCTGTATCCCCATGATCCCTGCCACCCGGGCGGATCTGGTGGAGGAAGTGAAGATGGTGGTGGACCTGAAGCCGGACGTGATCGAATGGCGGGTAGACCACTATGACAAGGCGGGAGATCCCCAGTTCGTGAAAGAGTCCCTGGAGGAGATCGGGCAGTATCTGGAGGAGATTCCGGTGATTTTCACCTTCCGTCACAAATGCGAGGGCGGCTTCAAGGAGTATCCCCAGGAGGTGCGTCTGGCCACCATCCAGGCGGCTCTCAGCACAGGGCATGCGGACATTGTGGACGTGGAGGCCTGCAATGAGAAGGAATTCATTGACCAGGTGAAGGCAGCGGTGGAAGCGGCAGGCTCCAAGCTGATCCTTTCCTTCCACAATTTCAAGGAGACTCCCTCGGAGGAGTTCATTTACAACAAGCTGATCGAAGAGAGAGACCTGGGGGCGGACATCCCGAAGCTGGCCGTCATGCCCCAAAGCTTCCTGGATGTGCTGACGCTGATGAAGGCCACCTACCGAGCCCGGACCGAGGCGGTGGATCTGCCCATGATCACTATGTCTATGGGGGATGTGGGAAAGATTTCCCGGGTCATTGGGGACCTGTACGGTTCGGACATGAGCTTTGTCGTGGGCAAGGCAGCCAGCGCCCCGGGGCAGATCCCGGTGGCGGTGGTCAACGA
>CAZDOQ010000066.1:0-8636 GCA_964507035.1 uncultured Lachnospiraceae bacterium | reverse complement strand
CGGCTGTTATATGAAACGGATATCCATTTTAAAAACGGACAGGAATTTACATAATATGAGCGATCAACAGGATGTTTCCCGGGAAAACAGAAAAAGGGAGTTGCGCCGCCGGGTGGTTACGGAACCGCTGGAACCCTCGGAGGAGGAACTTCAGGAGGTGGAGGCGGAGGTGCGCCGGTACCGGCTGTGCCGCCTTTGCGTGGCTGCGGCGGTGCTGGGCTGCGCCCTGCTGGCCTTCCTGCTCTGGAATTTTTTTACCAGCCGAATCCACTATGAGACCGCCTCGGTGGTGTGGGAGAAGGAAGCGGCGGGGGAGAGCACCTCTTCCTTTGTGGATTTTGGCGACGGGGTCCTTCAGTACAGCACAGACGGCATGTCTTATCTGGACCGGTCCGGCAATACCGTTTGGAATTACGGCTATTCTATGCGGAACCCTTCCGTGACGGTGAACGGGGACTATGGGGCGGTGGCGGATCTCCGGTCCCAGACAGCGTACATCTTTCACCTGGATGGGGTCCAGGGAACGGTGCAGACCAATCTTTCCATTTTGAATCTGACGGTCTCCGCCCACGGGGTGCTGGCCCTGGTGCTGGATGATTCGGACGCCAACTATATTGATTTTTATGACCGGAACGGCACCAAGCTGGATATCAGCGTGCGGACGGCCCTGTCCGGGGAAGGGTATCCGCTGGATCTGTCCCTGTCCCCCACCGGTACGGGCCTGGCGGTCTCCATTGTTTATATGGACCAGGGGAGCCTCCAGAGCCGGATTGCCTTTTACAATTTTGACGTGGGCCAGTCCGAGGCGGACCGGGTGGTGGGATACTTCCGGTACGGGGAGACCCTGTTTCCGGAGGTCCGGTATTTGACGGACACGCTGGTCTGTGCCTTTGGGGACGGCGCAATGGTGCTGTACTCCCTGGAGAATGAAGCGCAGCCGGAGCAGATCCAGGAGGTTGCCTTTCAGCAGGAGATCCAGAGCGTCATGACTTCCCAGGACGCAGTGGGAGTGGTGGAGCGGCAGGGGAGCGGCAGTTACCTTTTGCACCTGTACAACACCGCCGGGGAGGAGACCATGACCGCCGAGATCCCTTTCCTCTATACTTGCGGGGAATTTTCTGGCAATTACCTGGTGTTTTATAATGAGACCGAGTGTCTGGTGCTGGATCGAAGCGGAAAAGAAAAATTCCATGGGACCCTGGAGGGAACCACCCGGAAGCTGTTTTTCCTGAACCGTAACACACTGCTCCAGTTCAGCAATCAGGGACAAAAGGAGATTCGACTGAGATGAAGCTGAAGACAAAACTGGCCATTTCCTTTCTGAGTATTGTGCTGGCCCCTATTTTGCTCATAGGCATCTCCGCGATGGTAATGGAGCATTTTCAGGTTCGGGCTCTGCGGGAGGTCTATGGGATTGAGGATGCGGAAAGTTTTTATTCCTCCGACTCCCTCCAACTCTTCAACGCGCTGACCCAGACCATCCGGGAGGAAGTGGAGGAGATTTTGGGGAAGGATACTGCCACCCTGGAGGATCCGGCGTATCTGGAGGAACTGAACCAGCGGCTTCAGGCAAGGAATTCCTATCTGATGGTGCGCAAGCAGGAGACGTTCCTGTTTACCGGAAACCCGGAAGGGGAAACGTTGTACAGTCGGCTGCCCGGGTATGGCTGCGGCGTCAGCGCTTCGGGAGAAGAGTGTCTGTATCTGGGCGGGGAGATCCAAAGCCTGGTGAGCCAACAGGACTTTTTGTATCCGGACGGCAGTGAGGGGAGCCTATTCATTGTGACCAACGTGGAGTCGGCCCTTCCCCAGCTGAGCAGTATTGTGATTAATATGGTGTACTTGATTATCACCGTTCTGATCCTCACCGCCCTGCTTCTGACCATCTGGCTTTACGGCTCCATTATCCGGCCCCTAGGGACTCTGAAAAAGGCCACCCGGGAGATCAAAAACGGCAATCTGGACTTCTCCATTGATGTCAGCGGAAAGGACGAGATCAGCGAGTTGTGCATGGACTTTGAGGAGATGCGGCTCCGGCTCAAGGAAAACTCGGAGGAGAAGATGCAGTACGACAGCGACAACAAGGTGCTGATCAGCAATATCTCCCATGACCTGAAGACCCCCATCACCGCCATCAAAGGCTATGTGGAGGGAATTTTGGACGGTGTGGCCTCTTCGCCGGAAAAGCTGGATAAATATGTGAGAACCATCTATAATAAGGCTAACGATATGGATAAGCTCATTGACGAGCTGACCATTTACTCCAAGATCGACACCAACCGGATCCCCTACAATTTTACCAAGATCAAGGTCAACGATTACTTCAGCGACTGCGCTGAGGAACTGGGGATGGAACTGGAGGCCAGGGGCATTGAACTGACCTATTACAACTACCTCACCGAGGACGTGACGGTGATCGGGGACACGGAGCAGCTGAAGCGGGTGATCAACAACATCATCAGCAATTCGGTGAAATACACGGACAAGAAAAAGGGGATCATCAATCTCCGGATCCGGGACGCAGGGGACTTTGTCCAGGTGGAGATTGAGGACAATGGCCGGGGCATCTCGGTGAAGGATCTGCCCTACATTTTTGACCGGTTTTACCGGGCGGATGCCTCCCGGAATTCTTCCACCGGAGGCAGCGGCATTGGCCTGTCCATTGTGAAGAAGATCATAGAGGATCACGGAGGAAGAATCTGGGCCACCAGCAAAGAAAAGACCGGGACGATTATGCACTTCGTCCTGAGAAAATACCAGGAGGTGCCTGTACAATGAGTAAGATTCTGATTGTGGAAGATGAAGAAAGCATTGCTGAGTTGGAGAAAGACTACCTGGAACTCTCCGGTTTTGAGGTGGAAATCGAAAACGACGGAACCACCGGATTGACCAGGGCTTTAAAGGAGGGCTTTGACCTGTTCATCCTGGATCTGATGCTTCCGGGCATGGACGGATTTGAGATCTGCAAAAAGATCCGCCAGGAGAAGAACACGCCCATCCTGATGGTCTCCGCCAAAAAGGATGATATAGACAAGATCCGGGGCCTGGGCCTGGGGGCGGACGACTATATCACCAAGCCCTTCAGCCCCAGCGAGCTGGTGGCCCGGGTCAAGGCGCACCTGTCCCGATATGACCGGCTCATAGGCAGCAACGTTCACAAAAACGAGATCATTGAGATCCGGGGCTTAAAGATTGACAAAACCGCCCGCCGGGTCTGGGTCAACGGGGAGGAGAAGCAGTTTACCACCAAGGAATTTGACCTGCTCACCTTCCTGGCGGAGAACCCCAACCGGGTGTTCACCAAGGAGGAACTATTCCGGAACATCTGGGACATGGAGTCCATAGGGGATATTGCCACGGTGACGGTGCATATCAAGAAGATCCGGGAGAAGATCGAGTACGACACGTCCAAGCCTCAGTACATTGAAACTATCTGGGGTGTGGGATACCGGTTTAAAATGTAAGGCAGCCGGTTTCAAATAGAAGGCGTTCCGTCTTGAATTCCCGCCGTTTCTGTGCTATGATAGGCGGCAAATAGCGCTTTTGCGACACTGCGGAACCGGCCCTGGCAAACGGCAGGCGGTCCGCTGACAAGGAGAAAATGGATGGCTAAGGAAAAAAAGTTGGTTGAGGCAATCACGCCCATGGCGGAGGATTTTGCCCAGTGGTACACCGATGTGGTGAAGAAGGCAGAGATGGTGGAGTATTCCAGCGTTCGGGGCTGTATGATCCTGCGCCCAAACGGATATGCGATCTGGGAAAACATCCTGCACAAGCTGGACGCGGATTTCAAGGCGGTGGGAGTGGAGAACGTGTCCCTGCCCCTGCTGATCCCGGAGAGTCTGCTCCAGAAGGAGAAGGACCATGTGAAGGGATTTGCGCCGGAGGTGGCCTGGGTGACCCACGGTGGAAATGAGCGGCTGCCGGAGCGGCTCTGCATCCGTCCCACATCGGAGACGCTCTTCTGCGACCTGTACAAAAATATTGTTCAGTCCCACCGGGATCTGCCCAAGCTGTACAACCAGTGGTGCTCGGTGATCCGGTGGGAGAAGACCACCCGCCCGTTCCTGCGGACCCTGGAGTTTCTGTGGCAGGAGGGACACACGGCCCACGCCACCGCGGAAGACGCTCTGGACTTTACCCTGACCATTTTGAATATCTACGCGGATTTCTGTGAGAAGGTGCTGGCCATTCCGGTGCTCCGGGGTCAGAAGACGGACAAAGAAAAATTTGCCGGCGCTGAGTCCACCTATACCATTGAGTCCATGATGCACGACGGCAAGGCCCTCCAGTCCGGCACCAGCCATTACTTTGGTGACGGCTTTGCCCGGGCCTTTGGCATCCAGTATTCGGACAAGGACAATCAGCTCCAGTATGTGCACCAGACATCCTGGGGCATGTCCACTCGGATCATTGGAGCCATTATCATGGTCCACGGGGATGACAGCGGACTGGTGCTGCCGCCCCGGATCGCGCCCACTCAGATCATGGTGATCCCCATCGCCCAGCACAAAGCCGGGGTGTTGGAGAAGGCCCAGGAACTGAAAGAGCAGCTGGTAAAGGCTGGCTTCTCTGTGAAGCTGGACGACACGGACAAGAGTCCGGGCTGGAAGTTCAGCGAGCAGGAGATCCGGGGGATTCCCCTGCGGGTGGAGATCGGTCCCAGGGATCTGGAGAGCGGCCAGGTGACCCTGGTCCGCCGGGATACCAGAGAGAAGCGGCAGGACGCTTTTGACCAGGTGGCCGTGGTGGCCGGGGAGATGCTGGAGCAGATGCAGCAGGATCTGTACGACCGGGCCAAAGAGCACATGGAGAGCCACATTTATCAGGCCTCCACTTATGAGGAACTGAAGGAACTGGTGGCCAATAAACCCGGCTTTGTCAAATCCATGTGGTGCGAGGATTTGGCCTGTGAGATGAAAATCAAAGAGGAGACCGGCGCCACCTCCCGCTGCATGCCCTTTACCCAGGAGCGTCTGGGGGACACCTGTGTGTGCTGTGGCCGGCCGGCTAAGAAGATGATCTACTGGGGCAAGGCATATTGATTGTTTGATCAGAGAAACATACCAAGAGAGGAGTCAAACATGTATCAGGATTTGATGGACACCATCGGGCTTGTGGAGAGCCGGGACCCGGAAGCAGGCGGGTTTATGGCCCGGGAACTGGCCCGCCAGCAGCGGAATCTGGAGCTGATTGCCTCGGAGAACATTGTCTCCCCGGCGGTGATGGCTGCCATGGGGTCTGTGCTGACCAACAAGTACGCGGAAGGGTATCCGGGAAAGCGCTACTACGGCGGCTGTGAGGAAGTGGACCTGGTGGAAAACCTGGCCATAGAGAGGGCCCGAAAGCTGTTTGGCGCGGAGTATGCCAACGTGCAGCCCCACTCCGGTGCCCAGGCCAACATGGCGGTGTACGCGGCGTTCTTGAAGCCGGGGGACACGGTGATGGGCATGAGCCTGGCCCACGGCGGCCACCTGACCCACGGCGCACCGGTGAATTTGAGCGGCCAGCTGTACCATTTTGTGTCCTACGGCGTCACAGGGGATGGGGTCATTGACTATGACGCCCTGGAAGCTCAGGCCAAAGAAGTGAAGCCGAAGATGATTGTGGCCGGCGCCTCTGCCTACCCCAGAATCATTGACTTTGAGCGGATCGGCCAGATCGCCAAGGAGGTGGGAGCCTTGTTCATGGTGGATATGGCCCATATCGCCGGGCTGGTAGCCGGGGGCGTGCACCCCTCGCCGGTGCCCTATGCAGATGTGGTGACCACCACCACCCATAAGACTCTCCGGGGTCCCCGGGGCGGCATGATTTTGGCCAAGGAGGAATATGGTCCGGCTCTCAACAAGGCCATTTTCCCGGGAACCCAGGGCGGCCCTCTGATGCACGTGATTGCAGCCAAGGCGGTATGCCTGGGAGAGGCGCTGAAGCCGGAGTTTCATGTTTACGCAGAGCAGATTGTAAAGAACGCCCAGGCGCTGGCCAAAGGCCTGCTGAGCCGGGGAGCGGACCTGGTGTCCGGCGGCACGGACAACCATCTGATGCTGGTGGACCTGCGGTCCCTGCACATCACCGGCAAAGAGATGGAGAAACGGCTGGATTCGGTCTATATCACCGCCAACAAAAACGCCATTCCCAACGATCCGGAGAAGCCTTTTGTGACCAGCGGGATCCGGCTGGGCACTGCGGCGGTGACCACCCGGGGCCTGAAGGAGGAAGATATGGATGTGGTGGCGGACTGCATCCACCGGACTGCCGTGGACTATGAGGCCCAGGCAGGAAAGATCCGGGAGAATGTGACTGCCATCTGCCGGAAATATTCGCTGTACCAGTAAAGAGAGATATGCCGGGACCGGTTTTTGGCCGAAGCCTGGCAGCTGAATAGGAAAAAACGGGGAGCCGCTGTGAGCCATGTGAAGAAACCGCACTTGTGTTTGCAGCGGCTTTGGTCATATGAAGACAGGGGAGGAAGCGCCAATGCTGTTTACAACTTTGTGCTATATTGAACAGGACGGCCAGTATCTGATGCTCCACCGGGTCAAAAAAGAGCATGACTTAAACCGGGACAAATGGATCGGCGTGGGCGGCAAGTTTGAGGAGAGGGAGAGTCCGGAGGACTGCCTGCTCCGGGAGGTGAAGGAGGAGACAGGTCTGACCCTCACCAGCTGGCGCCTCAGGGGGATTGTCACTTTTGTGTCGGACCGGTGGGAAACGGAGCACATGTATCTGTTCACCGCCGGGGGGATTGAAGGACAGGTGGGAACCTGCCGGGAGGGGGACCTGGAGTGGGTGCCCCAAAAACGGGTAGGGGACCTGCGGCTCTGGGAGGGAGACCGGATCTTTTTCCGGCTCCTGGAGGAGGAGCGGCCCTTTTTTTCGCTGAAGGTGGTCTATGAAGGGGACCGGCTGGTACAGGCGGTGCTGGACGGCCGGACTAGGCTTGTGTGATGCCCTCCGGCACAGAAGAATGAGGCGTGTGAGATACGCCCTTTGAGGGAACGGAATGCCGCGGGAACGCGGCGGGAAAGGGGAAACATATGAGCGTGTTTGACATTATTGGTCCGGTGATGGTGGGGCCCTCCAGCTCCCACACCGCCGGGGCGGTGCGGATTGGCTATATTGCCCGGATGCTTCTGGGGGAGCCGGTGCGGCGGGCCCAGATCGACCTGTACGGCTCTTTTTTGGCAACCGGAAAGGGGCATGGAACGGACCGGGCCCTGGTGGCTGGGCTTTTGAAGATGAAGCCGGACGACAGCCGGATCCCTGCCAGCTTTTGGCTGGCAAAGGAGGCAGGCATGGAGCTGTCCTTTGGCCAGGTGGACCTGCGGGATGTGAATCCCAACACCGCCCGGCTGCGGCTGGAAGGCGTGAAAGGAAGCCGTGTGGAGGTGACCGGCTCCTCCATTGGCGGCGGCCGGGTCCGTATTGGCCAGGTGGACGGCATGGAGGCCCATTTCAGCGGAGAAAGTCCCACCCTGATCATCCGCAACCAGGATAAGCCCGGCTGCGTCACCGAGGTAGGATTGCTGCTGGGGGAGCGGAATTTGAATATCGCCACCATGCAGCTGTACCGGGACTGTCCCGGAGGACTGGCCGTCATGGTGCTGGAGTGCGATCAGGAGGTGCCCCAAGTGGTGCGGGAGCAGCTGCGCCGCATGGACGGCATTGAGAAAGTGACATACCTGAGTCTGAAGGAGGATGCGTCATGAGTTTTTCATCGTTGGAGGAGATGGGACGCCGGGCGGCGGAGCAGAACCTGCCTCTCTGGCAGGCGATTTTTCAGGACGATTGTGTCTATTCCCAGCTGAACCCTCAGGTTTCCAGGCAGAAAATGCGTGAGATGTACCAGGCCATGAAGGAAGCAGACGCCTCCTATGAGGAGGATCTGGTCTCCGCCAGCGGACTGGTGGGCGGAGACGGCGGGCGCATGGCCCGGTACGTGGAGAACGGCAATAGTCTCTGCGGTTCCTTTTTGGGACGTGTCATGGAGCGGGCTTTAAAAATGGGAGAGAACAACGCCTGCATGAAGCGGATTGTGGCGGCACCCACCGCCGGGTCCTGCGGGGTGGTGCCGGCTATTTTGCTGACCTATGAGGAGTTTTTCCAGCCAGATCCGGAAAAGATCCAGGAAGCCCTCTATGTGGCGGCGGGGGTGGGAGAGGTGATTGCAAGCCGCTCCAGCATCTCCGGCGCCCGGGGCGGCTGTCAGGCGGAGGTGGGAACCTCCAGCGCCATGGCGGCGGCGGCCCTGGTCTGGCTCCGGGGCGGCGGCCCGGAGGCGGTGTTTCACGGAACGGCCATGGCTTTAAAAAATCTGCTGGGCCTGGTCTGCGATCCGGTGGCGGGGCTGGTGGAGGTGCCCTGCGTCAAGCGGAATGTGGTAGGGGCGGTGAACGCTCTCAGCGCCGCGGACATGGCCCTGGCAGAGATCCGCAGCGCCATCCCCCCGGACGAGGTGATAGACGCCATGCGGGACGTGGGGGACCGGATGTGTTCGGAACTTCGGGAAACCGGCCGGGGCGGCCTGGCGGACACTCCCACCGGCCGGGCGGTTCGGGAGCAGTTGGAGAAGCGGTCTCTTCACTTGAGTTTCCGCGAATTGCAATAAAAAGATGGATATGTCTTCCCAAAGTACC
>CAZDOQ010000065.1:6076-8666 GCA_964507035.1 uncultured Lachnospiraceae bacterium | reverse complement strand
CTCCGGGAGACGGTGGACGTGCTGACCCTGACGGCCACCCCCATCCCCCGGACCCTGCACATGAGCCTCATTGGCATCCGGGATATGAGCGTGCTGGAGGAGGCGCCTATGGATCGGGTGGCCATCCAGACCTATGTGATGGAGTACAACGACGAACTGGTCCGGGAGGCCTTGAAGCGGGAACTGGACCGGGGCGGACAGGTGTACTATGTGTACAACCAGGTGAAGAACATCCGGGAAATGGCGGCCCACATTGCCTCCCTGGTGCCGGACGCCACGGTGGTGGCGGCCCACGGGCAGATGCGGGAGCGGGAGCTGGAGCGGACCATGCTGGACTTTATCAACGGGGAGATTGACGTGCTGGTGTCCACCACCATCATAGAGACCGGCCTGGATATCTCCAATGTCAACACTATCATCATCCATGACGCGGACCGATTCGGCCTCTCCCAGCTGTACCAACTCCGGGGACGGGTGGGCCGGTCCAGCCGGACCGCTTACGCCTTTCTCATGTACCGCCGAGACCGGATGCTGCCGGAGATTGCGGAAAAGCGCCTGCAGGCCATCCGGGAGTATACGGAATTGGGGTCCGGCATCCGCATTGCCATGCGGGATCTGGAGTTGCGGGGCGCCGGCAATCTCCTGGGGGCGGAGCAGCACGGCCATATGGAGGCGGTAGGGTACGATCTGTACTGCAAGCTGCTGGGTGCCGCAGTCCAGGAAGCCAAGGGAGAGCGGAAGACGCCAGACGACTTTGAGACCGAGTTGGATCTGGACCTGGACGCGTACCTGCCGGCAAACTATATCCGCAGCGAGGCTCAGAAAATGAGTCTGTACCGGAAGATTGCCGCCATTGAGACGGACGAGGACTACATGGACATACAAGATGAGATCATTGACCGGTTTGGGGAACTGCCCCGGCCGGTCCAGAACCTGCTGCGGGTGGCACGTCTGAAATCCCTGGCCCATGAGGCGTATGTGACGGAAGTGGCGGGAAACAAGGAGGAAATACGGTTTACCATGTATCCCCAGGCGCCGGTGGAACCTTCCCGGATTGGCCCCATGCTGGAGCAGTACCGGGGAGATCTGCGGGTCTCGGCGGGAAAATCCCCCTGCTTTATCTACCGTGACCAGAGGGGGCGCAACAAAGAACCGGAGCGGATGCTGGAGACGGTGCAGGAAATCCTGGAAAATATCCGCGGACTTTTGATGGAAAATACCGTGGACGGAGTTCTTACAGAATCATGAAAAATTCGTGTTTTCCGGGAAAAATGTTGCTAGTTGGGCAAAAAGGCTTTATAATACCTATAGTGTGCCAAAAAACGGATGGATTTGGCATTTGAGAGAATACCTTTTTGGAGGAAGTTATGAAGGGATGGAAAAAAGGGATGGCAACACTTCTGGCGGCGGTTCTTACAGCGGGAACTGCCGCAGGCTGCGCGGTGTCCATGTCGGAATATGCGTCCACACCGGCGCTGATCTACGGAGATGAGACGGTTTATCTGGATGAGGCGAATTTTTGGCTCCGGTATCAGCAGTGGGTAATGGAATCCCAGTATGGACTCCTGTACCAATATTATGGTTATGAGAACATGTGGGAGGCCCCGGCGGATGAGTACACTACTCTGGGCCAACAGCTGAAGGAAGACGTGATGGCGCAGTTGATCCAGACCTGTATTTTAAACGACCACGCGGAGGAGATGGAGATTACTCTGACGGAGGAGGACCAGACCCGGATTGCAGATGCTATTGCCGAGTTCCGGGAGGATTTTGACGAGTCCTTCACGGAGTACAGCGACGCCAGCGATGAGAGCATCACAGCCTGGATGCAGAAAAACGCCACGGCTGTGAAGGTGTGGGATGCGGTGAGGCAGGACACGGAAGTGACGGTCTCCGATGAGGAGAGCCAGATGTTCACCGTGGAATACGTGACCATCACCGAGTCCACCAGTGCCCCCGAGAGCACAGAAGCCTCCACGGAAGCGGACAGCACGGCGGCGGAGGACACAACGGCGGCGGATACTGCCGGGGCAGACAGCACTGAGGCTGAGACCACTGCGGCAGAGACTACGGCGGCGGAGAGTTCCCAGGCATCTGGAGAGGAAAGCACTGCGGAAGAGGAGACCACCGCGGAAGAGGAAAGCACCGCAGAAGAGGAGACCACCGAAGAAGAGGACACTCTTTCCGGAGAGGCTCTGGCGGATGAGGCGGTTCGGCGGCTGGAGGAGGGCCAGTCCTTTGCAGACTTTGAGGACGAGTTGGGATTGACCAGCAGCAGCCAGAGTTTCCTGAAGTCAGATACGGAAAACGAATCCACCATCTATCAGAATGCGGTGGATATGGCCACAGGCGATGTGAAGAAGGTG
The DNA here is from genome assembly GCA_964507035.1 of uncultured Lachnospiraceae bacterium. Classification (GTDB taxonomy): domain Bacteria; phylum Bacillota; class Clostridia; order Lachnospirales; family Lachnospiraceae; genus Pseudolachnospira. The sequence continues at coordinate 6,300 of CAZDOQ010000065.1, read as the reverse complement.
GCGTATGACGGCGGATGGTATGTGATCTACTGCGTGTCGGACCTGGATGAAGAAGCCACCGAAGAGCAGCGGGCCCAGGTGGAGGATGACAAGCGGGAAGAGTATTTTAACACCGTGTACGCAGACTGGGCGGCGGCCGCTCCGGAATACGAGGTCCAGGACGGCTGGGATGATCTGAAGGTGGATCAGATGATCTACGTGGAGAAGGAGACTACGGCGGCGGA
>CAZDOQ010000065.1:0-5976 GCA_964507035.1 uncultured Lachnospiraceae bacterium | reverse complement strand
GCGGCGGATAGCACCGGAGCGGAGACCACGGCGGAGGACAGCGCCGGAACGGAGACCGCCGGTGAGACGGAGACAGGCAGCACAGAGACCGCCGGAGCGGAGAGTTCCGAAGCACCGGCAGACAATACAGAGGCAGAGACCACGGCTGGGGAGGAGGCCGAGGCCGAGGCTTCGGCTGAGGAGTCTACAACGGCAGAATAAGGAATGAAGAGGGCTGCTGCAGGACCGGAGGAGGCATTCCCTGGCGGGAAGACTTTTTCTGCCCTGCGGCAGTCTTTTCATATCTATAGGAAACGCCGTCACAGAAAACGCCGTCTCCTATGGAATCAAAAAGCTGTGCGAGGACTGATTCGTGGGAGGGCGGACGACGGGGAAGAAACATGGAGAAAAAAGAAACGGCGGGCCTAACCAGCCGGGAAGTGCAGGAACGTGTGGAACAGGGAGCGGTCAACGAGGAGGAGATCCAGAGTAAGAGTTTTGGACAGATTCTCTGGACCAATCTGGTGACGCCGTTTAACATCCTGAACGTGATCCTGGCTGCTTTGATCCTGATGGTGGGATCTTTTAAAAACATGCTGTTTATGGGACTGATTCTGTCCAACACGATCATTGGGACGGTGCAGGAGATCCGCGCCAAACAGCTGATTGACAAGTTGTCTCTGATCACGGAGTCCAAGGCCCGGGTCATGCGGGATGGGGCGGTTCAGACCATCCGGGTGGAAGAACTGGTGATAGACGACGTGATGATCCTGGAGGCGGGGAGCCAGGTGTGCGCAGACTGCCGGGTGCTCACCGGCAGCTGTGAGACCAACGAGTCTCTGATTACAGGAGAGCAGGATCCTATTTTGAAACAGCCTGGGGACCAGCTTCTTTCCGGCAGCTTTGTGGTGTCCGGCACGGCCCGGGTCCAGGTGATCCATGTGGGGAAGGACAATTACGCCTCCCAGATCAGCCGGAACGCCAAATATCTGAAACGCCCCAACTCTGAGATCCTAAACAGCATCAACCGGCTGATCAAGGTCATTGGTTTTTCCATTGTTCCGGTGGGGGCGGCTCTGTTCTGCACAGAGGTCTTGAGCGGCGTGCCCCGGAATGAGGCGGTGGTCAGCACCGTGGCCTCCATGGTGGGTATGATCCCGGAGGGGCTGGTGCTTTTGACCAGCGTGGTCTTTGCGGTGGGGGTCGTCCGCCTGGGCCTCCGGAAAGCGCTGGTCCAGGAAATGTATTCCATTGAGACCCTGGCCCGGGTGGACGTGCTATGTCTGGACAAGACCGGAACCATCACCACCGGAGAGATGCAGGTGGACCGGCTGCATCCGCTGCCAAGGCACAGCCGGGAGCAGGCGAGGAACGGGGCGGCGGCCCTGGTGGCGGCGCTGAAGGACCACAATCCCACGGCGGAGGCGGTGCGGAAATTTTGCTCCGCGGCGCCTGCCTGGAAGCCGGGGGCTATGGTTCCCTTTTCCTCCGCACGCAAATGGAGCGGCGTGACCTTCCCCGGCCACGGCACCTATGTCATGGGGGCGGAACAGTTTCTCTTTCCGGAGGGGATTTCGGAAGCACAGGAGATCATGGAGGAAGCGGCGGGCAGAGGCCAGCGGGTACTGGTGCTGGCGGTGAGCCCTCATCCCTTCCGGGGCCAGGAACTGCCGGAGCAGCTGGAGCCGGTGGCGCTGATTCTGATCAGCGACCGGATTCGGGAGCATGCGGAGCGGACCCTGCGGTATTTTGCGGAGCAGGGCGTGACGCTGAAGGTCATCTCCGGGGACGATGCCCGGACCGTCTCCCGGATCGCCCAGCGGGTGGGCCTGGTCGGAGCAGAGCGGTATGTGGATGCCTCCACCCTCCGGGAGGAGGATCTGGCCCGGGCGGCGGAGCAGTACACGGTCTTTGGCCGTGTGACGCCCCGGCAGAAGCTGCAGTTGGTCCAGGGACTGAAACAGAACCACACGGTGGCCATGACCGGGGATGGAGTCAACGATGTGCTGGCGTTAAAGGAGAGCGACTGCAGCATTGCCATGGCGGCGGGCAGCGACGCGGCCCGCTCCGTGAGTCAGATTGTACTGCTGGATTCGGATTTTGCCTCCATGCCCTATATTGTGGCGGAGGGCCGGAGGAGCATCAACAACTTGCAGCGGTCCGCCTCCCTGTTTTTGGTCAAAACCTTTTTCAGCACCATCATTGCGCTGGTGTTCATTTTCCTCAGCGCGCCGTACCCCTTTGAGCCCATCCAGTTTACGCTGGTCAGCGCTCTGACCATTGGTACCCCTTCCTTTGTGCTGGCCATGGAACCAAACCGGGAGCGGGTCCGGGGCCGGTTCCTCTGGAACGTGATCCAAAAAGCTATCCCCGGGGCTTTGACCAATGTGTTCAACACGGTGCTGCTGATACTGGTGGCAAATCATATGGGCTTTTCCTCCGCACAGATCTCCACTATGGCGGTGGTGCTCATGGGATATACGGGGATGATGATCCTCTTTAAGGTTTGCGTCCCGTTTACCTGGCAGCGGATTTTGCTCTTTTGCGCCATGGGCGGTGCCTTTGTGCTGGCGTTTTTGTTCCTGGGAAATCTGTTTTCCCTGGAGCGGTTGACCCTTGGCATGGTGGGGCTTTTGGCGCCGCTTTTGGCCGCCGCCACCGGGGTGTTTTTGACCTTGTTGATGCTGACGGCCGCGTTTTTGGAGCAGCGGGGAAAATAGAAGAAAAGAGAAAGACCGTGTTTAGACGGCGGCGTGCGTTTCTTAAGGGTACTGGAGGCCGGACGGAGCCGGTCAGATGGGCTGGACTGCTTTTTTCAGCCAGTCTTTTTCTTTGTCCGGCAGGAGGCCGGAGAGTTCCTCCCAGACCCGCCGGTGGTATTGGTTCAGCTGCTTCCGTTCCTGGTCCGTGAGCAGGGAACGGTTTACCGGAGCGGTGGCAATGGGGCAGAGAGTCAGGGGCTCAAAGGCCAGGAAGGAGCCGTAGGCCGTCTTAGGCCCCTCCACACAGAGCAGATCGTTCTCAATCCGGATGCCAAATTGGCCGTCTTCGTAGTAGCCGGGCTCGTCTGAGGTCACCATCCCTGGCTCCAGCACACAGCCGGATTTATCGCCGCTTTGGTTCCAGTGGAACCGGTTGGGGCCCTCGTGGACGTTCAGGAGAAAACCAATCCCGTGGCCGGTTCCGTGGCGGTAGTCCAGACCCTCCTCCCACAGGGGTAGCCGGGCCAGAATGTCCAGGTTCTCCCCCCGGCAGCCGTGGGGGAAGCGGGCTGCCGCCAGATCCAGCATGCTGCGGAGTACCTGAGTGTAGCGGGTTTTCATCTCCTGGGTCACAGGCCCCAGGGGGATGGTACGGGTGATGTCTGTGGTCCCGTCCAGATAGTGGCCGCCGGAGTCCACCAGCAGGAGGCCCTCCGGTTTCAGCGGGCAGTTCGTCTCCGGCGTGGCCTGATAGTGGATGATGGCGCCGTGGGGGCCGTAACCGGCAATGGTCTCAAAACTCAGATCCAGAAAATCTTTCTGCTGTCTCCGGCAGTTGTCCAGGTATTGGCCGGCGGAAAGTTCCGTCACTTCCTCCCGGCTCACCGTTTCCTCCAGCCAGCAGAGGAAGCGGACCATGGCGGCGCCGTCCCGCCGGTTGGCTTCCCTAAGTCCGGCAATCTCCACAGGATTTTTGATGCTCTTGAGCAAAGCCGTGGGATTGGGGGCGAACACCTGGCGGACTTCCTGGGGAATGACTCTCTTTAAGGTGTAGCTGACCCGGGATGTATCAAGGAGCAGGCGGCAGGAGGCCGGCAGGTCTTTCAAAGCCTGTTCAATGGTGCCGTAGGGGCGGATGCGGATGCCGTCCGCCTCCAGCTGACTGCGAATTTCCGGGGAAAGGGACTCACCGTACAGGAACAGAACGGTCTCCTCCGGCGTCAGCAGACAGTAGGAGAAGAAGACCGGATTCTGGGGAATATCTCCGCCCCGGAGGTTGAACAGCCAGGCGATATCGTCCAGAGTGGTGATCAGATGGGAGTTGGCGCCGCTCTCCTGGATCTTCTCCCGGAGGATCTCCAGCTTTTCCCGGCGGCTCTGGCCGGCCCGGGAGACGGGAAGCCCCCAGATTTTTTGGGGCAGCACCGGAGGCCGGCCGGGCCAGACGGTCTCGGCCAAGTCTTCCCGGTAGTCCAAAACGATCTTCTTGTGTTCCAGCATGTTTTCCAGATGGCGTCCCATCCGGAAGGAGATGGTCCGGCCATCCACCCCTACATGTCCCCGATCCGGAACCGTCCGGTCCAGAAATTCATAGATGTTTTCCGTCCCCGGAACGCCGGAGCGGTACAGGGTGATGCCGGTGCCCTTCAGCTGCCGCTCCGCCTGGAGAAAATAGCGGCCGTCGGTCCAAAGCCCGGCCTCGGTGGGGGTCACCACCAACGTGCCGGCGGAACCGGTGAAGCCGGATATGTACCGGCGAAACTGAAAATGCGCGTGGACATATTCGGACCCATGATAGTCTGTCGTGGGAATCAGATAGGCGTGGAGTCCCCGCCGGGCCATCTCTTCCCGCAGCTGTAGTAGTTCTTTTCTCATGTCAAAGCCTCTCCTCTGCTTTGAATTTTGTGATTCTTTTTTCCATTATAGCGGTTGAGCGGGACGGATGCAAGGCGGGAAAATGCGTTGAGAAAAAATCCTCTTTGTGCTATAATGCGGAGGATATAACGGAATGGCGTGGAAAACGCGCCAGTATCAAGGAAAGGGGGAGCGGGAGATGAGTGCGTTTGTCCCGTACCGGCGCAGAGCGCAGTATTATGAGACGGATCAGATGGGGATCATCCATCACGCCAACTATATCCGCTGGTTTGAGGAGGCCCGAATCGACTTTCTGGGGCAGGCGGGGCTGGGCTACCGGGAGATGGAAGCTCAGGGGATTTTGAGTCCGGTGCTTTCGGTGGAGTGCGAATATAAATCCATGGTCCATTTTGGGGACGACGTGGTAATCCGGCTGCGGCTGGAGGAGTACAGCGGAGTGCGGATGACCGTGGCCTACCGGGTGGAAGATGCGGACACCGGCGAACTTCGGTGCCAGGGCAAAACCCGTCACTGCTTTTTGGACCGGGAGGGCTGTCCGGTTTCCCTAAAGCGGAGCGCTCAGGTCTTTGACCAGTTGTTCCGGGAGGCGCAGCGGCGGACCCGGGAGGAGGGAGCATGAAGCGGGTGATGCTCACTGTAGCTTACGATGGCACCAACTACTGCGGCTGGCAGATACAGCCCAACGGCGTCACCATAGAGGAGGAACTGAACCGGCATCTGACCCGGCTGCTCCGGGAACCCATCCGGGTCTCCGGGGCCAGTCGGACAGACTCAGGGGTCCATGCCCTGGGCAATCTCTGCGTGTTTGACACGGAAACCCGGATTCCGGCGGACAAGATCTGCTATGCGGTGAACCAAAGCCTGCCACCGGACATTGTGGTCCAGAAATCCCAGGAGGTGCCGCTCTCCTTTCATCCCCGCAAGTGGGAGAGCGCCAAGACCTACGAATACACCATCTATAATCAGAAGCTTCCCAACCCGGTGCTGCGGTTGTACTCTTATTTTGTCTACCGTTCTCTGGATGTGGAGCGAATGCGCCAGGGCGCGGCGTTTCTGGTGGGGGAACATGATTTTCAGAGTTTCTGTTCGGCAGGCTCCCAGGTGGAGACCACGGTGCGGACCGTATACGGGTTGGATGTGGAGCAGCAGGGGCCTTTGATCCGTCTGCGGATCACGGGCAGCGGTTTTTTGTATAATATGGTCCGGATCATAGCCGGAACGCTGCTGCGGGTGGGAAGCGGCTTTTGGCCGCCGGAGCTGGTGGGGGAGATCCTGGAGAAGAAGGACCGGAACGCCGCTGGTCCCACAACTCCGGCTAAGGGGTTATGCCTCATGGAGATTCACCTGAAAAACCCACCGTTTTCCTGAACTTTTGTCTACCCAAAGTACCAATCTGCCGATTTTTTGAGAATTTACTTTT
>CAZDOQ010000064.1:0-8783 GCA_964507035.1 uncultured Lachnospiraceae bacterium | reverse complement strand
GCCGCATTTTCCTTGCAACTTCCGCCTCTTTTTGGTATAATGGCCCGTAAGAATGAAAATCATAAAGGCACAGCAGTCCGGTTCGGAAGTGCTGATGTCCCGGCGGATACAAACAGGAGGGAAATTTATGGAAAAAGAAGCGGAAGGCAGAAGCACCCATGTCATCCATCAGAAAGATAAGATCGGCCAGGTGATCATTGCGGACGAGGTCTTCTCCATCATCGCAGGGCTGGCGGCCACGGAGGTGGAGGGAGTCCACTCCATGGCGGACAACATCACCAAGGAACTCATTGCCAAGCTGGGCATGAAAAATCTGTCCAAAGGCGTGAAGGTGGAGGTCATGGACGGCAAAGTCTCCGTCTACATGTCCCTGAACATTCAATTCGGCTACACCATCCCGGAAATTGCCTCCGTGGTGCAGGAGAAGGTTAAGACCGCCATTGAGAACATGACCGGTTTCTCCGTGCTGGATGTGAACATCAAGATCGCCGGCGTCGTGGTGGACCGGGACCGGCCATAACGGAAGGAAGACCATGACACGAAAGCAGATCAGAGAGCATACGTTCAAGGCGCTGTTCCAGAAAGAATTCTGTGACCATGAGGAATACCAGGAGCGGTGCGCCTTGTATGTGGGAGAGTTGGAAGAGTTGTGTCCGGAATGCCGGGAGGAGATCCAGCAGCGGGCCTTGGCGGTGGAAGAACACTTGGAGGAGTTGGACTGCCGCCTGAACGAGGTGGCCGAGGGCTGGAAGACCAATCGCATGGGGAAGGTGGAACTGACCATTCTGCGGCTGGCCGCCTATGAGATCCTCCATGACCAGCAAGTGCCGGACAAGGTGGCCATCAACGAGGCGGTGGAACTGGCCAAGGTCTACGGGGGCGAGAATTCCCCCGGTTTTGTCAACGCAATCTTAGGAAAATTGGTGAAAGGTGTTGATGCGGCCCATGAAGAGGACCGGAAACGTTTATAAGGTAGGTCAGGTCAACGCCTATATCAAAAATCTTTTTGCCCAGGACTACGCCCTTCGCTCCCTTGTGGTGAAGGGCGAGGTTTCAAATTGCAAATACCATTCCTCCGGCCACATTTATTTCACCTTAAAAGATGAGACGGGCACTCTCCCGGCAGTGATGTTTGCCGGGCAGAGAGCCGGTCTCCGCTTTCGCTTACAGGAAGGGCAAAAGGTCCTGGTGGCAGGCAGTATCATGGTCTATGAGCGGGACGGCAAATACCAGCTGTACGCCAAAGAGATTGAACTGGACGGCGTGGGAGACCTGTACCGGGAATTTGAGGAGCGAAAAAAGCGGCTTTCGGAGATGGGCATGTTTTCCCCGGAGTACAAGCGTCTCATTCCCCGGTTTGCCAAAACCATTGGTATTGTCACATCCCCTACCGGGGCGGCCGTCCGGGATATCTGCAACATTGCCGCCCGCCGGAATCCGTATGTGCAGCTGATTCTCTACCCGGCCCTGGTCCAGGGGGAGCAGGCGGCCGCCAGCATTGTCCGGGGCATTACTACCCTGGACGCCATGGGGCTGGACTGCCTCATTGTGGGACGGGGCGGCGGCTCCCTGGAGGACCTGTGGGCTTTCAACGAGGAGATGGTGGCCTGGGCTATCTTTGAGTGCGAGACCCCGGTGATCTCCGCCGTGGGACATGAAACAGACACCACCATCTCCGACTATGTGGCGGACCTGCAGGCTCCCACCCCCTCGGCGGCGGCGGAACTGGCGGTCTTTGACGTGTATGAGTTTACGGAGCAGGTGGAGCAGCGGCGGCTGGCCCTCCGGCGGGTGGCCCAGGGAAAGCTGCGGGAGCAGCAGCTGCGGCTGGCGGCAGAGCGGCGGCGGCTGGAAAAGCAGCAGCCCCAGTACCAGCTGGAGCAGCGGCGGCAGCAGCTGGCGGAGGTGTCCAGGCAGATGAGCGATCTGATCCGCCGTAAATACAAGGACACCCGGAGCCGGCTGGCCGTGGCGGCGGCCCGGCTTTCCGGTGTCTCCCCCCTGACCAAGCTGGAGCAGGGATACGCCTATGTCACCGGGACAGACGGCAAGAACGTGAAGTCGGTGGATCAGGCGCCGGTGGGAAGCCGGCTGGCCATCCGGCTGGCGGACGGGGAGCTGATCAGTGAAGTAAAGGAGCAGAAACGCCATGGAAGATAAGGAACAAGCCCGGCAAAGCACCGGGGCGGAGGAAAGAAAAGGGGAGGCGGGACAGAAAGGACCCGGCTCCCTGGAGGAGGCCTTTGGGCAGCTGGACGGGATTCTGGGGGAGATGGAGTCCGGGGAACACTCCCTGGAGGAGACCTTCGACCTGTATGAAAAGGGATTGAAACTGGTCCGCTATTGCCAGGAATCGGTGGACAATCTGGAGAAGAAGCTGATCATCCTGGAGACACAAAAGGAGGCGGAAGATGGAGATTGAGGAGATACTGGCCCGCTATCTGCCGGAAGAGTCCGGTTTGCAGAAGACGGTGTTGGCAGCCATGAACTATAGCGTGCTGGCAGGAGGAAAACGGATCCGCCCCCGGATGATGGAGGCGTCTTACCGGCTTTTTGGCGGGACGGGGGAAGAGATTGAGCCGTTTATGGCGGCCATTGAGATGATCCACAGCTATTCCCTGGTCCATGACGACCTGCCGGCCATGGACAATGACACCCTGCGCCGGGGGAAACCCACCACCTGGTCCGTCTACGGGGAGGCTATGGGGATTCTGGCCGGAGACGGCCTTTTGACCTATGCCTTTGAGACCTGCGCCAAGGCCTTTTCCCTGACGGATCACCCGGAGAGGGTGGGCCGTTCCATGGGCATTTTGGCGGAGAAGGCGGGGGTTTCCGGCATGGTTGGCGGCCAGACGGTGGATGTGGAACTCACCGGCAGGCCCGTTTCCCGGGAGCAGCTGGACTTTATCTACCGGCTTAAGACCGGGGCCCTGCTAGAGGCGTCTTTGATGATCGGCGCGGTGCTGGCAGGCGCCAGCGAGGAGCAGGTGGCTCAGATGGAGCAGGTGGCGGCGGATACCGGCATGGCCTTTCAGATCCAGGACGATATCCTGGATCTGATCAGTACGGAGGAGGAGTTGGGGAAACCCATCGGAAGCGATGAGCGGAACCAGAAGACCACCTACGTGACCCTGGAAGGGCTGGAGGCGGCCCGGGCGGAGGTAAAACGGCTCTCGGAGCGGGCCATTGCCAGCCTGGAAATGCTGCCGGGAGACAGCGCGTTCTTCCGGGATTATATCCGGCAACTGGAGACAAGGTCCCATTAACACAGGGAATCAGGTACAAAAGGGGGAGGGACAGCTGATGATTCTGGATCAGATTCAAAAGCCCAATGATATACAATCCATTGATCCCAAGCTGTATGGGCAGCTGGCAGAGGAGATCCGACAGTTTCTGCTGGAGAAGGTCAGCGCCACCGGCGGCCATCTGGCCTCCAATCTGGGAGTGGTGGAGTTGACCATGGCACTGCATCTGGCGTTTCACCTGCCGGAAGACAAGCTGATCTGGGACGTGGGACACCAGTCCTACACCCACAAGCTGCTCACAGGCCGGAAGGAGGGCTTTGACGAGATCCGCTGCTACGGCGGCATCAGCGGCTTCCCCAACCGGAAGGAGAGCACCTGTGACGCCTTTAACACCGGCCATAGTTCCACCTCCATCTCAGCGGGGCTGGGGATGGCCCAGGCCCGGGACCTGCGGGGGGAGGACTATGCGGTGGTCTCCATCATTGGGGACGGGGCTCTCACCGGCGGTATGGCCTATGAGGCCCTAAACAACGCCTCTCAGATCAAGAGCAATTTTATCATTGTCCTCAACGACAACAACATGTCCATCTCCGAGAACATCGGCGGAATCTCCCGGATGTTAAACAATCTGCGGACCATGCCCCAGTACAATGATCTGAAGGAGAATGTGCGCCAGAACCTGGCCCGGGTGCCAGAGATCGGCAGCCGCATGGTGCGCCGGATCAGCATGGCCAAGCAGAGCTTAAAGCAGCTGTTTCTTCCCGGGATGTTTTTTGAAAATATGGATATCACCTACCTGGGACCGGTGGACGGCCACAACATTGCCAGTATGATCAGTGTCTTCCAGGAAGCCCGGCGGTTAAAACGGGCGGTGGTGGTCCATGTGATGACTCAAAAAGGCAAGGGATACGAACCGGCGGAGCGGCACCCGGAGGCATACCACGGGGTGAATCCCTTTGTGGTGGAGACCGGAAAGCCCCGGAAAGAAAAGAACCAGGCCAGCTACACAGACGTGTTCTCCAAGGTGTTCTGTCAGATGGCGGAAAAGGACCCCAGGGTGTTGGGGATCACCGCAGCCATGCCCGACGGCGTGGGCTTAAAAAAGTTCGGACGCCTGTTTCCGGACCGGTTTTTTGACGTGGGCATCGCCGAGGAGCACGGGGTGACCTTTGCCGCAGGCCTGGCGGCAGGGGGTATGAAACCCTACGTCTGTGTCTACTCCTCCTTCCTGCAGCGGGCCTATGACCAGATCCTCCACGACGTATGTATCCAGAAATTGCCGGTGACCTTTGCCATTGACCGGGCCGGACTGGTGGGAAGCGACGGGGAGACCCACCAGGGCCTCTTTGATCTGTCTTTCCTGGAGACCATCCCCAACATGACCATCATGGCTCCCAAAAACTGTTATGAACTGGCGGACGCCCTGCGGTTCAGCCTGACCTTTGACGGTCCCCTGGCCATCCGGTATCCCCGGGGCACGGCCTACCGGGGCCTCAAGGAGTTCCGGGCTCCCATAGAGGCGGGAAAAAGCGAGATTCTCTATGAGGAGGGGGAGATCGCTCTGTTTGCCGTGGGGACCATGGTGGAGACCGCCTGCCAGGTGCGGGAACGGTTAAAGGCCAAGGGCCACCGGGTCAGCGTCATCAACGCCCGGTTTGTCTGGCCTCTGGATGAGGAGATGCTGCGGCGGATCGCCGGAAGCCATCAGGTTTTGGTGACCCTGGAAGAGAATGTGAAAAGCGGCGGCTTTGGGGAACATGCGGCGGCTTTCTGCGCCTGGAACCGGCTGCCTCTTCAGGTGATTCCGGTGGCCATCCCGGACAACTATGTGGAACACGGCAATGTGGAGATTTTAAAGCACCAGGTGGGGATCGACGCGGAAGGGGCGTTGGCAACCATCCTGAAGGAGTTATAGATGAAAGAACGATTGGATCTATTGGTGGTCCGGCGGCAGCTGGCAGAGTCCCGTGAGAAGGCCAAGGCCCTGATCATGGCCGGGGAGATTTTTGTGGACGGCCAGCGGGAGGACAAGCCTGGAGCCACCTTTGAGCAGACGGTGAAGATTGTCCACCACGGCAACGCCCTTCCCTATGTGAGCCGGGGCGGCCTGAAGCTGGAAAAGGCCATGAAACAATTTGGAGTCAAACCGGCGGGAAAAGTCTGCATGGATGTGGGGGCCTCCACCGGCGGCTTTACCGACTGCATGCTCCAAAACGGGGCGGTGCGGGTGTACGCGGTGGACGTGGGATACGGACAGCTGGCCTGGAAGCTGCGCCAGGCCCCCCGGGTGGTGTGCATGGAAAAGACCAACATTCGCTATTTGACCCCGGACCAGGTGCCGGAGCAGGCGGAACTTGCCTCCATCGACGTGTCCTTTATCTCCCTGACCAAGGTGCTGGAGCCGGTGCGGCAGCTGCTTTCGGAAAAGGGGGAGGTGGTCTGCCTGATCAAGCCCCAGTTTGAGGCGGGCCGGGAGAAAGTGGGCAAAAAAGGGGTGGTCCGGGAGAAGAGCACCCATCTGGAGGTCATTGAGAAGGTGGCCGCCTATGCGGAGGGCATAGGATTTGTCCTGCAAAATCTGGATTACTCCCCCATTCGGGGACCGGAGGGCAATATTGAGTATCTGTTGTATTTGACCAAAGACACAGGCAAACCGCGCCTGTTTCCGGACCCGAAAGGAGTGGTGGAGCATGCACACCAGGAACTGCAAAAATAAGAAGACTTTCAACAATTTCTATATCATCACCAATGAGACCAAAGATGTGAATTTTGAGACCACCAAGCTGATCCAAAATTACCTCCTGAAGCGGGGGAAATCCTGCTGGGTCCGGCCGGAGGAGCGGGGGGCGGAGCTTTCCATGCGCCGTCAGACCTTAGAGAGCGAGATTCCGCCAGATGTGGAGTGCGTCATTGTGCTGGGCGGGGACGGCACCCTGCTGCGGGCCGCCCGGAACCTGGTGAATCTGAACCTGCCGTTTCTGGGCATCAACCTGGGACATCTGGGGTATCTCACCGAGGGGGACTGGAACGGACTCAACGGCATTTTGGAGCGGATCATTGCAGAGGAATATTTCTTAGAGGAGCGGATGATGCTCCGGGGCCGGGTGAAGAAAAGCGACGGCACTGTGATCAGCGACGATGTGGCCTTAAACGACATCACCATCAACCGGAACCGGTCTCTGCGGGTGATCAAGTTCAAGCTGTACGTCAACGGAGAATTCCTGTATCTGTACACCGCGGACGGTATCATCATCTCCACGCCCACCGGTTCCACCGCCTACAACCTGTCCTGCGGCGGTCCGGTGGTGGAGCCCACGGCCAAGCTGTTTGTGGTCACCCCTATCGCGCCCCACTCCCTGAACAACCGGAGCCTGATCTTGTCCTCCACGGACACCATTGAACTGGAGTTGCTGGGGTCCGAGAAGGATCCGGACGCCCAGGTGGAGTACGTCACCTATTACGACGGGGATACGCTGGTGCAGCTGGAACCTGGGGACCGGCTGGAGATCGTTCAGGCGGAACAGGTGACCAACATCCTGAAGCTGAGCACCATGAGTTTTCTGGAGACTCTGCGCATTAAAATGTCCTGATACCGGCTCCGGAAAGGAGCGCCCCTTAAGGGAGAGGAGAAAAGGAGGGAGAGCCTCTTGCTGCTGAATCTGCACGTAAAAAATTTTGCCCTCATTGACGAGGCGGAACTGGATCTGGGGGAGGGCCTCAACGTCCTCACCGGAGAGACCGGAGCCGGGAAATCCATTCTCATAGACGCAGTGAATGCGGCTCTGGGCGGGCGGATCCGGGGGGATGTGATCCGCACCGGCGCCGGGTACGCCTATGTGGAACTGGTTTTCTCTGTGGAGGAAGAGAAGAAAAAGGCCCTGGAGGCCTTGGAAGTGAGCACCGAGTACGACTGTATTCTCATCTCCCGGAAGATTATGGAGAACCGCAGCGTCCACAAGATCAACGATGAGACAGTCACATCCGCCAAGGTGCGCCAGGTCACGGAGATGCTGTTGGATATTCACGGCCAGCACGAGCACCAGTCTCTGCTCAAGAAGCAGAAGCACCTGGAACTTTTGGATGAGTATGCCGGAGCCGGGGCGGTCAAGGCCCAGGTGGCGGCAGCCTACGAGGCCTGGCAGGAAAGCAGACGGCGGCTGGAATCCTTCCAGTTGGACCCGGAGGCCAGAAAGCGGGAGATGGACTTTTTGGCCTATGAGATACGGGAGATTGAGAGAACTGCCATCCAGGCCGGGGAGGAAGAGGAACTGACGGCAAGCTACCGCCGGTTCCGGAACAGCCGGAAGCTGGCGGAGGCGGTCCAGGCCGCGGGCCGGGAGTTGGGACTTTCGGATATGGAGGGGGCTTCGGATCAGGTGTCCCGGGCCCTCAGGGAGTTGGCCCCGGCGGTGGAACTGGACGGGGGTTTGGAGGAACCGTACCGGCAGCTGAGTCAGGTGGAGGAACTGCTCACAGGTGTCTCCCGGGATCTGGAGGCCTACGGGGAGGAACTATTCTTTGATCCTGCAGAATTCCGCCGGGTGGAGGAGCGGCTGGACACCATCCACCGGCTGGAGGAAAAGTACGGCGGCTCCGTGGAGGCCATTTTTTCCAGTTTGCGGCAAAAACAGCAAAAACTGGAGGAATGGAACGACTTTGAGTCGCGCAAACTAGAGGCAGAAGAGGAAGAAGAAAAAAAGCAGGCGGAACTTTCGGAAGTCTCGGAACGGCTGAGCCAGCTGCGAATGTCCGCCGCCGCGCCGCTTTCGGAGGCGGTGTGCCAAGCCTTGACGGACCTGAATTTTTTGAACGTGGAATTTGAGATCCGGCTGTCGTCCTTGCCGGAGTTTACCAAAGGCGGCCGGGATGAGGCAGAGTTTTTGATCTCCACCAACCCCGGGGAGCCGGTGCGGCCTCTGGGCCAAGTGGCTTCCGGCGGCGAACTGTCCCGGATCATGCTGGCCATGAAGGCGCTGCTCTCGGACAAGGATCAGATCCTCACCCTGATTTTTGATGAGATCGACACGGGGATCAGCGGCCGGACTGCCCAGAAAGTTTCGGAGAAGCTGCACATCATCGCCCAAAACCGGCAGGTGATCTGTATCACCCATCTGCCTCAGATTGCCGCCATGGCAGACCGGCATTTCTGCATTGAAAAGGGCCTGGCAGGCCGCCAGACCCAGACCATTGTCCGAGTGCTGAATACCCGGGAGTCCATTCTGGAACTGGCCCGGATGCTGGGCGGAGCGGAGATTACGGACACGGTGATCCAGAGCGCCCGGGAGATGAAGGAATTGGCAGCCAGAGCAAAAAACAGCTAGTATGGAACATTTCTCAGTTCCGGGAGGAGAGCAGCCGGTCATACAACTCCTGGTACTTGCCTGCAGAGGCATTCCAGGAAAAGTCCTTGGCCATGGCTCGCTCCACCATCTGGTTCCAGCGGCGCTTTTTATCGTAGAAGACGCTCTCCGCATACCGGACCGTGGCCATCATCTCATGGGCGTTGTAATTGGAGAAGGAAAAGCCGGTGCCGGTGTT
>CAZDOQ010000063.1:0-9156 GCA_964507035.1 uncultured Lachnospiraceae bacterium | reverse complement strand
GACCTTTTGCTGTGGGGAGGACAGGCCCCCGCCTCTTTTATATATGCCCTGGGAAAAGGAAAAAGCAAGGGAATGTCATCGTAATGTTTCGACAGGCAGAAAGCATGCGGTTTTTACACCTCCGCCAAAGACTCCAAGGCCTTCTCCCGGATCAGGGTGTCATAGTGTTCCTGGTAGTAGAGTTCCGTGCCGGCCACAGAACGGGTGATGGTGCCGTACTCGGTGAGCAGGTTGCAGACCCGGTTGAATTCCTCGCTGCTCTGGCCTGCGCTGTTCAGGGTCAGGTAAAAGTTTCCATCTCCGGCTTTGTACAGGGCGTTCCGGCCAACGGGCTGTCCCTGCAGGGCGTGGGCCGCTTCAATCACCCGGTTCAGCTGGGAAAAACGGAAACAATGGGTCCGGCCGGTTTTTTCCGTCCGGGGGGTTTCTGCATAACGGTTCAAGGCGTCCAGCATATCGCCGACACCGGCCGGGAACGACAAATCCAACTCCTCCTCATCTTCCGGCGAAGCCATTTTCCCATGCTCCGACGGGGTGAATTTGGCAAAGCGGGTGTCCAACTCCTCCGGGTCGTCAATTTTGGTTATAATCAGCATGATCCCCTCACTGGCCAGGGGGATCGCCTCAATCATCAGCGGAATATCCTCTGCGTCAAATCCAACCTCCGCAGTGGCCCGCTGGATCATCTCCCGAAACAAAATCCGCGCCTTATCTGTCCCGTAAGCGAGTTCCCGAAGTGTCAGCTGACGGGCGGACAGGTCGCTGCGGTTCAGGGTACAGCGAATTTGATTTTCACTGATACGTTCTATCTTCATGCGTTCACTTCCCATCTACCTATGTCTTTTTTAGTATACCCCAAATACTTTATGCGTGTAAAGGAAATATTATGTGAAAAAGGTGAAAAATTTATGGCCTGCCAATGATGCAACTTTTGGTACGATTTGTGTCGGATAATTGCGTGACAAATGTCATTGATTTTAGTACAATACAAGTGAGATGAGACGCATTGGCCGGGGAAAGAAGGGGAAGGTTCAAATCTTGTCTCAATTCAGGAGAGCAGAGGCCAACGGATGAAAAGAGCAAGTCTAATATATCACGATGAATATCAGCTGTTTCTTCAGACGCTGTATGCCTATCAGAAAGCAGGCGTCACTCTGACGGTAGAGGGAAAGGCGGTGCCTGTGGAAGACATTGCCGATTTGTGTGTGATCAGAGAGGCCGGAGCTTATATGAGAGACTATATCTCAGACGATCAGGGCAAGCTGGTAGAACTACGGTTTGATCGAATTGAGAAAGAAACATGAACCGGGAACCGCCGGAATCTCTTCTGCCGAAGAAAGTTCCCTGATTGTCGAAGAGCGTTTGAAAATTGCCACCGGGTATGCTATAATGGGCCAAAACAAAGGAGGTATTTCATGAGCTCGGCAAATGCGAAACGAAACAAGAACCTTCCCGTACTCATTGTCGCGGCCCTGATCCTTATCGTATTGGTTGTAGGAATCATTTATGAACTGATTCATCAAAATACACCCTCCACAGAGCGGGCAGACCTGGGGACCCTTTATCCGGTGGAAGAAGGCACTGCTGCGGTCATTTCCAACGGTGTACTGTCGGAAAGCCGCGCGGTCTGGAACGCCCAGCGCGCTTATCTGGCTCTGTCCATTGTCCAGAATGAGCTGAACAGCCGCTTTTATTGGGATACAGCGGAGCAGCTGTTGGTGGTGACCACGGCCAATGAGGTGATCATCGCGGGAGCGGACACGCAGTTTGAGGGAGGACCGGTTTTTCTGAAACAGGAGGAAACGGTGTATGTTTCCCTGGACTATGTGGCCCAATACACCAATATTCAGGTGGACACCTATACCAATCCCAACCGGGTCTTTCTCCGCACCCAGTGGGGAGAGACCACCACAGGAGATGTGGAGGAGACCGGCCAGGTGCGGACCGAGGCGGATGTGAAGAGTCCGGTGATCACAGAGGTCACTTCCGGCGCCCGCTTTACCATCCTGGAACAGCAGGAGGACTGGTCCACCGTCTATACCCAGGACGGATTTGTGGGCTACATGCAGAATAACCAGATGACCGGGGTGGAGACGGTGGAGGACAGCGGGCCGTACCAGGCGCCGGAATACACACGGACCACCTTGGACGAGAAGGTGTTTTTGGTCTGGCATCAGGTGTTCGAGGAATCCGGCGTGAGTTCCCTGAATAGCCTGTTGGAGAACGCCCAGGGGCTGAACGTGCTGGCTCCCACCTGGTTTTCCATCCAGGACGAGGAGGGAAATCTGGAATCCCGGGCCAGCCATGAATACGTGGAGATCGCTCATTCCCGGGGAATTCAGGTCTGGGCGTTGGTGGAAAATATCAATATTGAAGGGGTGGACCCGGAGGAACTGCTGAACGTCACCTCCCACCGGACCAACCTGATCAACGGCCTGATGGCCCAGGCGGAAGAGTATGATCTGGACGGGATCAACGTGGATCTGGAAGAGTTGCCGGCAGGTGCCGGGGAGGGCTATATCCAGTTCATCCGGGAACTTTCCGTAGCCTGCCGCCAGCGGGGCCTGGTGCTTTCCGTGGACAACTATGTCCCTTCCGCCTGGACGGAACACTATTACCGGGCGGAACAGGGCGTGGTGGCGGACTATGTGGTGGTGATGGCCTACGATGAACACTACAGCGGATCGGATGCCGGTTCCACATCCTCCCTGGAATTTGTTCGCCAGGGCGTGGAAGACACGCTGGCGGAGGTGCCGGCAGAGAAACTGATCTGTGCGTTGCCCTTTTACACCCGGCTTTGGACCGAGACAGGCGGCGTTCTCACCTCAGAGACGGTGGCCATGAACGATGTGGACAGGGTGCTGGCGGCGCATCCGGAGGCTACGGAGACGTGGTTGCCGGAGCAGGCCCAGACCTATGTCTATGAGGAGACGGAAGGCGGCGTGACCTATCAGATGTGGGTGGAAGATGAGACCTCCCTACAGGAAAAGCTGGACATTCTTTCCTCCTACGGACTGGCGGGAATCGGCGGCTGGAAACTGGGAATGGAGACGGACGGCGTGTGGGCGCTGATCTCGTCGTTCCTCTCGGCATCATAAAGGAAAATGTTACGGTTCGCCGGAAACTGCCGGGCGGGCTGGAGAACATTGCCGGAAACATCACAGAATAAAAAAGAGGGCGTTCTCAGGGCAGAGAGATCTTTTGGTACGGGATCTTGGCGGCGGACAGAATATCTTCTTCCCGCTGGTGGCAGGTGAACAGGAAGATCTGTCCGCCGTAATTTTCCGAAAGCCAGCAGAGGGTGGCGGAAAGGCGCTCGCTGTCATAGAAGGCAAAGCTGTCGTCCAGGAACAAGGGCATCTGCTCGTCCGGCCACAAAAACTCAATGCAGGCAAGGCGGAAAGCCAGGTAGACTTGTTCCACTGTCCCGGCACTGACCTGGTAGAGGGGAACCCGTTGGCCGTCTCGGATCAGCGTCAACCCCAGATCCTCCTCAATGGAAAGGGCGGTGTATGCGCCGTCTGTGATGCCTTTGACCAACTCCGACGCCTTTTCCTCCAGAAAGAGTCCAAAGGAGTCGAACACGGTGGAAGACAGATTCTGGATGGTCTCCATGGCCAGGGAGATGGCAGCTTGTTCCTCCGCCGCTTTCTGGTTCCGGGCCAAGGGTTCCCGCAGGGCTTCCAGACGTTCCTCCAGAGAACGGAGCGCCTCCCCCTTCTGGTCTGCGGCCCATCTTTCTTTTTGGGCCTGCTCCAGACGGGTCAACAGAGGCAGCTGTTTCTGTTGGGCCGCCAGCAGCGTTTCCATGTCCCGGCTCAGGGAACGGCGGCTTCGTCCGATGGTGTAGCAGAGTTTCCGGCAGTGGTCCAGCTGCCGCCGGAGATGGCCGGCCAGCTCATCCTCCGGAAGATCCGGCGCTTCTCCAAAGTAATCCTCATACAACTCCTTCAGGGCCAGGCAGCACCGGCGGTAGCTGGCCGAGGCATCCCGGCGCCGGTTTAGGCGGACCGCCAGGGTACCCAGGAGAATCCCTGCCAGAAACACACCGGCGGCGGGCAGGTACTGGCGGGACAGAATCAGAGTACAGGTCATCCACAGTCCGGCCAGAGCACCGGAGGCCAGAAGAAGATTGGCAAAGCCCAGGAGCAAGCGAAGGGCGCCGGAGACCGGACGGCGGTAATGGGAGAGAAATTGGCGGCGCTGGTCCTCCAGCCGGTCCACCTGTTCCAGCATCTCTTCCACGTCCTTTGCGCTGGAAATGTTATACTTTTTCAAACCGTCTTCCCCCCGCTGGATAATGCGGGTCAGCTGCTGATGGTGCTCTCCCAGATGCCGGATCTCCTGGTCCAGTTCCTTTTTCTGCTGTTCCAGTTCCGGCAATTCCCGGCCTCCGGGCATGGCGTCCAGTTCCTGCTCCAGCAGCTGGATCCGCTTTTTCAGTTCCTGCTCCTCCATCTCCGCCTCCCGGGAGACGGCGTTTTCCTGCTTTTTTTTCTCTTTTTTCAAATACAACAGCGCCTGGTTCACATCTACGGAGGAGGAGCCGGAGGAGCGCAGATTGACAATGTGATTTCGCAGATCATCCGCCAGGTCCTGGTTGGTGGCGGCCCGCAGCTGCCCCACGGAAAGGGTGTTCACGTACAGAGAGGGGGTCAGGCCGCAGAGCAACTCGGAAAAGTTGGCGGCGGAGGGAGTCAGTTCCCGGGCATGGGTCGCATCTGTGAGCGTGCAGGGCTGGACATTTTTCTCAAAATTCCGGTGGATGGCATAGCGGGTTCCCCCTTTTTCCAGTTCCAGAACTCCTCCGTAGGTGCTGCTTCCTTTCCAGGGAAGATAGCGGCTGTACATGTCTGTCCGTGCGGCCCGTCCGCGGCTGCGCTCTATGCCAAAAAGCATGGCCTGTAAGAAAGAGTGGAGGGTGGTCTTCCCGGATTCATTCTCCCCGGAGATCAGATGGATGCCCTGGGAGAATTCCAGCGTCAGATTTTCCAGTTTCCCAAAATGATTGATATGAATCCGATGAATCTTCAAGAGAGAACTCCTTATCTGTGATCAGAACTGCAGAGGGCCTGCAGTCCGTAGTAAAGGGCTTTTTTGCGCACCGGCGTCTCTTCTCCGGAGGTCAGGGCGCGGATATAGTGTCCAATCAGGTCGTTGGCGTGGTCCCGGGCCAGAGCCTCCAGGTCAAAGGCCGGTTCCGTATCGTCCCGAATCTCTATGATCCGGCCGGCATCTTGCAGGACTTCCAGATCAAAGGAGATCTCCGGATCCCGGAAACCGGTGAGATGCAGCCGGTAGATGGATTGGGGATGCTTTTCCAGCTGCGGCCGGATCAAATCCAGGATCTGTGCGGTGGTATAGCTGGCGTCGGTCTGAATCTCCAGGAGGACATACTGTACTTTGGACAAAGGCACCCAGTCCAGCCTGGTTTTTTTGTCCGTGATCTCTCCCCGAATGTAGCCCCGAGGGCCGGTGTCCGTCCGGTCCAGCGGCTCCGGGGAGCCGGGATAGGCGGCGGGGATCTTCTGGTACACCTGGGGTTGATGGATATGTCCCAGGGCCACATAGCGAAAGCCGGACCCGGCAAAGGAAGAGGGCCGGAAGGGAATATGCAGGGCGTCTCCTCCGTGGGCCAGCAAAATGTGGATCCGGCCGTCTGCCGGAGCCCGGCACCCCTCATACAGAGGCTCCCGGATCTCCGGCCGGTGATAGCTGAGACCGTGGATTTCTGTCCCCAGATCCTCAAAGTAGACGGAGGTCAGAGAGGAGGAGGAGAGGAAGGTGACATTTTCCGGCCAGGGAAACCCGGTGTAAGCGGACGCCTCGGAGAGATAATCGTGGTTGCCGGCAATCATGACCACGCGGGTATGGCTCAGCTGAGAAAACCGATAGCTCAACTCCTTCAGTTCCTTCCGCAGGGGCTGCCGGTGGAACAGGTCCCCTGCCAAAAGCAGCAGGTCCACCTGCTTTTCCTCCGCATCCTGCAGGATCCGGCGAATGGAATCATTCACGGCGGCGGCGCGCTCTTTGCTCCAGGGATATCCAGGATCGGGAACCGCTCCCAGATGAAGATCGGCGGTATGGATGAAACGCAAGTTGGTACCTCCTTGGTGCGTGAAATTTCAATCATAAAAGTTTCCTATACCGATTATAGTAGATTTAGGGGTTGTCTTCAACTGAATTTCCCTAGTTTCCGCGATTTTCCGGGGAGTAGGATATAAGAAAAATGTATAAGGGACATGCTTTTCAAATAAGCTAAATTGTGTTATAATATCTGCAAATTGGAGCAATTCAACAAGAAATTCAAGTTCTTCCCCCGGCATGACAAAAAAAACAGGCAGGAAAAGGCCGGCTTAAAGAGTATTGGTTGGAAAGAGAGGGTAGTAAATATGATGAAAAAGAGAATGATCGCCATGCTGTTGGCAGGAGGGCAGGGCAGCCGCCTGGGGGTGTTGACTGCGCGAGTGGCCAAACCTGCGGTGGCGTTCGGCGGCAAATACCGAATTATCGATTTTCCCTTGAGTAATTGTGTGAACTCAGGCGTGGATACAGTGGGAGTCCTGACCCAGTATGAGCCTCTGCGTCTGAACAGCCATATTGGAACCGGCCTTCCCTGGGATCTGGATAAGCGGGACGGCGGCGTGACGGTGCTGCCGCCCTATGAGAAGAGCAAGGACAGCGAGTGGTATTCAGGCACGGCCAACGCCATTTACCAAAACATGGCCTATATGGAACAGTACCATCCGGATTATGTGCTGATCCTGTCGGGAGATCACATCTATAAGATGGACTATGAAGAAATGTTGGAGTGCCACCGGCGCAATCAGGCGGAGGTGACCATCGCCTCCATGCCGGTACCCTGGGAGGAAGCCAGCCGGTTCGGGATCCTGGTCACAGATGACAACCGGAAGATCACGGCCTTTGAGGAAAAGCCGGCGCACCCCCGGAGCAACCTGGCCTCCATGGGTATTTATATTTTCAACTGGGAGATACTGCGGGACGCTCTTATCGCCCTGTCGGATGTGCCGGGCTGTGATTTTGGAAAACATATCATTCCTTACTGCTTTGAGAAGACAGAAAACATCTATACCTATGAATTTAATGGCTATTGGAAGGACGTGGGGACCCTCAGCTCCTATTGGCAGGCCAACATGGAGCTGGTAGACTTGGTTCCGGAATTTAACCTGTATGAGGAATTTTGGAAGATCTACACCAGGGAGGAAGCCCTTCCGCCTCTCTACATGGCCAAGGGCGCTTCGGCGGAGCGGTCTATCATCAGCGAGGGCGCTTCCATTTACGGTACCGTCTCCCATTCGGTGCTGGGTCCCAGCGTGCTGGTGGAGGAGGGAGCTGTGGTCCGGGATTCCATTTTGATGCGTGGCGTGAAGATAGGAAAGAATGCCCGGATCGAAAAAGCCATTGTGGCGGAGAATACCGAGATCGGCGAGGGCTGTGTTCTGGGCGAGGGGACCTTTGCGGAGAGCCAGCTGGATACCCGGGTATACGCCAGCGATCTGGTGACGGTGGATGAAAATTCCTATATCCCTCCAGGCGTTTCCGTGGGGAAAAATACGGCGATTTCCGGGCGCACTCTGCCGGAGGACTATCCGGGGGAACGCCTCCCGGACGGCGGATATATTGTGAAGGCAGGAGGGAGAGGATGAAAGCATTAGGGATTATTTTGGCCGGCGGCAATGGACGGCGTATGCGGGAGCTCAGCAACAAAAGAGCCGTGGCTGCCATGCCGGTGGCGGGCAGTTATAGGTCCATCGACTTTGTGCTGAGTAATATGGCCAATTCCCAGATTCGGAAGGTGGCGGTGATCACCCAGTACAGTTCCCGCTCCCTCAACGAGCATTTGAGTTCCTCCAAATGGTGGGACTTTGGGCGGAAACAGGGAGGACTCTTCGTCTTCAATCCCACCATCACGCCCCAGAACAACGAGTGGTACCGGGGCACGGCGGACGCTCTGGCTCAAAACTTGAGTTTCCTGTGGGACAGCCATGAGCCCTATGTGGTGATTGCCCCGGGGGATGGCATTTACCGGATGGACTTCAACCAGGTCATTGAGTACCATATGGAAAAGGAAGCGGACATTACGGTGGTCTGCAAGCGCCTGCCGGCGGGCACGGACGTGAGCCGCTACGGCGTGGTGGAAGTGGACGGGGATATGCGGATTGTGGGCTTTGAGGAAAAACCTGCCATCAGCGAACTGAATACGGTGTCCTGCGGCATCTACGTGGTGCGCCGCCGCCTGCTGATCTCCCTGCTGGAGCAGTGCCAGGAGATGGAGTGGTTTGACTTTGTCCGGGACGTGCTGATGCGCCAGCGCCGGGCCAAGCGGATCTACGCCTATCCGTTCCGGGACTACTGGGCCAATATTGCCACGGTGGATGCCTACTATCAATGCAATATGGATTTCCTGAAGCCGGAAGTGCGCCAGGAATTCTTCAGCGGCTATCCGGCCATCTACACGAAAGTGGACGACAATCCTCCGGCCAAGTTTAACCCTGGGTCGGTGGTGGAGAACAGTCTGGTGGCCAGCGGCACCATCATCAACGGCGCCATTCAGGGCTCGGTGATCTTTAAAAAAGTGTTTGTGGGAAGCGGCTGCCAGATCCGGGGCTGTCTGATCCTAAACGACGTATCCGTCGGTGACGGCGTGGTACTGGAGAACTGTATTGTGGAGTCCCGGACCAAGATCGCCGCGGGAACGGAGATCCGGGGAGAAGAGGGTGCAGTGAAGATCGTCGCCTATTGATTGTTTGATTGGGCGCCCAATGGGAGAAGGAGTGGAACAACGACCGGCTTTACCGGGAAACAGCCAGCGCCGGGTGGCGGCCACCGTTGCCTATCTGCGCTCCAAGGGGCTGCTTCAGGAGACGGATGAGAATGACCAGGTGTTCCGGCGGAGCGAGCGGTGGTACGGCTGGACGCTGTGGGACGTGAGATTCCAAACGGACCGGTAGGCCGGACAGACCAGCGGTCCAGGCCGCGGAAGGAAGGAGTTTGATCATGGAAGAAACGCAGTATCCCATCCGGCGCTGGTCATGGGCGGAATCCGGGAACTTCCCGGCCATGAAAAGGGGGAGAAGGTCCAGGCGGAACTGCTCTGGGGAGAGGAATACCTGCGCGACTAACCGGCACTGGGCC
>CAZDOQ010000062.1:0-9200 GCA_964507035.1 uncultured Lachnospiraceae bacterium | reverse complement strand
CCCTGGCGGCGGCGCTGCAGAAGCACACGGAGCCGGTGCAGAAGATCACCATTGTGCCCCGGACCATGGGTTCTCTGGGATATGTGATGCAGACCCCGGAGGAGGAAAAATTCCTCATGACCAAGGTGGAGCTGGAAGCGGAGTTGGTCACGCTGCTGGCGGGCCGGGCTTCCGAGGAGATCTTTTTTGAATCTGTGTCCACCGGCGCCTCCAACGACATTGAAAAAGCCACCAAGATGGCCCGGGCCATGGTGACTCGGTTTGGCATGAGCGAGGAGTTTGGCCTCATGGGCCTGGAGACCATTGAAGGCCAGTATCTGGACGGCCGTTCTGTGCTCAACTGCGGAGATACCACGGCGGCTCAGGTGGATAAGGTGGTCAAGGAGATGCTGAAGGAGGCCTACGCCCGGGCCAAGAGCATCATTGGCGGCAACCGGAAGGCCCTGGAGCGGATTGCGGCGTTTCTGATCGAGAAGGAGACCATCACCGGCAAGGAGTTCATGAAGATCCTGGAGGAGGTGCAGGAGGAGAAAGAGTTCCACCAGCCCCGGCGGATCCACAGGACCCTGCCTTCCACGGAGAAGACAGAAAACAGCCGGATGGAAAAGAAAAACCAGTTTCGCCTGAAAACTTGGCGTTACCGCAGTGGTCCGGAACCGCGGCGGGTCCGGGTGAGACGGCGGCCCGGGAAAAAAGTGAAGAGATAACGGCGGGGGCTGCTGCAGAAATTCTGCAACAGCCCTTTTGCAGGGAGCGGTTTTAGGGAGGAAGGCTATGTTTGATATCAAGGAGGAACTGAAAAAGCTCCCGGGCAAGCCGGGGGTCTATCTGATGCACGATGGGGAGGACCACATTATCTACGTGGGGAAAGCGGTGAACCTGAAAAACCGGGTGCGTCAGTATTTCCAGAGCGCCGGCAACAAGTCCCCCAAGATTCTGCGGATGGTGAGCCAGATCGCCTGGTTTGAGTTTATTGTCACTGACTCGGAGACGGAGGCCCTGGCCTTGGAGTGCAATCTGATCAAAGAATACCGTCCCAAATACAACACCATGCTTACAGACGATAAAGGCTACCCCTTTATCCGGGTGACGGCGGAGGAGGTGTTTCCCCGGATCCTGCTGGCCCGGACCATCAAGAAGGATAAATCCAAATATTACGGGCCCTACACGGACGTGGGAGCGGTGAAGGACAGCATCCGGCTGGTCCGGAAGCTGTACCGGATCCGCACCTGCCGCCGGAACCTGCCGGAGGACACCGGCAAGGAGCGGCCCTGCCTTAACTATCATATCCATCAGTGCGACGCGCCCTGCCAGGGCTACATCAGCCAGGAGGACTACCGGGAATCCATTGAGAAGGCCCAGGAATTTCTGAAGGGGAATTTTGGCCCCATCCAGAAGCATCTGAAAGAAAAAATGCAGGAAGCGGCGGAGGCCCTGGACTTTGAGAACGCGGCCAACTACCGGGAACTGCTCTTCAGCGTTCAGCGGACGGAGCAGCAGCAAAAGGTCACGGACAGCGGCGGAGAAAACAGGGATATTGTGGCCCTGGCCATGGAGGAGAGCGACGGGATTGTCCAGGTGTTCTTCATCCGGGAGGGGCGGCTCATAGGCCGGGAACATTTTCATGTGCAGGTGGCAGAGGGGGATTCCCGGGGCCAGGTGCTCTCGGATTTTGTAAAGCAGTTCTACGCCGGTACCCCCTTCTTTCCCCGGGAGATCTTTGTGCCGGAAGAACTGCCGGATGCGGCGCTCATTGAGCAGTGGCTGGGGACCAAAAGCGGCCACAAGGTATCCCTGGTGACCCCGAAGCGGGGAGAAAAGCACCGGCTGGTGGAGTTGGCGGAGAAAAACGCCCAGATGATCTTAAACCAGGACCGGGAGAAGGTGAAGCGGGAGATGGCCCGGACCAAGGGAGCGGTGCGCCAGCTGGAGGAGCTGATGGGGCTTTCCGGCCTGCACCGGATGGAGGCCTTTGATATCTCCAACATCAGCGGTTTTGAGTCGGTGGGCTCCATGGTGGTGTATGAGGACGGGCGGCCCAAACGCAACGACTACCGGAAGTTTAGGATCCGCTGGGTCAAGGGGGCCAACGACTATGCCTCCCTGGAGGAGGTGCTGACCCGCCGGTATTCCCATGGCCTGGAGGAGGTCAAAACGCTCCGGGAGCGGGGGCTGGAGACGGATTACGGCAGCTTCAGCCAGTTCCCGGACCTGATCCTCATGGACGGAGGCCGGGGCCAGGTGAACATTGCCGAGCGGGTTTTGGCGGGGCTGGACCTTTCCATTCCGGTCTGCGGCATGGTGAAGGATGACAACCACCGGACCCGGGGCCTGTATTACCAAAACCAGGAACTGCCTTTGGACCGCCATTCGGAGGCGTTTCAGCTGGTCGCCCGGATCCAGGATGAGGCCCACCGGTTCGCCATCACCTACCACCGGGCCCGACGAGGGAAGGCCCAGGTCCACTCCATGCTGGACGATATCCCCGGGGTGGGACCGGTGCGCAGAAAGGCGCTGATGCGGGAGTTTAAGACCATAGACGCCATGCGGGCCGCCAGCGTGGGGGATATTGCGGCGCTGCCGGAGATGAACCGGGGGGTGGCGGAGATGGTTTACGCCTTTTTCCATGACGGGGAGGTTTCCGAATCCCAGGATTTGTGTTAAGATAGAGAAAAATAAGGGGGAGGAGACAGAATGGAGCAGATCAGTGTAGGCCAGCTGGCGCGGGCTATGAAGCTGGAAAACCTGACGCCGGAAATGGATCTGGATACCCATATGCTGAAGGCCGAGGGGATCATCAACCGGCCGGCCCTGCAGATTGCGGGCTTTTTTGAGCATTTTGACTACTGCCGGGTTCAGCTTTTGGGGAACGTGGAGATGGCGTACATCCAGACCCTGGAGGATTCCCGGAAACAGGAGATCTTTGAGAAGCTGTTCAGCTTTGCCATTCCCTGTATGGTGTTCTGCCGGGAACACAAGCCGGATGAGATTATTTTGGAGGAGGCGCGGAAAGCTAATATCCCGCTTTTGGCCAGCAGCCGGGCCACGCCGGACCTGTATGCCAGAATCCTCCATTACGTCCAGGAAAAGACGGCTCCCACCATCGTCATCCACGGCGTGCTGGTGGATGTGTTCGGCGAGGGGGTGCTGATCACCGGAGAGAGCGGCATCGGCAAGAGCGAGGCGGCCCTGGAGCTGATCAAGCGGGGACACCGGCTGGTGGCGGACGACGCCGTGGAGTTGCGCCGGGTCAGCGAGGAGCGGCTCATAGGCTCCGCCCCGGCGGTGACCCGCCATTTCATAGAACTGCGGGGCATCGGCATTGTGGATGTGAAGACCCTGTTTGGCGTGGAGAGCGTGAAGGATGAGCAGAATGTGGACATGGTCATCCGCCTGGAGGAGTGGGACCGGGCCAAAACCTACGACCGGATGGGCAACAACGAGGAGTATGTGGAATATCTGGGCAACAAGATCATATGCTATTCCATTCCCATCCGTCCGGGCCGGAATATTGCGGTGATCGTGGAGTCCGCCGCCGTCAATTTCCGGCAAAAGAAGATGGGGTATGACGCGGTCCAGGAACTGTATAAGCGTTTTCAGGAAAATATGGCGAAAAACGCCAATCGGTAGGGGTGTAGTGTGAAAGAGTGGTTGGAACAGCTGCGACAGGCAGCGCCGGGGACAGAGATACGAGAGCAGGAGCCCATGCGCCTTCACACCACCTTCCAGGTGGGAGGACCGGCTGCCCTGTGGGCGGAACCCCGGTCCCGTGAGGATCTGGCGGCATTGGCAGCCTGCTGCCGCCGGGAGCAGATCCCCTGGACGGTGGTGGGAAAAGGCAGCAACCTTCTGGTGGGAGACCGGGGGTATGCGGGTGTTATTCTACATGTGGGAGACCTTTTGTCCTCCTGTCAGGTGGTGGGAGACAAGATTCGGGCGGTGGCAGGGATTTCCCTGGCCCTGTTGGCCCGGAATGCCTGCGCTGCCGGACTTTCCGGTCTGGAGTTTGCCGCAGGCATTCCGGGCAGCCTAGGGGGAGCGGTGTTCATGAACGCCGGCGCCTATGGCGGAGAGATCCGGGATGTGCTGGAGCGGGTACAGATTTTGGATCCGGGAGGCTGCCTCCGATGGATTCCGGCAGAGGAGATGGAACTGGGCTACCGGAAGAGCGCCGCCCAGACCCGGGGCTATGTGGTGACGGCGGCGGAGTTCCGGCTGACCCCGGGAGACCCGGAGGAGATCCGGCGGCAGATGGCGGACCTGCTGGCCCGGCGCCGGGAAAAACAGCCTCTGGAGTACCCCAGCGCCGGCAGCACCTTCAAGCGGCCCGCCGGCTTTTTTGCCGGAAAGCTGATTCAGGATGCGGGCTTGGCCGGGTTTTCCGTGGGAGGGGCCCAGGTCTCAGAGAAGCACTGCGGGTTTGTGATCAACCGGGGCGGTGCCACCGCGGCGGAGATCCGGGATCTGTGCCGGCAGGTGGCGGACCGGGTCCGGACCCAGTTTGGGGTGGAGCTGGAGATGGAGGTCCGGTGTCTGGGGGATTTTTGAGATGTCTTTTTCTTTGCGGGCAAAAGAGGAACTGGAAAAACATATGAGCAGTGCCCGGCATTGTCAGATTGCGGAGCTTTCGGCTATCATCAGCTTTTGCGGGCGGGTATCCGTCCGGGCAGACGGCCGGCTGTTCCTGGTTTTGCAGAGCGAAAATCTGTTGGTGGCGCGAAAGGCGGCGGCGCTCCTGAACCGGACGTTTCGAGCGCAGCCGGACGTGTCTGCCATGGGAAACGGGGAGTGGAAAAAGAGTCATGTATATACCCTGGCTGTGCGCAGGGAGCAGGAGGCGGCGCGGATTCTGCAGGCCACCAAGTTCCTCCGGGAAAACGGGGTGCTGCGGGACCTGGAGATGCCGGTGGACAACCGGATCATTCAGAGCGGCTGCTGCCGCCGGGCTTTTCTGCGGGGCGCCTTCCTGAGCTCCGGCTCCATCAGCAATCCGGAAAAATCCTACCACTTTGAGATCGTGTGCGGCAACCTGGACAAGGCAGAACAGATTCAAAAGGCCATTTTGACCTTTGACGTGGATGCCAAGATCGTGCAGCGGAAGCGGTATCAGGTGGTGTATGTCAAGGAAGGGAACGGGATTGCGGACCTGCTCAGCATCATGGAGGCACATGTGAGCCTCATGGAACTGGAGAACATCCGAATCCTTCGGGAGATCAGCGGCAGCGTCAACCGCCAGGTCAACTGTGAGACCGCCAACCTGAACAAGACCGTGTCCGCGGCGGTGGAGCAGGTGCGGGATATTGAGACCATTCAGGCTATGCGGGGCCTGGACAGCCTGCCGGAACCGCTGCGGCAGATGGCGCAGGTGCGGCTGGAGAACCCGGACATGCCGTTAAAGGAGCTGGGCAATCTGCTGGATCCGCCGGTGGGAAAGTCAGGGGTCAACCACCGGCTGCGGAAACTGAAGGCCATTGCGGAGGAGTTGAGACAATAAGAACGAAAGAAAAAAGAACTGATTAAAAAGTTTATCCGGATTTTGACACGTATTTGCTTTCTTTTTCAAATAATATCCCCCCGGGGGGCTTGGAAAGAGACTTCCCATCGGTTACCCTGAATACAAGGCAGAGGCTGAAATGCTACTGTACGGAAGGAATGTTGGTTTAAAATCGAAAAGAAAGAGGGAGGTACAAGCGATTTGAAAAAGACGGCCATGTGTCTGTTGTTGGGGTTGGCGTTATCCCTTGCATCTTGTGGGAGCGGGATGGAGGAGAGCCAGATTCCCGGGGGAAGTACGGTTTCGGAAAGCCAAGCCGGACAAGAGACCCGAACCATTGTGGACGGGGAGGGCCGGCAGGTGACCGTGCCGGAGCAAGTGGAGCGGGTTGTCTGCTCAGGGGTGGGAGCCCTGCGCTATACCTGTTATGTGGGAGCAGCTGATCTGGTGGTGGGGGTGGAAGACTACGAGGTGGAGGAGGGCCAAAGCCTCACCCGGCTCTACAACTATGTGAACTATGATAAATGGAAGGAACTGCCGGTCATTGGGACCAACGGGGTGCCCAATGCGGAGCAGATTATCCAGGTGGATCCGCAGGTGATTGTGTTGTCCTCCTACGCCAGTGTGAGTCCGGAGGAATTGCAGGAAAAAACGGGAATTCCGGTGGTGTCGGTTCCCGGCAGCGATACAACGCTGGACAGCAAAGCCTATGAGACCATCCGGATCCTGGGGGAGCTTTATGGAAAAGAGGACCGGGCGGAGGAACTGACCGTTTATCTGGAAGGGATTCAGGCAGACCTGGAGAACCGCACCGCAGATCTTTCGGAGGAGGAGAAGCCAAGCGTATATGTGGCCGGTGTATCCTTCCAGGGCATCCACGGTTTTGAGGGAACCGAGGCTTTTTACGGCCCCCTAGAGTTGATCCATGCCAACAATCTGGCCAATGGGACCGGACAGACCGGGGCTTTTGATCTTGACAAGGAGCAGGTGCTGAGCTGGGATCCGGACGTTATTTTCCTGGATTTTAACGGCATGGATCTCATAGAGGCGGATTACGCCCAGAATCCAGAGTATTACAACAGTTTGACGGCGGTCCGGGAAGGCCGGGTGTATTCCCAGCTCTCTTTCCGGTCCTATGCCTCCAATCTGGAGACGGCGCTGGCAGACGCCTACTTTGCTGCCACCATCCTCTATCCGGAGCAGTTTTCGGATATTGATCCGGTGGAAAAAGCAGGCGAGATCTTCCAGGAGTTGTTGGGAGCCAATCCCTACGAGGACTTGCAGGAGGCCGGGTATGAGTTCTGCGCGGTCACGCTGGGAGAGTAAGGAACCGCCGGTCTCTGCCTACCAGCGGAACCGGCGGAAAAGTAGAGTGTTTTTGGGGATTATGGCAGGAGTCTTGTTGGTCAGCTGCCTCCTGTCTCTCCGGGCCGGCTCCTATGAGACGCCGGTCCTGGAGTTGGTCAAGGGAATTTTTCACCAGGCCTCGGATCCGAAAATCAATCTGATCGTCCAGAATAACCGGATGCCGCGTATCTGCACCGCTGTGGTTTCCGGCGCTGGTTTGGGATTGGCAGGCTGTATCCTGCAGGCAATCCTGCGGAATCCGCTGGCGTCCGCCTCCACTCTGGGCGTCTCCCAGGGAGCCAGCTTTGGCGCGGCTTTTGCCGTGGTGGTCCTGGGGATCAGCAACGGCGCCGGAGTTCCGGTCTGTGCCTTTGCCGGTTCCATTGCCGTGGCCATGGTCATTTTGGGGCTGTCCCGGTTCCGCCGGATTACGCCGGAGGGGATTGTCTTGTCCGGCGTGGCCATCAGCGCCATGTTTACCGGCGCCACCACCTTGATCCAGTATTTTGCAGACGAGGTGGAATTGGCGTCCATTGTGTTTTGGACCTTCGGGGATCTGAGCAGCACCGGCTGGGGGGACGTGGCGGTTATGGCGGCGGTAACGGCGGTCCTGGTGCTGTACAGTTTCCTGCACCGCTGGGATTACAATGCGCTGCTCGGCGGCGCGGAGACGGCGGTGAGCCTGGGGATCCACGTGGAGCGGCTGATCTTGGTCAATATGCTTTTCTGCTGCCTGGTCAGTTCGGTGATCGTTTCCCAGGTGGGGTTGATCAACTTTATCGGCCTTATTGCCCCTCACATTGTCCGCCGGGTGGTGGGAAACAACCATGTGTACCTGATTCCCGGCTCCCTTTTGACAGGGGCCGTGGTGCTGCTGTTGGGGGACCTGTTTGCCCGGAACGTGATCAGCCCGGTGGTCCTGCCCATAGGGGCCATCACATCGTTTCTGGGAGGTCCCATGTTTCTGTATCTATTGTTCCGAGGGGGGAGAGCGCAGACATGATACAGGTGGAAAATCTTTGTTACCATTATCACGGCTGCCCTCCGCTCCTGCAGCAGGTGGGATTTCGCCTGGAGGCAGGGCGGTTTCTGGCCATCTTAGGGAACAACGGAGCGGGGAAAAGTACGCTGCTCAAGTGCCTGAACCGGATTTTGCCGGCGGATTCCGGAAGGGTGATGATGGGGGAGACAGACCTTTTGTCCCTGCCCCACCGTGAAATTGCCAAACGGGTGGCCTTTGTCTCCCAAAGCATTCCGGACACGCAGATGACCGTGCGGGACATGGTGATGCTGGGCCGCCGCCCCTACATGCGCTGGGGCTTTTCCGAAAGGGACCGGGAGATGGTCCGGCAGGTGATGGAGCGGCTGCACATAGGAGAAGAGCTGCAGGGCAGATTTTTGAGCCAACTCAGCGGAGGAGAGCGGCAGAAGGCGGTGTTGGCCCGGGCGCTGGCCCAGGAACCTCGGGTGCTTTTGCTGGACGAGCCCACCAGCAGTTTGGATATCAGCAATCAATATCAGGTGTTGCGCTTGGTGCAGGACGTTTGCCGCAGGGACGGCATTTCCGCCATTATGGTGATTCACGATTTGAATCTGGCGCTGCGGTTCTGCGACCGTTTCCTGCTGATGCGCCGGGGGAAAATATACCGGTATGGTGACCGCTCCGTGCTGGACTCCGCTTCCCTGGAGGAAGTCTATGGCGTTCAGGCGCGGGTGGTGGAGTTTGAGGGACAATATTCCGTGTTGGTACATTCTGAGAGGAGGATGGAAACATGACAGAAAAGGGACTTTGGAAGAAATGCGCGGATTTTCACGGCCACGAGTGCGGTGGCCTGACCATTGGCTTTAAGGCTGCTCTGTACGCCATCGAACTGCTAGGGCTGACCTTTTCTCAGGATGAGCAGGTGGTCTGCATTTCAGAGAACGACGCATGCGGCGTAGACGCCATTCAGGTGCTTTTGGGCTGCTCGGTGGGCAAGGGAAATCTGCTGTTCCATATGACCGGAAAGCAGGCGTTTTCCGTCTACAACCGGAAAAGCGGCCAGTCCGTGCGGCTGGTGCTCCGGGAAAAACCGCCTATGACCAAGGAGGAATCCTTCACCTACTATCAGAGCCGGGAACCCAGGGAACTCTTTGACGTGAAGGAGACCAGGATTCCGCTGCCGGAGAGCGCCCGGATCTTTGACTCCTATGTCTGCGACTGCTGCAGAGAGACCACTGGGGCCAACTGGATTCGGCTTCAGGAAGGAAAGAAGTTCTGCGTGGACTGCTATTCGTCTTACAACCGGTTTGAGGTGTGATGGTGCGGGGAAGAGCGGCTGGTTTTAACAACTGGCCGCTTCTTTTTTTGGGATCCCCT
>CAZDOQ010000061.1:0-9202 GCA_964507035.1 uncultured Lachnospiraceae bacterium | reverse complement strand
CTTATTTAAAGAAGGTTTTTCGATAGGAAAGAAACAGACCGTGAACCCGCAGAGGCGGAAGACAGCAAAAGAGACTGGAACAGGACGTGATGGAAGTCTGCTCCAGTCTCTTATTTGTAGACGGCTGCGCGTATGAAAGCCTACTCTTGTTCTTCCTGGGGAATGACGGCGTGCAAGTCCTTGTAATAGGAGTCCGCCGTGTACAGAGCTGCCGCCGGATTGTGTCCCATGACCCGGTCCTTGGTGACCAGGGTGGTGACCGGGGCCTCGGAATATTTGTAGAAAAGGCTGTCATGGCCCACGCAGAGACCCACCACCACGTTCAGGTCCGTCTTCTCCCGGTTCAGCATCTTGGCCTGGAGAATGGGGTTGCAGGTGTTGGGGCCGATCTGGGAACATTCCGGGTTGATGCCAATGTCCACCTTGGGGGTCACACCGGCCTTGCAGGCAATGCCGAAGACTTCAAAACCGTTTTCCCGGAGGAGTTTCGCAAAGATCCGGGTCTCCCGGATCAGGCCCACGCAGGTGGCAATGCCGATCTTGTGGTAGCCCAACCGGTTGGCAAACTCCATGATCTCCCGGACCCGGGGCCATTTCCGGTACCCATCGTACTCCACCTGAGCGGCGGTTCGCATGATCCGGTTGTTCTCCTCCTCCATACAGAGGGACAGGGCCTCCTCTTTCAGCGCTGGGTCCATGTGGGTGGTCAGACAGAACTCCGGGTAGCTTTTGTCCTGCATGCGGCAGTTGATGACGCTGCAGTCCGCACAGCTTAAATGTTTTTCTCTCATGGCGGCCTTCCTTCCCGCCCGGCGGCGCCGGAGGCGGAACCGGTGTCCGGCGTTCCGGCGGGGAGTTTTTCCCCCCAGCCAGGCATCCCTATGTTGTCATCATAACACCTGACCGGCGCCTGTTCAATGGATTTCTGCGGTTCCTCTTGTTATTTCCGGTCATTTTTGGTAGAATAACCCGGTGAAAACAGTCCGGTTCAGATGATGAAAGAACGAGAGGATATGAAAAATGGAACTGAGTTTCTTGCTGCTGCAACAGATCATCTCCATGGCGCTGATGGTGTTGATGGGATATGTTCTGGTCAAGACCCGGTGCCTCAAGTCTTCGGACAGCCACGTGCTGTCCTCCCTGACAGTATACGTGATCTGCCCCTGCATGATCATCAGTTCCTTCCAGATTGAATACAGCGCGGAAAAACTCCACGGCCTGCTGGCGGCCTTGGGGGCGGCGGTGACCGCCCAGTTCTGCCTGATCCTTCTGGGATGGCTGCTGAAGAAGCCCCTGCACCTTTCCCCGGTGGAAAACGGCTCCTTCATCTACTCCAACGGCGGAAACCTGCTGGTGCCGCTGATCACTTCCATTTTGGGGCGGGAGTATGTGCTCTACACCTGTGCCTTC
This sequence comes from uncultured Lachnospiraceae bacterium, assembly GCA_964507035.1. Lineage (GTDB taxonomy): Bacteria > Bacillota > Clostridia > Lachnospirales > Lachnospiraceae > Pseudolachnospira. The sequence continues at coordinate 7,792 of CAZDOQ010000061.1, read as the reverse complement.
AGCGGCTCCCAAAATCTGCTGCTGTGGACCCATGGCGTCCGGATGATGGGAAAAGGTCAGAGCCGCAGCTGGAAGAAGATCCTTCTGACGCCCAATATTTTGGCCATTTTTCTGGGACTGATTCTGTTTGTGGCGGGCATTGAGCTGCCGTCGATTCTGGGCTCTACGGTGGAAACGGTGGGAAATACCATTGGGCCGGTGTGTATGTTCCTCATTGGCATGTTCATGGCAGACTCCCGGATGAAGGATGTCTTTGGGCGGGCCCGGAACTATCTGGTCTGCTTTGGACGGCTCATTGTCAGTCCCCTGCTGTTTATTCTGGGGGTCCGGCTCTCCGGCATCACCGCCGGGGACGCGGCCATCAAGGAGGTGCTCTGGGTGACCATGCTGGCCCTCAGCGCTCCGGTGGCAGTGTCCGTGACCCAGATCGTGGACCTGTACGCTACGCCGGAGGACGCCCGGCTGGCCAGCGCCATCAACGTCATGACAGTAATCTTTTGCATGGTCACCATGCCGCTTATGACCATGCTGTACCAGGCGGTCTGCTAGAGGGGGTACGGCGTGGAACGAAAGATTGCCTATCAAATTCAGCCGGGGGAGAGCCGGCTTTTTCATAACTACAAAGTCTGATGCGATTCTAAAAAAGTGTAGGACTTTTAGAGAAATTGTGTTATGATAATACTGGAGCGGCCCAGCCGCTACTTTGGGAGGTAACAAAAAGGAGACAGAAGTATGGCGATTCAAGTAGGGATCAACGGATTTGGCCGGATTGGCCGGGTGGTTTTCCGGATTTTGATGGAGCGGGGGGACCAGTTCCATCTCTGCGGCATTAATCTGCGGAAAGCGGACATTCCTCACATGGTCTACATGGCCAAATACGATTCCATTTTCGGGCGTTTTCCGGGAACCTTGGAAGCGGAAGAGGACGCCATTGTGGTGAACGGGCAGAGGATCCCTGTATTCAGCGAGACGGATCCGGCTCAGATCCCCTGGGCCAAATGCGGTGCGGAGTACATCATTGAGTCCACCGGCGCATTCAACACCGTGGAGAAATCTTCGGCCCATCTGCAGGCCGGGGCCAAGAAAGTGGTGATCACCGCCCCCACCAAGGACAAGGTGATGCCCACTTACGTCATGGGCGTCAACCACATGGAATACACGGCGGATCAGGATGTTGTATCCAACGCTTCCTGTACCACCAACTGCCTGGCCCCCCTGGCCAAGATCATAGAGGACAAGTTTGGTATTGAGGAAGGGCTGATGTCCACCATCCATTCCTGTACGGCCAAGCAGAAGGCTGTGGACGCCAGAGCCGGCCGCGACTGGAGAACCGGCCGCTCCGTGTTCGGGAACATCATTCCCTCCACCACCGGCGCTGCCAAGGCCTGCGGCCTGGTGATTCCGTCCCTCCAGGGCAAACTCACCGGCATGTCCTTCCGGGTCCCCACCAATGACGTTTCTGTGGTGGACCTGACGGCCCGGCTGAAAACCTCCACCACCTACGAGGCCATCTGCCAGGCCATCCGGGAAGCGGCGGATACTTACATGAAGGGGATCGTCACCTACGTCCATGACGAGGTGGTGTCCTCGGATATGCTGGGGGAGACCCATACCTGTATCGTAGACGAGACCGCCGGCATCATGCTCAACGACCACTTTGTGAAGCTGATCGCCTGGTATGACAACGAGTGGGGCTACAGCAACAAGGTCCTGGACCTGGTGGCCCATATGGCCAGTGTGTGCCAAAATCAATAGACGGAGGCAGCGGAATGCCATCCGGTCAGACGGAGAATTTGCATGAGTGAGAGAACGGTGAAGGCAGCGCTTCTGGGGTTGGGAACCGTAGGAGGCGGCGTATATAAGCTGGCGGAGAGCATGCGGGATGAGATGGTCCCCAAGGCCGGCGCCCAATTTGAGATCGCCAAGATCCTGGTCAGAAACCTGGACAAGGAACGGCCCGGGATTCCCCGGACGCTTCTGACAGACAACTGGCAGGAGATTGTGGAGGATCCGGAGATCCAGGTAATCATAGAGGTCATGGGCGGGCTAGAACCGGCCCGGACCTGCATCCTGGAGGCGCTCCAGGCGGGAAAGCAGGTGGTGACGGCCAACAAGGACCTGCTGGCGGAGTACGGCCAGGAGTTGATGGAGACGGCGGAGGCCCATTCCTGCGACCTGCAGTTTGAGGCTTCGGTGGCTGGCGCCATTCCCATCATCCGGCCCCTAAAGCAGTCTCTGGCCGGGAATCATCTGACGGAGGTGGTGGGAATCGTCAATGGTACCACCAATTATATCCTCAGCAAGATGACCGATGAGGGCATGGACTACCAGGAAGCGCTGGATGCGGCTACGGAGTTGGGGTATGCGGAGGCGGACCCTACGGCGGACGTGGAGGGGTATGACGCGGGCCGGAAGATCGCCATCATGGCATGCCTGGCTTTCAACTCCCGGGTCACCTTCTCTCAGGTCTACACGGAGGGTATCACCCGGATCACCGCCCGGGACATCCGGTATGCCCATGAACTGGGCTATGTGATCAAGCTTTTGGGTCTGGCCCGGAACACATCGGGGGGCATTGAGGTGCGGGTGCATCCCATGCTGCTGCCGGCGGAGCATCCCCTGGCCACGGTCAAGGACTCCTTCAACGCGGTGTTTGTCCACGGGGATGCCCTGGACGACGCCATGTTCATGGGCCGGGGTGCCGGGGAGATGCCCACGGCCAGCGCCGTCATGGGAGATATCATAGACGTGGTCCGGAACCTGGTGGTGGGCTGCAGCGGCCGGGTGGGCTGCGGCTGCTACAAATCCCTGCGGGTCAAGCCCATGGAGGAGACGGAAAGCCGGTTCTATCTGCGGATCTCCGCCACCAACCGGCCGGGTGTTCTGGCGGGCATTGCCAGCGTCCTGGGCAACAACGGCGTGGGAATCGCCCAGGTGGTGCAGAAGAGCAAGAGCCGCCACTCGGGCTGCGCGGAGTTGGTGATCATCACCGATCTGGTCCAGGAGTCCGGTTTCCGGGACGCCCTGACCATTCTCCAGGAACTCTCCACGGTCCGGGAGATCAGCAGCTGCATCCGGGTCTATTGAGAACCGGGGATTGAGAACCGGACTCTTCAGGCCGATTGACGGCGGCAAAAAGGTTGTGATACAATAGATAGGTATCTGATCACCCCGCCCAGGCGGGAATGATAATGGAGGAAACAATCATGGTGGTAGCAGCGGCAGAAATGCTTCAAAAGGCAAGGCAAGGCCAGTATGCGGTGGCCCAGATCAACATCAACAATCTGGAGTGGGCCAAGTCTGTGCTGCAGGTGGTGCAGGAGCTCCAGTCTCCCATCATCCTGGGCGTGTCCGAAGGCGCAGGCAAATACATGGCCGGCTATAAGACGGTGACAGGCATGGTAAACGGCATGCTGGAAGAGTTGAAGATCACGGTTCCGGTGGCCCTGCATCTGGACCACGGCAGCTATGAACACTGCTACAAGTGCATTGACGCCGGTTTCAAGTCGGTGATGTTTGACGGCTCCCAGTATCCTATTGAGGAGAACATTGCCAAGACCCAGGAACTGGTGAAAGTCTGCCACGCCCAGGGCATCTCCCTGGAGGCAGAGGTGGGCTCCATTGGCGGCGAGGAAGACGGCGTGGTGGGAATGGGTGAGTGCGCGGATCCCCAGGAGTGCAAGAGGATTGCAGATCTGGGCATTGATTTCCTGGCTGCCGGTATTGGCAACATCCACGGGAAATATCCGGCCAACTGGCCGGGCCTGCGGTTTGACGTGCTGGAGGCCATCAAGAAAGAAGTGGGGGACATGCCCCTGGTGCTCCACGGAGGCACCGGCATCCCGGACGATATGATCCAGAAAGCCATCTCCCTGGGCGTGGCCAAAATCAACGTGAACACCGAGTGCCAGCTGGTGTTTGCCGAGGCCACCCGGAAATACATTGAGGCAGGCAAGGATCGGGAGGGCAAAGGCTATGATCCCAGAAAGCTTCTGGCCCCCGGCGCCGAGGCCATCAAGGAGAAGGTGCGGGAGAAGCTGACGCTGTTCGGCTCCGTGGGAAAGGCGTAAGACAAACGCGCGAACAAGCAGAGAAGTCTGGAGCTGGGCAGATTGACCGGCTCCAGTCTTTTTCCATCAGAACGAATCAGCAGGAGGGAAAGAAAATGTTTGATTTGACAGGAAGAGTCGTGGTGGTGTCCGGAGCATCCTCCGGGCTGGGCGCCCAGATGGCAAAAGGCTTTGCCGGACAGGGAGCGGACCTGGTGATCATGGCTCGGAGACTGGAAAAGCTGGAGACCTTGGCACAGGAGATCCGGGGCATGGGCGGCCGGTGCCTGGCCATCCGGTGTGATGTGACAGACTCCGCTATGGTGGACGAGGCGGCAAAGCAGGCAGAGCGGGAGTTTGGCAAGGTGGACGTGCTGGTCAACTGCGCCGGTTCCGCCAAGAATGCCGGGGTGCTGGACATGACCAACGAGGAGTGGGATTTCACCATTGCCACGGATATGAACAGCGTGTTCTATGTGACCCGGGCCTTTGCCAATATCATGAAAAAGAACCAGTACGGCCGGATCATCAACATTGCGTCCATGTACGGACTGGTGGGCAACACCGCCATGGATACAGTGGCGTATCACACCTCTAAAGGCGGCGTGGTCAACTTTACCAGAGCTGTGGCGGCGGAACTGGCCAAGTACAATATTACCTGCAACGCCATCTGCCCGGGCTATTTTGAGACGGAACTGACGGTGGATACCTTAAAGACGGACGCCTTCACCGCCTATATGAAAGCCACCGTCCCCCTGGGACGCTACGGGGCGGCGGGAGAACTGAATGCCGGAGCCATCTTCCTGGCCAGCGATGAGGCTTCCTACGTCACCGGCGTCATTCTTCCCATAGACGGCGGTTATACCTGCGTATAAAACAGGTTGACAGAGGCAATGACGGCGAATGGAAGGAGAAGAGCCTATGCATGATACGGAAAAATTGACGGAACTTTTTGGCTCCAGAGTATTCAATGACGAGGTGATGCGGGAGCGGCTGCCCAAGAAGATCTATCAGGACCTGAAGCGCACCATCCAGGAAGGAGCGGAACTGGGCCGGGAGACGGCGGACGTGGTGGCCAACACCATGAAGGACTGGGCGGTGGAGCACGGCGCCACCCACTATACTCACTGGTTCCAACCCCTCACCGGCGTGACAGCAGAGAAGCATGACTCTTTTATCTGCGCGCCCAACGCGGAGGGAAAGGTGATTATGGAGTTTTCCGGCAAGGAACTGATCAAGGGAGAGCCGGACGCTTCCTCCTTCCCCTCCGGAGGCCTCCGGTCCACCTTTGAGGCCCGGGGCTACACTTCCTGGGACTGCACGTCCCCGGCTTTCTTGAAGGAGGATGCCAGCGGCGTGGTCCTCTGTATTCCCACGGCCTTTTGCTCTTACACCGGAGAGGCCCTGGACAAAAAGACGCCGCTGCTTCGCTCCATAGAGGCCCTGAACATCCAGTCTCTGCGGCTGCTCCGGGCCCTGGGCAACACCACATCCAAGCGGGTGATCCCTTCCGTGGGGGCGGAGCAGGAATACTTTTTGGTGGACCGCCAGAAATTCCTCCAGAGAAAAGACCTGATCTATGCAGGACGCACCCTGTTCGGCGCCATGCCTCCCAAGGGGCAGGAGTTGGATGACCACTATTTTGGCAGCATCCGGGAACGGGTGGGCGCTTTCATGAAGGATGTGAACCAGGAACTGTGGAAGCTGGGGGTTCCGGCCAAGACTCAGCACAACGAGGTGGCTCCGGCCCAGCATGAGATGGCTCCCATCTATGCGGAGGCCAACCTGGCGGTGGACCAGAACCAGATTACCATGGAGACCTTAAAGCGGGTGGCGGCCCGCCACGGCATGGCATGTCTGCTCCATGAGAAGCCCTTTAACGGCATCAACGGCTCCGGCAAGCACAACAACTGGTCCCTGACCACAGACGACGGCATCAACCTGCTGGACCCGGGCAAGACGCCCCATGAGAACGTCCAGTTCCTGCTGGTGCTCACCTGTATTCTGAAAGCGGTGGATGAGCACGCGGACATCCTCCGGGCCTCCGCTTCCTGCACCGGCAATGATTACCGGCTGGGCCGCCAGGAAGCGCCGCCGGCCATTATCTCTATGTTCCTGGGAGAACAGCTGGAGGACGTGCTGACCCAGCTGGTGGACACCGGCACCGCCACCCATAGCATCAAAGGCGGCAAGCTGATGACCGGCGTGCGGACCCTGCCGGCTTTTGCCAAGGATGCCACGGACCGGAACCGGACATCCCCCTTTGCCTTCACCGGCAACAAATTTGAGTTCCGGATGGTGGGCTCCTCCGACTCCATTGCCTGCGCCAACACGGTGTTAAACACCATGGTGGCCGAGGCCTTCTGCGAGGCGGCGGACGCCCTGGAGCAGTCGGAGGATAAGGCTCTCACCTGCCACAATCTGATCAAGAAATATGCGGCGGAGCACCAGCGGGTGGTGTTCAACGGCAACGCCTACGCTCCGGAGTGGGTGGAGGAGGCAAAGCGCCGCGGCCTGCCAAACCTGCCCAGCCTGGTGGACGCGGAGCCGGCGCTGATCCAGCCGGAAGCGGTGGCCATGTTCGAGCGGTTCCACGTATTCACCAAGTCGGAACTGATGGCTCGGGCAGAGGTGAAGATGGAGGGCTATGCCAAGACCGTGAACATAGAAGCCCGGACTATGCTGGATATGGCGGGCAAGCAGATCATGCCGGTGGTCATCCGCTACACCTCCCGGCTGGCCGACTCCATCAACTGGGTCCGGACCGCCTGCCCGGAGGCGGATGTCAGCGTACAGCGGGAGATGCTGCTGAAAGCTTCCTCCTCCCTCGCCGACATGCGAAACGCCATGGGAGAGTTGGAGAAGTTCACAGAGGAGGCCGGCGCCATTGAGGATATCATGAAGCGGGCCCGCTTCTGCCACGACCAGGTGGTACCGGCCATGGAAGCCCTGCGGGCTCCGGCGGACCGGCTGGAGATGATGGTAGATAAGGAACTGTGGCCCTTCCCTTCCTACGGAGATTTGATCTTCGAGGTGTAAAGATTCTTCCGGGTGCAAAGGCGGCGGGGCCGCCGGAGGCGGGTCTCGCCGAACCCCATACAAACAACAAGAACCTGCCGGCTGGCAGGCTCTTGTTGTGAGAAAGGAGAGGGTGATAAGGTCTTGTGGATGAGGCAAGAGCCTTATCAGAAAAACTATGAATGCAACTTCCGTCGCTGAATATAGTATATCCCAAAATCGTGGCCAAAATATGTCCGCCCGCTTAAGGATTCCGGAAACTTTCAAAGTATTTCAAAACAAAATATGAACAAAATCGAAACTCCGGATCTTTTCAGCAGCCATGGGCGGTACGGACATCACCAACGCGGTGTACTTGGGGCTCCCACGCGGCGCTGGATATTGAATAGAGAATGTGGGCCCCAGGACCCCACAAACAACAAGAGCCTGCCGGCTGGCAGGCTCTTGTTGTGAGAAAGGAGAGGGTGATAAGGTCTTGTGGATGAGGCAAGAGCCTTACCAATAACTATGAGCAACTTTCTGTTGCTGAGTATAGCATACCCAAAAATCGTGGCCAAAATATGTCCGCACACTTAAAGATTCTGGAAAGTTGAGAAGAAAGAAGAAACAAAATCTAAAAGAAAAATGAAGGAGCCGTCTGCCGTGCCGGGAGCAGAAGTACAAAGGACCCGCCTCGCAGCAGGTCCTCTTGTTAAAAAGGATAAAATGAAAGAGAATTTTCCGGA
>CAZDOQ010000060.1:0-9283 GCA_964507035.1 uncultured Lachnospiraceae bacterium | reverse complement strand
CGGGCATCCACCTGGTGCTGGCCACCCAGCGGCCTTCGGTGAATGTGATCACCGGTCTGATCAAGGCCAATGTGCCCTCCCGGATCGCCTTTGCCGTCTCCTCCGGTGTGGATTCCCGGACCATCATCGACATGGTGGGAGCGGAGAAGCTTTTGGGCAAGGGAGACATGCTGTTCCACCCTTCCGGCTATCCCAAGCCGGTGCGGGTCCAGGGGTCCTTTGTCACAGACGATGAGGTGGAGGACGTGGTGGCATTCTGGAAGAACCAGGTGGACGGGGAAGTGCCGGTGCTCGAAGAACTGGAGCGCCAGGTGGAGAGCGGCGGGGAAGCCGCCGGTTCCAGCGGCGTGGAGCGGGACGAATACTTTGAACGCAGCGGCCGCTTTATCATTGAGAAGGAGAAGGCCTCCATCGGCAATCTCCAGAGAGCCTTTAAGATCGGCTTCAACCGGGCCGCCCGGATCATGGACCAGCTGGCGGATGCCGGTGTGGTGGGACCGGAGGAAGGGACCAAGGCCCGGCAGATCCTCATGACCATGGAAGAATTTGACGCGCTGATGGAGACGTTCCGGGGCGCGTAAAGGAGAAGAGAACAGACATGAAACTGAAAGCATTGCTGGAGGACGTGGCGTATAAGCGTTTGGAGGGCAGTCTGGACGTGGAGGTGGAGCGTCTGGTGTTCGACTCCCGGAAGGACTGTGAGAACGCCCTGTTTGTCTGCATCAGCGGCACCAAGGTGGACGCCCACAATTTCATCCCGCAGGTGGTGGAAAAAGGGTCCGTGGCCGTGGTGGTGGAGCGGGACGTGACGGTTCCGGATGGGGTCACGGTGCTCCAGGTAAAGGACGCCCGGCAGGCGCTGGCCCTTCTCTCTGCCGCCTGGTTTGGGCATCCCACCCGGAAGATGAAGACCATCGGCTTCACCGGCACCAAGGGAAAGACCACCAGTACCTATATGCTGAAGGCCATCCTGGAAGCGGCGGGGAAGAAGGTGGGGCTGGTGGGGACCAACGGCGCGGTGATCGCCGGGGAGCACTTTGACACCCATAACACCACCCCGGAGTCCTATGAACTTCAGGCGTACTTTCACCGGATGGTGGAGGCGGGCTGCGAGTACATGATTATGGAAGTCTCCTCCCAAGGCCTTTTGATGCACCGGGTGGATGGGATTTTCTTTGACATCGGCGTTTTCACCAACCTGTCTCCGGACCACATCGGCCCCAATGAACACCGGAGTTTTGCCGAGTACCGGGCCTGCAAAGGCCAGCTGTTCCGCCGGTGCCGCCTGGGACTTGCCAACCAGGATGATGAAAACTGGGAGGCCTTAACCAACGGCCACACCTGCCGCCTGCTGACCTTTGGCCAGGGGGAGGCGGACTTTCAGGCCATGGAGATCCTCTCTCAGCGGGATGCTTCCTTCATGGGGACGGAGTTTACTTTGAGCCGCAGGACCCCGGCAGAGGCCTTGGAGGTCTTGGGAGCATCCGGCGGGTTTGCCGGGGCGGACCGGTTCCGGATCCGGGTGGGAATCCCCGGCCTGTTCAACGTGTACAATGCCCTGGGATCTGCCTCGGCGGCCCTGTGCCTGGGGGTGGAGCCGGAGGAGGTCCAGAAAGGCCTCCAGTCTGTACGGGTCAACGGTCGGATGGAGTTGGTCTACATTTCTCCCCGTTTTTCGGTAATTGTGGACTATGCCCACAACGGCGTCAGCGCCCAGAGCCTGCTTGAGACTCTCCAGGAATACCCCCACAAGCGGCTGGTGGTGGTTTTTGGCTGCGGCGGCAACCGGGATCCCCACCGGCGGATTGAGATGGGAGAGGCGGCAGGCCGCATGGCGGATCTATCCATCATCACAGCGGACAATTCCCGGTGGGAGAAGGTGGAGAAGATCATGAGCGACATCCACAAAGGATTAGACCCCACCGGCGGGGCCTCTGTGGACATTCCGGACCGGCGGGAGGCCATCCGCTACAGCATTGAAAACGCCCGGGACGGAGACGTGATCGCCGTCATCGGCAAGGGCCATGAGGACTATCAGGAGGTGGAAGGGGTGCGCGCCCATTTCCTGGACCGGGAGGTCATTGAGGAGACCATCCGGGACCTGGGGCTTCAGGCCTAGAAAGGAGCCGGGAGCGCCCCGGAAAGAGCAAAACATGGAACATGTAACGGTTGCAGATATCACAAAGGCGGTGGGAGGACGGCTCCTGTGCGGCAGCCCGGAGACGCCGGTGCGCCATATCAGCATTGACTCCCGGACCATGGAGGGGGACGATCTGTTTGTGCCCATCATAGGAGCCCGGGTGGACGCCCACCGGTTCATAGAGGGGGCCTTTGCCGCCGGAGCCGTGGCTACTTTCACCTCGGAAGATGATGCGAAGGAGGATCCCCGTCCCTGGATTCGGGTGGCGGATACGGTCCAGGCCCTCCAGGCCCTGGGGGCCTGGTACCGGCAATTCCTGAAAATGCCGGTGGTGGGGATCACCGGAAGCGTGGGAAAGACCACCACCCGGGGGATGATCTCCGCCGCCCTCTCGGCCCGGTTTGCGGTCACTGGCACCACCGGCAACAGCAACGGCCAGCTGGGGGTTCCCATTATGGTCTGTCAGGCGGATCTTGCCGCTGGGGTGACGGTGCTGGAGATGGGAGTCAGCGAACCGGGGGAGATGCCCCGGATCGCCCGGGTGGCCCGTCCGGATGTGGCGGTGGTCACCAATATCGGCGTCTCCCACATTGAAAACCTGGGATCCCAGGAAGGGATCTGCCGGGAGAAAATGCAGATCACCGGCCATTTTGATCCGAAACAGACGGCGGTGTTAAACGGAGATGAGCCATTGCTTCGGGCGTACCAGGGGAATTCCCCCTTCCGCACCGTCTTCTACGGCCTGGGGCCGGAGAATGATTACCGGGCGGAACAGGTGCGCCAGGAAAACGGCCGGACCTATTTTACGGCGGTGACTCCCGGCGGTTCCCTGGAGGTATCCCTGCAGGTGCCGGGGCAGCACAACGTGCGAAACGCTCTGGCGGCCCTGGCGGCGGCGGAGCAGCTGGGAGTCCCGGCGGCGGAGGCGGCGGCCAAGCTGGCCCAGTATGAGGGAATCGCCCGGCGGCTTCAGATCTATCCCAAAAACGGAATCACCGTTATAGATGACTCCTACAACGCCAGCCCGGAATCCATGGAGGCGGCTCTCCAGGTGCTCTCGGACCAGGAGGCTAAGGGGCGCCGGGCAGCGGTGCTGGCGGACATGAAGGAGTTGGGACCGGATTCCCCGGCGTTTCACCGGCGGGTGGGGGCTTTTGCAGCCCAGTGTCCGGTGGACCGGTTCTTTTTGGTGGGAGAGATGATCCGGTATCTGGGGGAAGACCTGGAGAAAGCCGGAAGGTCGGTGGTCTATTTTTCCGGCAACCAGGCGGCGGCGGAGGCGCTGAAGGCCTGGAAGCAGGACGGGGACGTGATTTTGTTTAAGGGCTCCAACAGCATGAAGCTGGGGGAGATCATTCAAGAGATGTGAGTGCATGAAATACGCAAATGTGATTGTGGACATCTCCCTGGATAAGCTGGACAAAACCTTCCAGTATCGGGTGCCGGAGGCTTTGCAGGGCGTCCTGGCCCCGGGGATGCAGGTGGTGGTCCCCTTTGGAAGCCGGACCCTCACCGCCTATGTGCTGGAACTGACGGACACAGAGGAGTTTGATCCGGACAAGATGAAGGAGATCCTGGGGCTTTCGGAAAAGGCGGTGCTCATTGAGTCCCAGCTGATCTCTCTGGCCGTCTGGATGAAGGAGGCCTACGGCTGCACCATGAATCAGACCCTGAAGACGGTGCTGCCGGCCAAGCGGCGGGTGAAAGCCCGGGAAGCCCGGGTGGAGCAGGTGGAACTGCCCCGGGAGCCGGCCCAGCCGGTGGAACTGAACGAAGCCCAGCGGCAGGCAGTGGAGGGCATCTGGCGGGCCTATCCCAAACCGGCGCTGCTCTTTGGGGTCACCGGCAGCGGTAAGACGGAAGTGTACATGGAACTGATCGCCCGGATGCAGGCAGCGGGAAAGCAGACCATTTTGCTGATTCCGGAGATCTCCCTGACCTACCAAAACCTGCGCCGGTTTTACCAGCGGTTTGGAGAGCGGGTCAGCGTGGTCAACTCCCGGCTTTCCGCCGGGGAAAAGTACAGACACTTTGAGGCGGCCCGGAAAGGGCAGGTGGACGTGATGATCGGCCCCCGGTCCGCCCTGTTTACGCCCTTTCCCAACCTGGGGCTGATTCTGGTGGACGAGGAGCACGAAGGGGCTTACCGCAGTGAGACGGCGCCCCGGTACCTGGCCACGGAGGTGGCCCTCAAGCGGGCCCAGCTGGCCGGAGCCGGGGTGGTGTTTGGCTCTGCTACCCCTTCGGTGGAAACCTACACCTGCGCCTTAAAGGGAGAATACGGCCTGTACCGGCTGCCGGTCCGGGCCAAGGCGGGGAGCGTGCTTCCCAGCGTCTCCATTGTGGATCTGCGGCAGGAACTGCAGGAGGGAAACAAAAGCATTTTCAGCCGGAAATTGGCGGGGCTTATGGAACAGCGGCTTAAGCGGGGAGAGCAGATGATGCTCTTCTTAAACCGCCGGGGCTACGCGGGTTTTGTGTCCTGCCGTTCCTGCGGCGCGGCCCTGCGGTGCCCTCACTGCGACGTGGCCCTGACATCCCACCGGGGCGGCAAGCTGGTCTGCCATTACTGCGGTTATACCATCCCCATGCCGGACCGGTGCCCTTCCTGCGGCTCCCCGTACATTGCCGGTTTCGGAATAGGAACCCAGAAGGTGGAAAATCTGGTCAGCAAGCAATTTCCCCATGCCCGGACCCTTCGGATGGACCTGGACACCACCGGCCGCAAGGACAGCCATGCCCGGCTTTTGTCGGCTTTTGCCGCCGGGGAGGCGGATATTCTCATTGGCACCCAGATGATTGTCAAGGGCCATGACTTTCCCCGGGTGACCCTGATGGGGGTGCTGGCGGCGGACCTTTCCCTGTACGGGGAAGATTTCCGAGCCACGGAGCGGACCTTCCAGCTGCTGACCCAGGCGGCGGGCCGGGCGGGGCGGGGGGAATCCCCCGGGGATGTGGTGATCCAGACCTACAGCCCGGATAACTACGGAATTCAGGCGGCAGCCCAGCAGGATTACCCGGGGTTTTATGAGCAGGAGATGCGCTACCGGAAACTCATGGATTATCCCCCCGCTGGGGCCATGATGTCCATTCTGGTCACTTCCCGGGAGGAGGCGGAGGCCCAGCGGGAGGCGGAGGCCATTGGCCGGGAGCTCCGGCAGGCATTTCCGGATGTGGCGGTGATCGGCCCGGCGAACGCGGGCATCGCCCGGATCCAGGATGTGTTCCGGAAGCATCTCTATGTGAAGCACCCGGAGAAAGACCGTCTGATTCAGGTGCGGCGGAAGGTGGAGGCGGCCCACGGAGACTTTACCCAGATGGATATTTTGTGACAAGGAGGAGACAATGGCAATACGCACAATCAGAGAGTTCGGAGACGAGGCGCTCCGCAAGCACTGCAAACCGGTGAAGGAGATGACGCCCCGGCTCAAGGGGATTATTGAAGATATGTTTGAGACCATGTACCAGGCCTACGGTGTGGGGCTGGCCGGCTCCCAGGTGGGAATCCTCAAACGGGTGGTGGTCATTGACGTGGACGGGAAGCATCCCTACGTGCTGATCAACCCGGAGATCCTGGAGACGGAAGGCTCCCAGACCGGGGAGGAGGGGTGCCTGAGCCTGCCCGGCAAGCACGCCACTGTGACCCGGCCCAACTACGTGAAGGTCCGGGCCCAGGATGCGGACATGAACTGGTATGAGTTGGAGGCCACGGAACTGCTGGCCCGGACCATCTGCCACGAATGCGATCATCTGGAGGGCATCCTCTATACGGATAAGCGGGAGGGTCCCATCAAAGACAACGAGGAAGAGTAGAGGGCTTGCCGATGGATATGGATCAGATCAGGTGTGTGGAGGCGGTGGACCGGTACAAAACCTTTCTGGACGCCTCGTTCCATTTGAACCGCTCCCAGTCCTCGGTGTCCAAGAGCATCCGGCGGCTGGAGGAGGAACTGGGTGTCAACCTGTTTGACCGGACCACCCGCCGGGTGGAGCTGACGCCGGCGGGCCGGGATTTCCTGGGATACGGAAGAGAGATCCTCCGCTGCTATGAGGGGATCCTCCGGTCTGCCCGGGAACACCGGGAGCGGGCTTTCGGCCATCTGCGGATTGGCAATATCTATTTTGGCGCCAACAGCCGTCTGGATCCGCTGATAGCCCGGTTTGCCAGGCAGTATCCGGCCATAGAGATTGATATGCGGGAGGGAATGACCACGCCGCTGATCCAAAGCCTCCGGGCCAAGGAACTGGATGTGGTTTTTGTCTCCAGCATGTACCTGCAGACCGATGAACCAGAAACCTTTTCCGCAAAACCGGAATACCAGTCCTATTCCTGCTTCCGGGCCCCCTACTATGTGGTGCTAAGCCGGGAACACCCCCTGGCGGGCCGGGAGGTGTTGAACTATGAGGAACTGAAGGGGGAAGCCTTTATTGCCACCGACCGGACCATGGACGTGTATCACCGGGCCATGGCCCGGGCCTTTGAACTGTACGGCGTCCCTTTTTCCATTTCCATGTACTGCAATACGGTGCGGCAAGTGCTCTATATGGTGGCCCAGAATCTGGGCATCACCATTCTCTCGGAACTGGTCATTGAGAAGACCGACGCGCTCCGGGTGATCCCCATGAAAAACCCGCTGGTCCGGGACACCCAGATGGTGATCCTGAATCAGCGGGAGATTCCGCCCCATATTCGGGCCTTTTATCAGTTTGTGAAAAGTCAGGAACTCTGACCCGGCCGGTCCGGGCGTTATCCCAGCAGTTTCTCCTTCAAAATTCTTCCGTCCAGAGCGTTGGCATCGCAGCCCCGGTTTAGGGACTCGGCGGCGGCCAGGCCTGCGGCCTCTCCCAGACGCATGCAGGTGATCATCACCCGGACGCAGGCGTGGGCCTCATAGGCGGCGGAGATACACCGGCCGGCCAAAATCAGGTTGGGCACCTCATGGGTGATCTGGCACCGGTAGGGAATGTAGAACACGCCGGTTTTGGGTTTCATGACCCGGCTGGAGACTCCGTCCGTATCGTGGATGTCAATGGGGTAGGAACTTTGGGCCACCGCATCCTCAAAGGTGCGTCCCTCCAGCACGTCCTCATTGGTGAGAACATACTGGCCCATGATCCGCCGGGAATCCCGGAGGCCGGTGAAATCCCCGGAACTGACCATGTAGGCGTGCTCAAACCCCGGCACATTCTCTTTGAAAAAGCGGCTGATCTTGCGGATCTGGACCCGGGCCTCCATCTCAGCCCGGCTCCAGTCAAAGGTGTCCAGAGGGGTTACCTTCACCCGGCTCATGTTGGAGTAGAGGACGCCGCTTGGCAGGGGGCGGGCCAGCAGGTTGTTCACGTACAGGCAGCCCTGGGCCAGCCCCTTGGCGGCCAGTTCTTCTTTTTCCTTCTGGGTCACCTGGGCGTAGCGCTCCTGATCCACCCCGGCCATCTTGTACATCAGGGTGCCGGGCTGCAGGACGCCGTTCTCATCCCCGGCTTTCCAGGAACAGCCCGCCTCCACCGCCACGGAGCCGTGAAAGGTGGCGTCAATGATCACATCCCCGGTGACCGTCTGGATTCCCTCTTCATTGTGGATCTTGAGTCCGGCAATCCGGCTGCCGTCCATTTCCACGCCTATGACCCGGGTGTGAAACAGCACGTCCACTCCAGCCTCGCAGACCAGTCCGTCGATCACATCCTTTAAGATATCCGACTCGTAGGGGATCACATCCACATCCAGTTCTTTTTGGCCGGACAGGTAGATGGTCTGGATGCCCGGGGTAGCGCCCTCGGCGGTCAGCCGGTCCAGCACCTCCCGGATGATGCCCTTTAAGGGCGCCTGGGCCTCCCCTTTGGCAAAGCCCATGAACATGCTGATCTGTGCCCCGGTGGCGGTGCCGCCCAGGCAGGCTTTCTCCTCCAGGATCAGCGTCTTTTTTCCCGCCTTGGCGGCGGTGACGGCGGCGGCAAAGCCAGCGGTGCCGCCGCCCGCAACAATTACGTCATAATGTTGCATCAGAAAAACCTCTCTTTGCATATAGAATTTTTACATGATGGCGGCCGCAATGGGATACCCTACAAAGGCCAGGATGATAGCGGCGGCCAGAGAAAGCAGCAGGCCGTAGCGCAGCATGATGTCCGTGTTCAGCCAGCCGGTACCGGCGGCAATGGCTGCATGGGCCGTGGAGGGCGGCGTGGCCAGGGCCACACAGGCGCCGGCTCCAATGACGCAGGTGAGAGCCGCCGGGTTCACGTCGGCAATGGCGCCGCCGTAGACCAATGGCAGGGAAATACTGTAGATCAGGGTCACCGTCACGGTGTTGGAGGCAAAATTGGTCAGCAGCACCGTGAAGAAGGAAATCATGAACACAAAGACCATGGGTGGCATGTTCTGGATCAGCGGGGAGATGGCGTCCACAGCCACGGCGGTGAGTCCCACCTCCTCATTGGTCAGGGCGCTGCCCAGAATGCCGGTGGCGGCCACCATCAGCACAGCGCCCCAGGGAACCCCTTTGCCAATGGCTTCGCTGAAGTTCATCAGAGGTTTGCCCTTAATGTGGATCAGGCACAGAACCACCGTGCCGATCATAGGCGGAATGGGGGTGCCCAAGTTGGAAATGACGGAGGCAATGGTGGGCAGAATGGGCTCAATGATGCCCGGAAGCATCCACATGGCCACCACCAGAATAAAGATCACCAGCGTGCATTTCTCCTCTGAAGACATGGGAGGGACCCCCTGCTTCAGAGTTTCCTGGTTCAGATCCTTCATCCGGCTTAAGTCCGGCCGGAACATATATTTGAGCAGCAAAATGGCAACCACGTAGATGACCGCAGCCGACGCCACGCCAAAAATGGTGTACTGGACAAAGCCAATGGGCGTCCCCATATCCTGCTCATAGAGCGACATGCCCAGGATGGGCACCGTGTGGGCGATGGGGGTGGTGATGGTGGACAGGGAGGCAAAAAACAGCAGGGCCAGAATGATCATCTGGGGCACCCGGTCCCCTTTCTTCCAACCCAACTCCTCAAAGATCTGCTCCGCAATGGGGACGAACACCATGAAGGCCGGGATGGGGGACATGAAGGAGCCGATGACCAGGGGAGCCAGGAACAGCAGCGCCAAAAACAGCCAGGGGTTTTTCTGGGTGAACTTCCGGG
>CAZDOQ010000059.1:0-9506 GCA_964507035.1 uncultured Lachnospiraceae bacterium | reverse complement strand
TGCTTAGCCGCCCGCCGATCCTGCCGGACCCTTTGGCAGACAAAACCCGCCAGCCATATCTGGTTTTGAGCCTCTGATGGACTCTTAAAAGTCGATCCGCCGCCCCTCCTCCGCCGACTGGTAGGCTGCGTACAGAACTTTTACCGTCTCATAAGCCAGATCAAAGCCGGAGGCAGGCTCCCGGCCGTAGGCAATGGCCTCCATGAAATCCTGCAGTTCTCCCATATAGCCCCGGATCACCTCGTCTGAGACAAAGGCCGTGTTCCAGCCCAGCTTGGAGGGAAGCATCTCCCCCAGAGGCTCCTCCTCCAGCCCTTCCTCATCCAGGAAGTAGGTATCCAGCAGCTTAGGCGGCGTGATATTGCAGCGCAGAGCGCTGTCGTTGCAGAATACGTCCAGAGTATTGTGGGTGCCGCCCAGCACCGTGTCGCTGGCTATGGTCAGGCATTTGGTGCCATCGGAGAAGGTAAGGCTCACAGCGGCATAGTCCTCCACATCCTCCGGACGCGCGGAGATATGGCGGTGCTCATATTCGCTGAGGCAGGCGGTGGTGGTTCCCACATCGGCGGTGACGTTTTTGACCCAAATGGTCTCTCCCCGGGCCTGGGCCTCCTGCTGCTTCAGCCACAGCATGCCGGTCAGGGGATGGGTGCCGTTGCGCACCAGCTGGCCGCCGCCGGTTTTGCTCCACTGCCCGGCTGCAGGGGAACTGGAGCCCTTAAGTCCCACAAAGCCCTGGAGGAACAAAATTTTGCTCTTCTTTGCCCGGACCAGCTGCGCCGCCTTGCGGATGGGCGTGGCGTAGACAAAATTTTCGGCGTACAGAAACTTCTTGCCGGTGGCCTCCACCACCTCCCGCAGCTGATCCATGGCCGCCATGACATCCCGGAACATTTCCGCCTTGGAAACCGCTCCCACATATTCCTGGCCGGGCTTGCCAAAGTAGCCGGTCAGGGGCTTTTCACAGATCACATGCTTGCCGGCCTGCAGGGCCTGAATGGCCATGGAGCAGTGGAGAAAGGGCGGCGTCACAATGTCAATGACATCAATCTCCGGGTCGGCCAACAGGGCCTTATAGTCCGTGACAACCTGTTCGTATCCGTAGCGCTCCTGCACCTTCCGGGCCAGTTCTCCGTTCAGATCACACACGGTTTTCAGCCGGATGGGAACGCCGCTGACCCTTTCATAACCGTTGCCGTGGAGATAGGCGGCATAACCGGCGCCAACGGTGCCAATGACAATGGGTTTGATAGATTCTCTCATAGGTTCCTCCCAAACGATTTTTCTTGGATGACTCTATTATAGAAAAATCTCCCGCCGCATTCAACTGAGAATCTGCTCTTTGTGCCAAGAATCTGCTCATCTCCCTCATTTTTTTGACATTTGGCTCCCTCCGCCTCCGCTTTTTGCCGTCCCAGCTTTACCTTGTTTTCTTTGCCTTTCCCGGTGTCTGCAGCATTTTGCCTTGCCGGGACGCGCTCCCTTAGAAATTCCTGTCGCATCCGATTTCCTCACAGACCGGCAAAAAACATTTCGTAAAAATCGTCCTCCCCCTCCAGAAGCGGGGAATTTTCTCCGCCTCCGTTGGTGCTGCGCCGGATAGCCGCATAAAACTCTTCCCCTGCGCAGACGATGTCCATAGGGTACACCTCATACCCCTCCTGCTGGCAGACCTTACAAAAGGCCTGAAGCGGGTCCGCCTCCTTCCGGGTGGCCAGAAGCTGCTCCCGGAGCGCCGGTTCCTTCCTGGCTGTTTTCTGCAATTCCTCCAACTTTTCTGCTGTGGTCATGGTCTTTCTCCTATTCTGGACAGCCAATGGGATGGCCGACGTCCCGGAGGCTCAATGCCTCCCATGACATTATAGTCAACTTTTGCCGTTCCGGCAATCCAAAACTTTCCGGCGGACCACCGCTTTCATATAGATTCCTCTCCTTCCTTGGCTTTCAGCAGTCCGTAAAACCGCTCTGTCACCGGCACCGAAACGCCCAGCCGCTCCGCCTCCCGGACCAGATAACCGCTGAAAGTGTCCACCTCCGCCGGACGGCCGGACCGGATGTCCCGCTGGAGGGAACTGGTAGAATCCGCCGCCAGCACGTGGTAGAACCGGTGCAGAATAACCTCCGCGTGCTCCGGCTTCACGCCCACCCCCTTGGCCCGGGCCACCTGGTATGCTTCCCGCACCAGGGATTCGTATTCCCGGGCCTTCACCGGGTCGCTCCGCAGCTGCCCCACCGTGTTATCATAGCAGGCGGAGGCTACATTGTAGGCGCAGTTGAGAATATATTTCCGCCAAATCTCCGTCTCTATATCCGCCGCTACCCGGTGGTCGATCTGGGCGGCGGTGAGAAGATCCGAGACTTCTTGTATCTTCTTTTGTTCCTTCTCCGTGGCCTGGGGAATGCCGATCCGCAAGCTGGCAAAATCCCCTTTCTGGGTGACGGAATGATCCTCGTTGGCGTAAGCCACAATATAGATCAGCGAGTCCACCACCATCCCCCGGCCCAGCAGGCGGCGGACCCGCTCCCCCGGGTCTGCTCCGTTCATCACCGGGATCACCACGGTTTCCTCTGTCACAGCTCCTTTCAACTCCCGGCACACGGCCTCCAGGGAATAATTTTTAACGCAGAGGAAAAGATAGTCCTGCTCCCCCATCTGGCTGGCGGGAACCACCCGCTCCGGCCGGACGGCAATCTCCCCGTTTCGCTCGCTGTGGAGCATCAGGCCGTGCTGCCGGAGGGCCTCCCCTCTGGCGCCCCGGGCTCCCAGGGTCAGATGAGCGCAGACCCGGCCCAGCATACCGGCCAGATAGCCTCCTACGCCGCCAATGCCCACCACGGCAATCCTCTTGGTTTGCACCAGAGCAAAATCCATGACTGTCCTCCTCTTTCACCTTCTTGTAGTGGTAGTCTATGTGTTTGATACCTCTATGTTCTTACAATGCAAGTATATCACAAATCGTCTTTGGGGGCCATCGTTGCAGGTGAATCTATTTTAATCCCCAAATTTGAAGGGACTGTGGAAAAACGATTTCTCATTTGTTTCTTTTACGGAAGCTTCTTTCCCGTGAGCATCTCATAGCTTTGGAGATACTTCTCAATGGTTTTCTGGACGATCTCCTCCGGCAGCGTCCAGTTGTTGTCCGGATTCGCCTTCAGCCAGTCCCGGGCAAACTGCTTGTCAAAGGAGGGCTGCCCATGGCCCGGCTCATACCCGTCCGCCGGCCAGAACCGGGAGCTGTCCGGGGTCAGCATCTCATCCCCAATGACCATATTCCCTTCCTCATCCAGGCCAAACTCAAATTTGGTATCGGCAATGATAATCCCCCGGGTCAGGGCATAGTCCGCACATTTTTTGTACAGAGCCAAGGTGTAGTCCCGGAGCTTTCTGGCGTACTCCTCGCCCTTGCCCGGAAAACGTTTTTCCAGATAGGCAATGCTCTGCTCGTAAGAAATGTTTTCATCGTGGTCACCGATCTCTGCCTTGGTAGAAGGGGTATAGATGGGTTCCGGCAGCTTTTGAGACTCCTGCAGCCCCTCCGGCAGGCGGATGCCGCAGACTGTGCCGTCCTTCTGGTAGCTGGCCCAGCCACTGCCGGTGATGTATCCCCGGACAATGCACTCCACCGGCAGCATCTCCAACTTCCGGCACATCATGCTGTTGCCGTCAAACTGGGGCTGCTGGAAAAATTCCGGCATATCCTTCACATCCGTGGAAATCATATGGTTGGAGAGAATGTCCTCGGTCATCTCAAACCAGAATTTGGACATCTGGGTCAGAACCGTGCCCTTTTTGGTCACTGTATTGTGCAGGATCACGTCAAAGCAGCTGATTCGGTCCGTGGCCACCATGATCAGATTGTCGCCATTATCATAAATCTCCCGTACTTTGCCTTCTTTGATAGGTTTCATGTGGTACCTCTCTTTCCTTGGTCGATATCGCCTGGTAACATTATACCATCACCGGCTCCAGTTGCCAGTATTTTCTGCAATTTTTCCCTCCGTGCTTTTGCTCCTGCTTCGGGTCCTGCTTTGCCGTCTTTCCAGGGTGAAAAAAAGCCGTCCCATGGGGTATACTTTATTTGTGATACGGTTCCCTCCGAATAATCCGGAAGCTGCGGTAAAGTTGCTCCAGCAGGATCACCCGCATCAGCTGGTGGGGAAAGGTCAGGGCGGAAAAGCTGAGCCGGTAGTCCGCCTGCCGCAGCACCTCCGGGGAGAGGCCCAGGGAGCCGCCGATGAAAAACTGGATATGGCTGCGGCCAGACAGACCCAGCCCCTCCAGCTTCCGGGCCAAGCCCTCGGAGGTGGGGGATTCCCCCTCTATGGCCAGGGCAATGGCATAGGCCTCCGGCTTCCGCCACTGGAGCAGCCGTTTTCCCTCCGCCTCTTTCACCTGCTCCACCTGGGCGGGACTGGCATTCTCCGGGGCCGGTTCGTCCGGAACCTCCCGGACCTCCAGCCGGCAGTAGCGGCCCAGACGCTTCCGGTACTCCTCCGCCGCTGCGGTAAAATACCGCTCCTTCAGTTTTCCCACACACAAAACGTCTATTTTCATGGAAAGTCCTCCTCCCAGCATTTCTCCTTTGTATAATACCACGAACCGCGCTGCATGCCTCCGCAATTTTAACAATTTTCAAAAATTTAATAGAATGGAAACAAACATTTTAATGCCCCTGTCTTGAGTTTCCCCTGCCTGTGAAGTATAATAAGGAAAGATTCATGGAACGTACATAAAGGAGTTTTTTATGCCGTACTGGGAAGCGTTGGGACGGACAGCCGTCGCCCGGGATACCCAGGAATCTGCCGACAGGCTCACCCAATTCCTGACCTATTCCGGCGTGGATGCCGCCATCTCCTTTGACGGGGAGCATGGCGTCTATATTGTATCTGTCCCCCAGGAACAAGCTGAGTTTGCCAAAAAGTTGGTACAGAATTACGAAAAGGAGAAACAGGCCCCCAAACGGGAGGCGGAAACAGCCCCGCCGGAAAGCTTTTTGACCCATAGTCCTGTGTTTGTCCGGGCGGAGGACCGGTATCGCAACACCACCGGCTCCGCATACGCTTTGCTCACTGCCGGTTCCTTCGTGTTTTTACTGGCCTTAATCCGCTTTACCATGGTGATGCTGCAATACCGGGAAGATTCCCCCCAGACCTGCCTGCTGGACTTGGGAATGGGAACCCTCTTCATGAGTTTCGGGATCTACACCCTCCACAAAGCCCATGAGATCCGGGAGAAGGTCCAGGAAGAAAACGCCTTCCTCACCGAAGCCATTGAGTGGTTTGTCAGCACCTACTCTTCCTTCCAGCTGGATGACGCCATTGCCGCCGCCAAGGACGAGGCCTGGCTGCCCCTGGAGGAACGGTATTTTCTGCGGCGGGACCTGATCCGCTCCTATATTCTCCGGGAATATGACAAGATCGATCCCTTGTGCGCCGATTACCTGACAGACGAAATCTATGTGAGTATTTTTGAAAAGCCCAAGCTGGGGCAGAAAGAGCCGGAAGTCAAGAAACCGCCGGTGCCGCCCCGCTTCCTTCTTCGCAGCCGCAAGGTTGCCAAATCTTAAAAACTGCCGGATCCCTGGCGAATGCGCTATGGCCAGGTCCGGCAGTTTTTTATGCGCTTTTTGCGTCTTGGAGCGATGTGACAGCTCCAGAGAGATTGACAGGCCCAGAGATATTACGGCTCCAAAGACGCCTCCAAAAACGGACGGGTCACCGACCTCTCACTGGAAAGCATCTCCTCCGGCGTTCCGGCAAAGAGCAGATCTCCGCCGTCCATGCCGCCGCCGGGTCCCACCTCCACCAGATAATCCGCATTTTTCAGCACATCCAGACTGTGCTCAATGACGTACAGGGTGTTGCCCCCGTCCACCATCCGGTCAAACAGAGCCATCAGCTTCCGCACATCATCCAGGTGCAGCCCGTCTGTGGGCTCGTCCAGCACAAACACGGAACTGGTGCGGTAAAGCTGGCTGGCCAGTTTTACCCGCTGCAGTTCGCCGCCGGACAGGGTGGTCATGGCCTGATTTAAGTGCAGGTATCCTAGGCCCACCTGCTCCAGGGACCGAAGCTGGGGCAGAAACGGCTCTCCCTCAAAAAACCGGATAGCCTCCTCCACCGTCATGTCCATGACCTCCGCAATGTTCTCCCCCTGGTACTGGTACGCCAGCACATCCCGGGCATAGCGGGTACCGTGGCAGAGTTCGCACTCGGTCTCTATGGCGTCCATAAAGGACATATCGGAGACGATCACCCCTTTTCCCCCGCAAGCCGGGCAGGCCCCTTTGGAGTTAAAGGAAAACAGCTGGGCGCTGACGCTGTTGGCCTTGGCAAACAGCCTCCGGATGGCGTCCGCAATCTCCAGATAGGTGGCGGGGGTGGACCGGAGGTTGATGCCAATGTTTTTCTGGCCAATAAAGATGGGCTCCTCCCCGCAGTGGCCGCAGAAATACTCCATGAGGGAACTCTTTCCGGAACCGGCCACCCCTGCGATCACCGTCAGCACTCCCTTGGGCAGATCCAGGGTCAGATCCCGCAGGTTGTGGAGATCCGCATGCTCCAGGCGATACCAGCCCGTGGGCTTTCGAACCTTCCCTTTCAGGCCGCTGCGGCTGCGGAGCATCCGCCCCGTGACTGTGTCCGAGGCCACCAGTCCCGGGTAATCCCCCTGGTACATGATCTTTCCCCCGTGGCTTCCGGCCATGGGCCCCATATCCACCACATGATCCGCCATGGCAATGATCTCCCGGTGATGTTCCACAATCAGCACCGTGTTCCCGTGATCCCGGAGCCGCAGCAGGGACTTTTTCAGCCGGTCGATATCCTGGGGATGCAGCCCCACGCTGGGCTCATCCAGCACGTACACCATGTCCGTCAGTGCGGAGTTGATATACTTGGCGATCTTGATCCGCTGGGCCTCCCCGCCGGAGAGGGTGCCGGTGCCCCGGCTTAGGGAAAGATATCCCAGCCCAATGTCCTCCAGAGCCCCCAGCCGCTTTAACAGTTCCCGGCGGATTTCCCGGGCCAGGGGATCCTGAATTCCCTCCACAAAGGCCAGGGCCTCCGGAATGGGCATTTCCACCACGTCCGCAATGTTCTTTTCCTGAATCTTGCAGCTGCGCACCCGCTCGTTGACCCGGGAGCCGCCGCACTCCGGGCACACAAAGGTGGAGACCATGGTATCCAGCACCTTCTGCTGCCGCTTGCCCTCCTTGGTGGTAATAATACTCCGGTACATCCGGGGATAGAGCCCCTCAAACTTGGCGGACTTGGGCCAGTTGGACGGCGGATTCTTCAGCCGGATCTGGGGGGAGTAGAGAAATAAGTCCAATTCCTCCTTGGAGTAATCCCGGATTTTTTTATTCAGGTCAAACAGACCGCTGTAGGCGTACCGCTTCCACCGCCAGGCCCCGGTGGTAAAAGTGGGAAAGCGGATCACAGCCTCGTCATTGAGGCACTTGTCAAAATCCACCAGCTTGTGGATGTCCAGTTCCGTCACCACCCCCAGGCCGTCGCACCGGGGGCACTTGCCCGCCGGATGATTGAAGGAAAAGCTGTCGGAATATCCCACAAAGGGCTGTCCCACCCGTGAGTACAAAAGCCGCAGCAGGGAGTAGATATCCGTGTAGGTCCCCACGGTGGACCGGTTGCCCGCCGCCGGTTTTTTCTGGTCAATGACAATGGTCACCGGCAGGTTCTCAATCCGCTCCACCTTGGGCTGCCCATACTTGGGCAGATATTGCTGGACAAAGCTAGGGAAAGTCTCGTTCAGTTCCCGCCGGGACTCGGCGGCAATGGTGTCCAGACACAGGGAGGACTTTCCGGAGCCGGAAACCCCGGTAAACACCGTGATCTGTTTCTTGGGGATCTTCAGAGACACCTGCTTCAGGTTGTTCTCCCGGGCCCCGTAAATTTCGATATGCTCGGACAAGATGAACCTCCTCAAAAATCCCCGGCCGCCTAAGCTGCCGGGGACTTTCTTCTCTTTTTTAGCTGATTACCTTCACCGGGCACTTGGCCGCGCACTTGCCGCAGTTGGTGCATTTTTCCGGATCGATCACCGCCACGTTGTTGATGACGGTCACCGCTCCCACCTCACAGGTCCTCTGGCAGATGCCGCAGCCAATACAGCCGGCGGAGCAGACGGCCTTCACCGCTTTGCCCTTCTCCCGGTTGCTGCAGCGGACCATATGCTTGGCGCTGGCCGGGATCAGCGTGATCAGATTATTCGGGCAGGCACGGGTGCAGGCGCCGCAGGCGGTACATTTCTCCGAGTTTGCCTTGGCCACGCCATCCACAATCCGCATGGCCCCAAACTTACAGGCCGCCACGCAGCTTCCCAGGCCCATACAGCCGGTAGCGCAGGCTTTGGCGGTGGCGCCCGGCATCATGGAGGCCTTCTGGCAGTCCTGAATGCCAAAATACTGGGATTTCATCACCGTCTTGTCACAGGTGCCGGAGCAGCGGACAAACGCCACCTTCCGCTCTCCTGCCTCCACGGCCACTCCCAAGATCTCACCGATGGCCTTGGCGTTTTCCGCTCCGGCCGGAGCGCAGGCGTTGGGGGCGGCCTTTCCGGCCACCATGGCTTCCGCGCAGGCATCGCACCCGGCATAGCCGCAGCCGCCGCAGTTGCTCCCCGCCAGATGTTCCCGGACCAGGGTCACCCGCTCATCAGTCTCCACCGCAAACTTGTTTCCGGCCACGCCCAGAAGCAGGCCAATGATCAGGCCCACGCCGCCTACCACGACCACTGCCAGTATAATCATTGTCACATCCATCTAAAGTCCCCTCCTTCTCAAATCACACCGGCGAAGCCGCAGAAGGCAATGGCCATCAGGCCGGCCGTCACCAGTACAATGGGCTGGCCCCGGAAGGAGCTGGTGACATCGTTGTTCTGAATCCGCTCCCGGACGCCTGCCATCAGCACAATGGCAATGAGGAATCCCACCGAGGTACCCAGGGCATTGACAATAGAGTAGATCATCATGGCGCCGCCGCTGTAGGTGCCATAGTCCTGCACATTCAGCAAGGCCACGCCCAGCACGGCGCAGTTGGTGGTGATCAGGGGCAGGTAGATGCCCAGGGCCCGGTACAGAGCCTGCATGACCTTCTTTAAGATCATCTCCACCAGCTGCACCAGAGCCGCAATCACCAGAATGAACACGATGGTGTTCAGATACGTCAGATCCAAAGGTTTCAGGAGCAGCAGGTAGATGGCGCTGCACACCGCCGAGGCAATGGTGATAACAAACACCACGGCCACGCCCATGCCGGCCGCCGTCTCCACCTTCTTGGAAACGCCCAGGAAGGGACACAGACCCAGGAACTGGCTGAGGATAACGTTGTTTACCAGGGATGCTCCAATGAGCAACAAAATCAGTCCGCCAATCATTCTCCCTTATCCTCCTTTTCCGCCTTGGCCTGCTCGATCACTTCCTTATTCTTCACAAACACGCTGCCGGCGCAGCTGGCGCAGTTGCCGCCGCAGGCAATGGAGTCGC
>CAZDOQ010000058.1:0-9697 GCA_964507035.1 uncultured Lachnospiraceae bacterium | reverse complement strand
GTACTTTGGGAAGACATATCCATCTTTTTATTGCAATTCGCGGAAACTCAAGTAATATTCAGCCCTCAGCCCCGCCTCCGACTCTCTGTCCAACCAAGATCCGCCGGGATCACTCCTCCGGCTCCGGCCCGGGGACGGTCCCCGCTTTGGCCGCCGCTCCTGCCGCCTGGGTCTTCTCTTCCTCTTTTTTGCTGAAATGGGCCCGCACTTTGGCCTCAATTTCCTCCATAATAGCAGGATTTTCTCTCAGGAAGCGCTTGGCAGCCTCCCGGCCCTGGCCGATCTTTTCCCCGTTATAGGCATACCAGGATCCGCTTTTGTCCACAATACCCACCTTGGCTCCCAGGTCCAGAATATCCCCCTCGCTGGAGAGGCCCTGGCCGAAAATGATATCCACTTCCGTCTCCCTAAAAGGCGGCGCCACTTTGTTTTTCACCACTTTAATCCGGGCCCGGCTGCCGATCTGCTCTCCGTTTTGCTTTAAAGCCTCGCCCCGGCGCACTTCCAGGCGGACGGAGGAATAGAATTTCAAGGCCCGGCCGCCGGTGGTCACCTCCGGATTCCCGTAGGCCATGCCCACCTTCTCCCGGAGCTGGTTGATGAAGATCACAATGCAGTTGAACTTGGAGATGACCGCGGTGAGTTTCCGAAGTGCCTTGGACATGAGCCGGGCCTGAAGTCCCACCTGGGTGTCCCCCATCTCCCCGTCAATCTCCATCTTGGGGACCAGCGCCGCCACCGAGTCCACCACGATGATATCCAGGGCGCCGGAGCGGACCATGGCCTCGGCGATCTCCAGGGCCTGCTCCCCGTTATCCGGCTGGGAAATGTACAGATTGTCTATATCCACCCCAATATTTTTGGCGTAAACCGGGTCCAGGGCATGCTCCGCGTCTATGAAGCCGGCAATTCCGTCCCGCTTCTGGGCTTCCGCAATCATCCGCAGGGCCACGGTGGTCTTACCGCTGGACTCCGGTCCGTAGATTTCCACCACCCGGCCCCGGGGCAGTCCGCCCACGCCCAAAGCCAGATCCAGGCTCAGGGAACCGGTGGGAATCACCTCCACGTTCAAATGGGAATTTTCATCCCCCAGCTTCATCACCGATCCTTTACCATAGGTCTTTTCAATCTGCGCCACCGCATTTTCTAGCGCTTTTCTCTTTTCTTCGCTAATCATATAACCCTCCACTACGAACGAATGTTCGCCTCTTTAATTATAGTAATATACTTTCGGGAGATTGTCAACAGGAAACCAGGACCTTTCGCCAGATGATCCGCAGGTCAAGAAAAATAGGAAACACACCGGTGAATACCAGTGATAGAAGTATTCTTATTATACCGTCATCCATAGTTTCCGTCAAGACCTTTTTGCCTTTTCCGGACAGAAGGAAATCAGGACAGAATGGAGACTGTCCACTCTGTCCTGGCTGATCGGTTCTTTTTTCAGTGCTCCACATCCTCGTAGGGGATCTGCACGCCTGTCACATCCAGGGTGGCAAACAGATCATGAGGAGTCTCGGCCCGGCGGATCAGCTGGGTGCTGCCGTCCTCCTTCAGAAGCACCTCCGCCGAGCGGAGCCGTCCGTTGTAATTGTAGCCCATGGAGAAGCCGTGGGCGCCGGTGTCATGAATCACCAGCAGGTCTTCCATGTCGATCTTGGGCAGCATCCGGTCCACGGCAAACTTGTCGTTGTTCTCGCAGAGGCAGCCGGTGACATCATACTTGTGATCGCAGGGCTGATCTTCCTTGCCCATGACGGTGATATGGTGGTACGCACCGTACATGGCCGGACGCATCAGATTGGCCGCACAGGCGTCCACGCCAATGTACTCCTTGTAGGTGTGCTTTTCATGGATGGCCCGGGTGACCAGGCAACCGTAAGGGCCCATCATGAAGCGGCCCATCTCCGTGTACAGAGCCACGTGGCCCAGTCCCGCCGGCACCAGCACCTCCTCATACACCTGCCGGACCCCTTCGCCGATCTTTAAGATATCGTTGGGCTCCTGATCCGGCCGGTAGGGAATGCCCACGCCGCCGGACAGGTTGATGAACCGGATATCCGAGCCGGTCTTCTCCTTCAGCGCCACCGCCAGTTCAAATAGCTTCTTGGCCAGGGTGGGATAATAGTCGTTGGACACGGTGTTGCTGGCCAAAAACGCATGGATGCCAAACTTCCTGGCTCCCTTCTCTTTGAGAATCCGGAAAGCCTCAAAAATCTGCGCTGTGGTCATGCCGTACTTGGCATCCCCCGGGTTGTCCATGATGCCGTTGCCAAACTCAAAGACGCCGCCGGGATTATACCGGCAGCTAATAGTCTCCGGAATCCCGCCGTTTTGCTCCAGGAAGTCAATGTGGGTGATATCGTCCAGGTTTACAATGGCGCCCAGCTTCCGGGCGTAGACAAACTCCTCCGCCGGGGTGTCGTTGGAGGAGAACATGATATTCTCCCCGGTGATGCCGCAGGCTTTGGAGAGCATCAACTCCGTCAGGGAGGAGCAGTCGCAGCCGCAGCCCTCCTCCTTAAAAATCTGCAAGATGGCCGGGTTGGCGTTGGCCTTCACTGCAAAATACTCTTTATAGCCTGGATTCCAGGCAAAGGCCTTCCGCACCAGCCGGGCATTCTCCCGGATCCCCTTTTCATCATACAGATGAAAGGGCGTAGGGTGCTGGGCCACAATCTCCTCCAGCTGTTCTTTGGTCACAAAAGGTTTCTTTTCCATAACCGTTATTCCTCTCTGCTGTTTAATCTACTTCTAAGATCCGCATCATATTGGTGGAACTGACACCCCGGCTCTCCTCTTTGGACTCGTTGATGACCCCGGCGGTGATCACCACCCGGTCCCCGGACTGGACCAGGCCGCTCTCCCTGGCCTCCCGGATACAGGCCGGGATCAAGTCCTCCGTGGAACATTCCCACTGGATCTTCACCGGTTTGACGCCCCAGAGCAGCTGCATCTGCCGGAGCACCCGGTCATTGGGGGTCATGCCCAGCACCGCCACCGCCGGCCGCCACTTGGACAGCATCCGGGTGGTAAAGCCGGACATGGTGGGGGCCAGAATCATCCGGGCCTCCAGCTGGGTGGCCGCTGAGACGGAGGAATAGCAGACAACGTTGGTGACGCTGGCCTTGTGCCGGGTCAGCTTCCGCTGGCGGTAGGCCTTGTGGTCCAAGTGCTCCTCCGTGCTCTTGGCGATCTGGGCCATCATCTTCACCGACTCCACCGGATATTTGCCCACGGCGGTCTCCCCGGAGAGCATCAGCACATCGGTGCCGTCATAAATGGCGTTGGCCACGTCCGCCACCTCCGCTCGGGTGGGCCGGGGCTTGCGGATCATGGAGTCCAGCATCTGGGTGGCGGTGATCACCGGCTTGGAGACCTCGTTGCACTTCCGGATGATTTCCTTCTGAATATAAGGGACCTCCTCCGGGGGAATCTCCACGCCCATGTCGCCCCGGGCCACCATGATCCCGTCGCAGGCGTCCAGGATCTCGTCTATATTGTCCACGCCCTCCCGGTTCTCAATCTTGGCAATGATCTGGATCTTGGAGTCAAAGGCGTTTAAAATCCGGCGGATGGCATGAATGCAACCGGCACCCCGGACAAAGGAGGCGGCAATGAAATCAAACCCTTCCTGGATGCCAAAGGCGATTTCCTCCTGGTCCTGCTGGGTCAGATCCGGCAGCCGGACCTTGACCCCCGGGACGTTGACTCCTTTCTGCTGCCCCAGCTGTCCCCCGTTTTCCACGGAACATAGGATATCCGGGCCGTCCACGTTCTGGACCGTCAGCTGGATCAGGCCGTCGTCAATGAGAATGGAATCTCCCGCCTGCACGTCCTCCGGCAATCCCTCATAGGTAATATGGCCGATTTTCTCATTTCCTATGATATCCCGGGTGGTCAAGGTGTACGCGGCCCCCGGTTCCAGGATGACGGCCTTGCCGTCTTCCAAAAGTCCGGTGCGGATCTCCGGGCCTTTGGTGTCCAACAGGGCCGCCACCGGGATTCCCAGTTCCTCCCGGAGGGATTTCAGCATCTCCAGCTTCCGGTGATGCTCCTCGTGGGTTCCGTGGGAGAAATTGAAGCGGGCCACATCCATCCCCTCCAGAATCAGCTGCCGCAGGATCTCCGAATTCTCGGTGTTGGGACCCATGGTACAGATAATCTTTGTCTTCTTTTGGTTCATGACTGGTTTCCTTTCGTCACATGCTTGTGGGTGTACAGATGATCCTGGCAGTACTCATAGTTTCCCTCACACTTGGAACAGAAACGAAATTCCAGACCGGGGGCGTCCAGCTCCGTGCGGCCGCAGACGGCGCACCGGTGCCGGGGACCGGAGGAGTTCCGGTGAGCCTGATGCTGATAAACCACCTTGCGTTTGGCCTGTTTGGCCTGTTTGGCTGGTTTGTGGTACAGGAAGAAAAACAGCACAAAGTTTAAGAAGGTCATGGCCAGTATGATCCGTCCCGGCCAAGTGTTCTGAATCAACTGATAGACCAGAATGACGCCGTAAAAAATCCCCAGCCATTTGGCCTTGATGGGAATGATGCCATAGAGGCTGAACTGGGCCTCCGGCACCAAGGTGGCAATGGCCAGCAGCATGGTCAGATACAGGTCTGTAGTGGCGCTGGCCGCAGCCACCACGGCCCAAAAGCTGCCGTAGAAAAAATAGACGATAAAAGCGCCTGCAATGATCCCCACAATTCCTACCAGGAGGTACAGATTGGTCCGAAACGTTCCCACCAGCTGTTCCATGAGCCGCCCGATGGTAAAAAAGCAGAAAGCAGAAAATGCAAACCAGAAAATATTGCTGCTGGAGGGAATAGCCAGAAAGGTAATAAGCCGCCAGATCTGTCCGTGGAGCACCGCCGCCGGGTCCAGGGCCAGATAGAGTGCGTAGACGTTGGTCTGCTGCAGGAAGAATCCGATGGCCTGCAGAACAATGAGATAGATCATCACATTATGAACGGCAAATCTCCCAAATTTCCGTTCCAGCTTGTTGATAAAGTCCATATTCGCCCTCATTTCTTAACACAGATAGCCGGAAACGCCTTCCACTTTCTTGTCTGCGCCCCCTCTTTTCCAGGCTCCTGCCGGAAAATTACACTATATTATAGGTGGATTTTCCTCTTTTGTCAAATCTTTCGGGGGGAATTTACCAAAATTTAACCTCTTAGTAACCTCTTCCCCCGGCGTTTTTTTCGCTGTTGGGTTTTGTTACTTTTCAAAATTATTTTAGGAATTTTTACTTGTATTTTTTTGAAAAAACGTTTATAAGTATTATGGTTTAATTTATGGTCTAATGGAACATCCATAGATATAACTGGGAGCCGTGGGAATCACGGTAAACAGATGAAAGGAGGTACCCCATGACACCTTGTTATGCATTAGGCATTGACATCGGTTCCACCACCGTGAAAATTGCGGTGCTGGATGAAAAAAATACAGTCTTGTTTTCCGATTATGAGAGGCATCTGGCCCACATTCAGGAAACTTTGGCAGAGCTCTTAAAGCGCGCCAAAGCCTCTTTAGGTTCCGTGGACCTGCTCCCGGTGATCACCGGCAGCGGCGGCCTGACCCTGTCCAAACATCTGGAAGTGCCCTTTGTCCAGGAAGTGGTGGCAGTGGCCGCTTCCCTCCAGGACTACGCGCCCCAGACAGACGTGGCCATTGAACTGGGCGGGGAGGACGCCAAGATCATCTACTTCACCGGCGGCGTAGACCAGCGGATGAACGGCATCTGTGCCGGCGGAACCGGCTCTTTTATCGACCAGATGGCAGCGCTGCTCCAGACGGACGCCTCCGGACTCAACGAGTACGCCAAGAACTACAAAGCCATCTACCCCATTGCCGCCCGGTGCGGTGTGTTTGCCAAGAGCGACATCCAGCCCCTGATCAATGAGGGGGCCACCCGGGAGGACCTCTCCGCCTCCATTTTCCAGGCGGTGGTAAACCAGACCATCAGCGGCCTGGCCTGCGGCAAGCCCATCCGGGGCAACGTAGCTTTTTTGGGGGGCCCTCTCCACTTTCTCTCCGAGCTGCGGGCGGCTTTTATCCGGACCCTGCGGCTGACGGACGAGCAGGTGATTGCGCCGGACCGCTCCCATCTGTTCGCTTCCATCGGCGCCGCCATGAACCACCAGGAAGGCGTGGTGGCCATTGACCAGATGATTGGCCGGCTGACCAACGGCATTCAGATGGACGCGGAGATCAAGCGGATGGATCCGCTGTTTGCGGACGAGGAAGAGTACCGGAACTTTTTGGACCGGCACAATCAACATAAGGTAAAGAGAGGCGATCTCTCCCAGTACCACGGCAACTGCTATCTGGGGATTGACGCCGGTTCCACCACCTCCAAGCTGGCTCTGGTGGGGGAGGACGGCACCCTGCTCTACTCCTTCTATAGCAACAACAACGGAAGCCCCTTAACCACCACCATCCACGCCATGGAGGAGATCCGGGACAGCCTGCCGGAGGACGCCAAAATCGCCTACTCCTGCTCCACCGGCTACGGGGAGGCGCTGCTCAAGTCCGCCCTGATGTTGGACGAGGGGGAGGTGGAGACGGTGGCCCACTACTATGCCGCCGCCTTCTTTGACCCGGACGTGGACTGCATTCTGGACATTGGCGGTCAGGATATGAAGTGCATTAAGATCCGGAACAAGACCATTGACACCATTCTTCTCAACGAAGCCTGTTCCTCCGGGTGCGGTTCCTTCATTGAGAATTTTGCCAACTCCCTGGGATACGCGGTGGAGGACTTTGCCAAGGAGGCCTTGTTTGCCCAGAAGCCCACGGATCTGGGCACCCGGTGTACTGTGTTCATGAACTCCAACGTGAAGCAGGCTCAGAAGGAGGGGGCTCCGGTTTCGGACATCTCCGCTGGTCTGGCCTACTCGGTGATCAAGAACGCTTTATTTAAAGTAATTAAAATCACAGACCCCAAGGACCTGGGCAAGAACGTGGTGGTCCAGGGCGGCACCTTCTACAATGACGCGGTGCTCCGAAGCTTTGAGAAGATCTCCGGCTGCAAGGCCACCCGCCCGGACATTGCCGGTATCATGGGAGCCTTCGGCGCCGCCCTCATTGCCAGAGAGCGGGGCCAGGGAAAGCAGACCCACATGCTGCCCATAGAGGAGATTTTAAAACTCTCCTTCACCACCTCCCTGACCCGGTGCAAAGGCTGCACCAACCACTGCCTGCTGACCATCAACCGGTTCCCCGGCGGACGCCATTATATAACCGGCAACCGGTGCGAGAAGGGACTAGGCAAGGAGCGGGCCTCGGAGAAAGTGCCCAACCTGTTTGAGTACAAATACGACCGGATCTTCGGCTACGAACCGCTGGCAGAGGAGGAAGCGCCCCGGGGCGTCATCGGCATTCCCCGGGTACTGAACATGTACGAGAACTTCCCCTTCTGGGCGGTGTTCTTCAAAGAACTGGGCTTCCGGGTGGTGCTCTCCCCCGACTCCACCAGAAAAATCTATGAGCTGGGCATGGAATCCATTCCCAGTGAATCCGAATGCTATCCGGCTAAAATCAGCCACGGTCATGTCCAGTGGCTGTTGAATGAGGGGATCCAGACCATCTTCTATCCTTCCGTCTACTATGAGCGGATGGAGGTGGAAGGGGCCACCAACCATTACAACTGCCCCATTGTGGTCTCCTACCCGGAGAACATCAAAAACAATGTGGAGGATATCAAGAAGCCCGGAATCCGGTTCATCCACCCGTTTATGGCGCTGACAGATGAGAAGACCGCTCCGAAGCGGCTGGAGGAGATCTGCAAGGAGGAATGGTCCATCCCCGCCTCGGAGGTCAAAAAAGCCGGACATCTGGCCTGGAAAGAGCTGCTGGCGGTCAAGGCAGACCTGCAGAAAAAGGGCGAGGAAGTGCTGGCCTGGATGGAGGAAAACCACCGCCACGGCATTGTGCTGGCGGGCCGTCCCTACCATGTGGATCCGGAGATCAACCACGGCATTCCGGAGATGATCGCCTCCTACGGCATTGCAGTGCTGACGGAGGACTCGGTGTCCCATCTGGCCACCCTGGAGCGGCCCTTGATCGTCAGCGATCAATGGATGTACCACTCCCGGCTCTACGCCGCAGCCCAGTTTGTGAAAGGCCGGGAGGACCTGGATCTGATCCAACTCAACTCCTTTGGCTGCGGCCTGGATGCGGTGACCACAGACCAGGTCAGCGACATTCTGACCCACTCCGGCAAGATCTACACGGTGCTGAAGATCGACGAGGTAAACAATCTGGGGGCCGCCCGGATCCGGATCCGCTCCCTGCTGTCCGCCCTGCGGATCCGCACGGAGCATCCGACGCCCCGGAAGATTGTCTCCTCCGCCTACCACCGGGCGGAATTTACAGAGCAGATGCGGGACGAAGGGTACACCATTCTGTGCCCTCAGATGTCTCCCATCCACTTTGACCTGCTGCAGCCGGCCTTGAATCAGTTTGGCTACAACCTGGTGATCCCGGACAACGGGGACCGGGCCGCCATTGATACAGGCCTCAAATACGTGAACAACGACGCCTGCTTCCCCTCCTTGATCGTGGTGGGGCAGATGATGAACGCCATCAACTCCGGCAAGTACGACACCGACAAGCTGGCCATCATCATCACCCAGACCGGCGGCGGCTGCCGGGCCTCCAACTACCTGGCTTTCATCCGCCGGGCCCTGGAGAAAGCGGGACTGGGACACATTCCGGTGATCTCCTTAAACGTCAACGGCATGGAGACCAACTCCGGCTTCCACTACACGCCCACCATGGTCATCCGGGCCATGCAGGCGCTGATCTACGGGGATATCTTCATGCGGGTGCTGTACCGGGTGCGGCCCTATGAGAAGGAGCCTGGCTCTGCCAACGCCCTCCATGAAAAGTGGAAAAAGATCCTCATTGCCTCCCTGACCAAGCCGGGCTGGGGCATGAAGGAGTTTAAACAAAACGTGCGGAATGTGATCCGGGAATTCGACGAGTTCCCCATCCACGAGGACATGAAGAAGCCCCGGGTGGGCATTGTGGGAGAGATCCTGGTGAAATTTCTGCCCCTGGCCAACAACCACCTGGTGGACCTGCTGGAGCGGGAAGGGGCCGAGGCGGTGATGCCGGACCTGATGGACTTCCTCTCCTATTGCTTCTACAACAGCAGCTTCAAGGCCAAGTACCTGGGCGGCAAGAAATCCACCGCCTACACCGGCATCCTGGGTATCCGGTTCCTGGAGCACCTGCGGAAGCCGGCGGTGAAGGCTTTCAATGCCAGCAAGCGTTTTACCCCTCCGGCCAAGATCGAACAGCTGGCCAAGTACGCGGAGCCCTTTGTGTCCACCGGCAACCAGTCCGGGGAGGGATGGTTCCTCACCGGCGAGATGATTGAGCTGATCCACAGCGGGGCCAAGAACATTGTCTGCACCCAGCCTTTCGCCTGCCTGCCCAACCATGTGGTGGGCAAGGGCGTCATCAAAGAGCTGCGGCGCAGTTTTCCGGACTCCAACATCATTGCCGTGGACTATGACCCGGGTGCCAGCGAGGTGAACCAGCTAAACCGGATCAAGCTAATGCTCTCCACCGCGGCCAAGAACCTGCGGGCGGAGCAGGAGGCCGTCAGGCAGAATCCCCCGGCCCAGGAGCCAGCGGCCCAGGCCAAGCCGGTGAAGCAGAACGCTCCGGCCAAAAAGAAGGCGGTCAA
>CAZDOQ010000057.1:0-9830 GCA_964507035.1 uncultured Lachnospiraceae bacterium | reverse complement strand
TTTCAAAAGCCTGCGGGAAAAGGGACTTGAACCCTCACGGTCGTAGACCACATGATCCTTAGTCATGCCTGTCTGCCAATTCCAGCATTCCCGCACGTTTTAATACTATAGCACGGTGTCCTGGAGATTGCAAGTTCTTTTTCAAAATTTCCTGGGATCCGCAGCGGCGTTTCCGGCAAGGTTGAAGAGATGACCTGGGTCCAGTTAAAAAATCTGACCCTGGGCCAGGCCAGTCCCAGGAGACCATTCCCCGATTTTCCCAGGTTCTGGAACTGGTTCACGACTGGGTGCCGCTGTTGGTGGAACTGAAAATGAAGGGCCTGGAGTCCTTCCACCCCTACGTCCTCTACTGATTCCGGCACAGCCGCCACCTGGTTCCACCGTCCGGCTTTTTTCTTGCGCTTGACATCCTTTCTGGACGTTCTTTCTTGCGCTTAACGCCCTTTCTACCGGAAAGTCTCCACAGTCATGGCCCCGTCTCGCACCAGAAACCGGACTGCCCCCTGCCGGTCTGTCCGGTATACCCGGCTGCCCGCCTCCTCCAGCCGCGCAAGGGTCTCCAGATGGGGATGCCCGTAGGAGTTGCCGGCCCCGCAGGAGATCACCACCGCCCGGGGAGTGAGGGCTTCCAGGAAGGCGGTTCCGGAGGAATTCCGGGAGCCGTGGTGTCCCACCTTGAGCAGGCTCACAGGCCGCCACTGCTCCTGAAACCGCAGTTCCTGCTCTGTCCCCAGATCCCCAGGGAACAGGCCGGAAAACGCCCCCCAC
Source organism: uncultured Lachnospiraceae bacterium (assembly GCA_964507035.1). GTDB lineage: Bacteria > Bacillota > Clostridia > Lachnospirales > Lachnospiraceae > Pseudolachnospira. The sequence goes on along the minus strand of CAZDOQ010000057.1, from coordinate 9,062 downwards.
TCCACCAGAAGCGTCAGGGAATGGCTGTTGGCGTCCTCCCCTTCCGCTACTGCCTGGGGATACAAGCAGGTGAACGTCACTTCTCCTCTGACAAAGGCCTCCCCTGCTTCCATGGTATACACCGGGGTATTCCGGCGCTCCGCCGCCTGCCGCAGCGCCTCCCAACCTTCCTGGCCTGCGGTGGCCCGGGGAAGAATCAGGCAGCCCACCGGAATCAGATCTCCCTCCAGCAGCTCCAAAATTCCATTGACATGGTCCGCATCACTGTGGCTTAACACCACGCCCTCCAGCCTCCGGATTCCTTCCCACTGAAGGAAGGGAAGAATCCTCCACTTTCCCACCTGCTCCACATCCGAGCTGCCGCCGTCCACCAGCCAGGCCTCCCCGCCGGGGAGTTTAAAAAAGGTACAGTCCCCCTGACCCACATCCAGACTCACCACCGTCAGGTTCCGGGCGGGCAGAGGAAACTGACTGAGAAATCCCACGGCCACACAGATCATCAGCACCGCCCAGCGGCCAGCCAGAAACCGGACCGGCCGGTTTTTCCGTCCTTCCCGGTCTTTCCGCTCTTCCGCCTCCGTCTCCCGCCGTTTTCTCCAGCAGCGGGCCCCCAGCACCAACAGAGCCAGCGCCCCGTAATACAGGGCCAACTCCCATCCGGCTGGTTTTCCCACGGTGATGGAAAAACCGCCGGTCTCGCAGAGGAAGCGGTACAACTTCAAGATATAATGGCCAGTGCCGGCAAAAAAGCTTCCCAAAGCCGGAGAAAGGCCAGTGAGGACCGCCGCCAGGGTGGCGGAAAGAAGCAGCAGGGAGGCAAGGGGCAGCACCAACGGATTGAGCCAGATGCCGGAGAGGGAGACCTGGTAAAAGTGCCAGGCTCCCAGGGGCAGCGTTCCCATCACCGCGCAGAGGGAGGATGCCAGTGCTTTCTCCCAATTTCGCTTGGGTTTCAGCCACTCCGTCAGTTCCGGCATCAGCAGTCCCAGGGCCGCCACCGACCCAAAGGACAGCTGAAAGCTGGCTGTAAACAACTCCAGGGGCTGGCTGGCCAGAATCAGGATTCCCGCCAGGCCCAGGGCCGAGAGCATGTCGTAGGAGCGGCCCAAGCTCCGGGCCAGCAGCATGGCCAAAAAGAGGATCAGAGCCCGCCGGGAGGAGACGGATGCGCCGGTGACCACCACATAGCCTGCCATCACTAGGCCGCTTAGGACCTCCGGCAAGCGCCGGGGCAGAGGCAGGCGGCAAAGCAGCCGGAACAAACTCATGCCAAGCAAAGAGACGTGGAGGCCGCTGACCGCTAAAATGTGGGAGATGCCTCCCGCCTGGTACAGGGCCCGGGTCTCCTCCGGCAGTTCCGAGGTATCCCCCAGAAACACCGCCGCCAGCACTCCCAGATCCTCCCCCTCTGCTGCCTGCCGCAGGTTTTCCATGCTCTGTAAGCGCACCTGCGCCAGAAATTCCCGAAGCAGCTCCACATCCCGGGAGACCCACTCCCAATCGTCTCCCCACAGCTGATAGGTAACACCTTTAGACCGGTAATACTCCCAGGCGTCAAACTGCCCCGGATTCCCGGCCTTCTCAAAGGGGGAAAGTTCTCCCCGCACGCGTATTCGATTGCCAATCTTTCCTTCCACCGGTTCACGGAAATATACCAGCAGACAGCCGGGCTCTCCCGCCAGCCCGTCTATCTGCACAGAAGTGTCCCGCAGAATGATTTTTACGCCATAAGAAGTGATCTCACAACTGTCCACGGTTCCCACCGCCTCCACCTCCCGGGAGGCGGTATCCTGAAACCATGGATCAAGCAGGTCAGCCGGAGCGCCCAAGAATCCCAGCTGCCAGAGCAGAAGTTCGACTGCAATCCAGATCCCCAAGACCCAACACAGGGGTCTTCTAATTGCTCTCTCCTCCTACATATTCCATGTTGCGCACCAGCGGCGCCGCAAAGGAAATATTTTCGCTATAACTCACATCCGTCTTGCCATTGATCATCAGCTGCACCGCATCCACCGTGGGCAACTCCGTCAGAGAGTTGACCAGGGAGTACACCGGAATGTAGTCGTACCCGCCGCTGACCAAATCGCTGATGAAATGATCGTCAAAGTTCACATAACAGATCCCCTCCCGGACCGTCACGCTGAGCAGGCCGCTGGTGGAGGGCAACGTGGCCCGGACGCCGGACTCCTGGGGACCCCGGATCAGCTGCTCCACCACAATCCGCTCCAGAGAGTCCCCGGTCTGATACCCTACGGAGAGGGTGGTCCGCACCAACTGACGGCCGTCCTCGCTGGCAAAGTACAGCACCAGTTCCACCTCCTCAAAGGAGTCCGGATTGTCCGCCACATCGTCCATGAACATCCGGGAGCGGAGAATCCCCACTTCCTTCCCGTCTTGCTGTACCGGACTGCCGTCGACGGAAATCCGCAGATAGTCAATCCCCTCCAGCTGGGTCAGAGTCCGGGTCAGCGCCGCCATGCACATAACCTGGGAGGCTGTGGACAGTTCGTAGTACGGCCCCTCCAACTCCAGGTTCAGGGTGTTGTCCTCCACGGTGCCGGAGGTCATGGTCAGCGTCTCCGGCACCGCGGCCACCGTCTCCCCGTGGCCGCTTTCCTGGAGGGCGGCAAACAGTTCCGCCACCTGTTCCTCCAGACTGGTTGCCCGCAATTGGTGGACATCTCCGGACAGGCGGGTCACCGATGCGTTCACATAGTAGACCAGCACTTCCCCCTCTCCCAGCTGATCCTCGGAGACCGCCTCCCGACAGCCGGCCAGCAGCAGGAGGGCCAACAGAAAAATTCCTACTCGCTTCATCGCTCCTCCTTGATATAGATCAACGGCACCCGCACCACAAAGGTGGAGCCCTCCTCTTCCTTGCTGTACACCCGGATGGCTCCGTGGTGGAGCTGCACAATATTCTGGGTAATGGAAAGGCCCAGGCCGGTTCCGCCGGTCTCCCGGGACCGGGCCTTATCCACCCGGTAGAACCGCTCAAAAATGTGGTCCAGGGCATCCTCCGGGATCCCGCAGCCGGAATCGGACACCTTCACGTAAAAATACTTGTAATCCGCGTTGAGGGAAACCTTCACCCACCCGGCATCCTGGTTGTACTTGATGGCGTTTTCCACTAAGTTGGTGATGGCCAGGGACAGTTTCACCTCATCGATCTCTGCGGTGATGGGCCGGAAGCTTTCAAACAGCAGTTCAACGTTGCGGGTCTGGGCAATGGGCCGTAGCCGTTTCAGCATCAGCTCCATCATCTCATTGATATTCACCTGGGAAATGTTCAAAGCCTGAGCTTTCTTGTCCAGACGGACCAGTTCCAGCAGGTCGTCTATGATCTTGCTCTCCCGGTCGATCTCCGCGGAAATATCCTCCATAAACTCCTGATACAACTCCACCGGCGCCTCCCCCATGCTCATCAGAGAGTCCGCCAGCACCCGAATGGAGGTGATGGGGGTCTTCAGTTCATGGGACACATTGGACACAAAGTCCTGCCGGGATTGGTCCAGCACCTGCAGCCGGTTCATGGTCTGATTGAAGGCATCCCCAATCCGGCGGGTCTCCTTGTAGCTGCCGCCGCCTACTTTACTGCTCAAATTGCCCTCTGTCACCCGCTCAATCTCCTGGGACAGCCGTTTCAGGGGCCGGACCAGAAAGCCGGAAAAGATCAGATTCAGCGGCAGAACAATACAGGCGGCAATCAAAAGGATCAGCATGGCTTTCTCCTGCAGATCCCGCACCGGCACCTGAATGGGCGTGGCGTCCACCATCGCCAAAATCACCCCCACAACCCGGGTGGAAGCGCTGGAAGCGTCCGACGCTGTGCCGGTTTCCTCTGTCTCCCGGACCACAATGGGCTGCACAAATTCAATGTACTGCTTGTCCGGGTCGTAGATGCTGAGGCTCTGACCGCCCATGCCCCGCATAACCAGTTCCGAGATATTGTATTTTCCCTCGCCGGACACGTAGGTATCGTTGACCACCTGGTAGAAGCTGTTGATGATCAGAACCCGTCCGTTCCACATATCCGCCGCCTGCTGGATCAAAAGATCCAAGGTGTAGTTGTTGGATTCCTCCAGATAATTGCTCTCCGCCAACTGATTGGCTAAAATCAGCGCCTGACTCTTCATCTCGTTGGTGCGGGCCTCCACCTGGCTTTCGTTGGCCGAGGAAACCAGCAGTATGCAGGCGGCTGCCAGGGAGATCAGAAAGATGGCGGACAGGATAAAAAAGAGATAGACCCGCATGCTGGCGGGCCGTTTTTTTCTCTGCTTAGTTTTTGTAGAAATAGCCAACACCCCACTTTGTATAGACGTAATGGGGATCGCTGGGATTTTCCTCCACCTTCTCCCGCAGCCGCCGCACGTGCACGTCTACGGTCCGCACATCCCCCGGATAATCTGCTCCCCACACAGTATTTAACAGCTGTTCCCGGCTGTACACCTTTCCCGGATGGGTCAGCAGCAGTTCCAGCAGGTCAAACTCCTTGGCGGTCAGGTTGATCTCTTTTTCCTTGGCGAACGCCCGGCGGCTGTCCACATCCATCTCCAGGTCCCCCACCACAATCTTCTTGTTCCCGTTCTCCTTCTGCCAGTTTTTGGAGTTGCGCCGGATAATGGCCTTGATCCGGGCTTTCACCTCCAGGATGTTGAAGGGCTTGGTGATATAGTCGTCCGCTCCGTACTCCAGCCCCATGATCTTATCCATATCGTCGCTCTTGGCGGTGAGCATAAGGATGGGCATGTCGGAAAACTCCCGGATCTGCCGGCACACCTCCAGGCCGTCCATCACCGGCAGCATCAGATCCAGCAGCACCGCATCATACTCGGTCTGCCGGGCTTTTTCCAGGGCCTCTCCCCCGTCGTAGGCGCAGTCCACCTGAAAACCGTCCTGCTCCAGACTGAACCGGATTCCCTTGACGATCAGCTGCTCATCGTCCACCACCAAAATTTTATTCGCCATTGCTTATCCCCACTTTAATCCTCTCTTTGATCTGGGCAAAGGTGTTCTCCTTGATCCCCGAGACCTGCATCAACTCCTCCACAGTGGAGAAGGGGCCGTGCTCTTCCCGGTAGGCAAGAATGGCCTCCGCTTTCACCTCTCCGATTCCCGGCAGCGTCATGAGTTCCTCTTTTCCGGCCTGGTTCAGGTCCACCCGGCCGTCCTCCTGTTCCGCCTGGGCCCGGGAGGCTTCCCGGCTGGCCGCCTCCTCCACGGTGGGTACCACCAGCTGCTCCCCGTCTGTCAGCGGGGAAGCCAGGTTCAGGAAAGTTTCCTCCGCATCCTCCCGGAAGCCGCCCGCCGCCTCCACTGCGTCCTGATACCGGCTTCCGGCGGCCAGCGCATACACGCCGGGGACCTTGACCGCCCCGCACACATGTACATAAAGGAAGGCAGGGGATGCGGATTCCGTCTGGACCGTGGAACCGTCCGCCGGACCGGACGCCGTCTCCTCCCACAGTCCCAGTTCCTCCCCAGCGCTCTGGCGGCTACAACTATAGAGAATGCCCGCCATCAGCACCAGCAGCACGCTTGCCCCCTGCTTCCACCATTGGATCTTGCCTGTTTTTCTCATGGATACCGCCTCCTGTCTCCGGGAGGCCGGAATCTTTTCTGCCTACAAATATTTTACAAAATCATGACGGCTTTTACAAGCCTTACTTTTGAAAAATTATGACCCACGCCACCGCAATGAGAAGGCCTATCAGCTTCCGGAGCTGAAATGCGGCCTTCTCCGCCCCAAACAACCCCAAAAGTTCAATGAGGTAGGCCGCCAGGCGGCATCCAAACTCAGTTTTTCCCATAGGGGACGGTTCTACGCGCGACCCGAAAAATCAGCCAAATAGGCGGCTTCCCACCTGGAACACCACCACAGCCGCAGCCCGTCCACCGCCAGTTCCAGAATCAGGAACAGGTTTTCCTCTATATAAAAAGCACATTTCTCCCAGGGAATCTCTCCCTTAGGATGAGCCAGGTGCTTTTCTTTTATGCGCGGACGTTCATCTTAAATTCCCGCTCGGTCTCCCGCTTCAGATCTTTCTTGGACATGGCCTCCCGCTTGTCATACAGCTTTTTGCCCTTGGCCAGACCAATCTGCACCTTCACCAGGCTGCCTTTAAAATAGACCTGGAGCGGCACAATGGTGTAGCCCTTGGCGGAAACCTTGCCCATGAGCTTGTGGATCTCATACCGGTGGAGCAGCAGTTTCCGGACCCGAAGCGGGTCCTTGTTGAAGATGTTGCCCTTCTCATAGGGGCTGATGTGCATCCCATAGATGAACAGCTCCCCCTTGCTTTCCTTGATGAAGGACTCCTTGAGGCTGCACTTGCCCATCCGGAGAGATTTCACTTCCGTCCCGGCCAGGGCGATCCCCGCCTCATAGGTCTCCTCTATAAAATAGTCGTGATACGCCTTCTTATTGTTGGCAATGAGTTTGATGCTTTCCTTCCCCATAATCACACCTGCTCTTCCAATGCAAAATCAATGGTGTCCCGCTCCCGGTCCACGGCAGCCACGGAAACCCAAACCGGCTGCCCCAGCCGGTAAGTCCGGCCGGTCCGCTCGCCCACCAGACAGTGCTGCTTCTCATCCAGCCGGTAGTAATCTCCGGGAATCCGGCTCACCGGCACCAGGCCTTCCACCGTGCTGGGCAGTTCCACATAAAAGCCCCACCGGGTCACCCCGGAGATGAGGCCCTGATACACTTCTCCCAAGCGGCTCTCCATGAACTGAGCCATCTTCCTCTTGGCCACCGCCCGCTCGGCCTCCACAGCCCGCCGCTCCCGCCTGGAGGACTGGTCCGCCGCCTCTGTCAAGATATTATGATAATGCCCCCGGCGCTCCGGGTCAAGAGCGCCCCGGAGATTTTCTTTCAGAATCCGGTGAATCTGCAGGTCCGGATACCGGCGGATGGGGGAGGTAAAGTGGCAGTAGTAGGGAGCAGCCAGGCCAAAATGGCCGGCACACTCCGGGCTATACCTGGCTTGCTGCATAGAGCGCAGAACTAGGCGGCTCACAAAGGCTTCTTCCGGGAAATCCTCCAATCGGGCCAAAAGCTGCTGGATATCCTTAGGGTGAACCTTGCCCCGGGACAGCCGGGTCTTTTCCCCCAGGGTCCGCAGAATCCCGGACAGTTCCTGGATCTTCTCCGGATCCGGCTCCGGGTGGACCCGGTACACAAAGGGCAGCTCCTGCCAGTAGGCCTCCTCCGCCACCGCCTCATTGGCCGCCAGCATAAAGTCCTCAATCAGGTCTGTGGCCCGGTTCCGGGGGTAGGGCCGGATTTCCAGCGGATTGCCCCGATCGTCCAGAAGAATTTTGGTCTCCGGCAAGTCAAAGTCCACTGATCCCCGTTTCCGCCTTCTGGCCCGGAGTTTTTCCGAAAGTTCCTCCAACAGCCGGAACAAGTCCGCCAGTTCCCCGTAGGCCTCCTCTGCCTCCGGATCTCCCAAGAGCACTGCGTTTACGGCGGTGTAGGTCATCCGCCGGTCCACCCGGATCAGCGTTTCCCGGATCTGGTGGCCGGTGATACAGCCCCGGGCATCCAGGTCCATGAGGCAGGACAGGGCCAGCCGGTCCTCCCCCTCATTGAGGGAGCAGATGCCGTTGGAAAGCTTACGGGGCAGCATAGGCACCACCCGGTCCGCCACATAGACGCTGGCGCCCCGCTCCAGGGCCTCCCGGTCCAGGGGAGAACCCTCCGGCACGTAATGGCTCACATCCGCAATGTGGACCCCCAGCCGGTATCCGTCCCCGGCCCGTTCCAGGCTCACCGCGTCGTCCAGATCCTTGGAGTCCTCCCCGTCTATGGTCACCATCTGCATCTGCCGCAAATCCAGCCGGTCCGGGAAGGCCGCCGCGTTCACCGCGTCCGGTTCCGCCTCCGCCTGAGCCAGAGCCTCCGCCGGAAACTCCTCCTGGATCCCCAGGGAGCAGAGAATGGAGAGTACGTCCACCCCCGGCGCGGAGGGGCGGCCCAAAATCTCTGTGATCCGCCCTTCCAGCCCGTGGACCGGATGCCCAAAGCCGGTGAGTTCCGCCGCTACTTTCTGACCGTCCCGGGCGCTGTGGGCCTTTCCCTTGGGAATCCAGACCTCCCGGGGAAGTTTCTGATTGTCCGGGATTAGCACGCCGCCGTTTTTCCGCTTCCGGTACAGTCCCACCACCGTGGAGGTGTTCCGCTCCACCACCCGGACAATCCGGCCCTCCTGCCGGTGGCCCCGGCCTGCTTTCTCCGGCACCACCTGAACCCGGTCCCCGTGGAGGGTTCCCCCCACCGCCTTCTCCGGAATATACAAGTCCTCTGTCCGGCCTTCCACGGTGACAAAGCCGTAGCCCTGGGCGGTGGCGCAGAAGACGCCGGTGAGAGCCACCGCCTCCGGGACGCCGTATTTGCCCCGCTTGGAAAGCCCCAACCGGCCCTCCGCCACCAGTTCGTCCAACACCTGCTGCAGTTCCTCCCGCTTCTCTTTGGAGACCCTCAGCAGCACCGCCAGTTCCTTCCGCTTCATGGGGCGGTAATCCGGATGGCGGATTAATTCTTCTATCTGTTTTTTCCGTTCTTCCTGTCTTTTCTTATCCATGATCTCCTGTCGTTGTTATATTCTGGCATTTACGAATCTCTGCGTTGAGAACGGCATGCCCTTTGGGTGCCATACCCGCCGGGCGCACACCGCCGGGGCATGGAAAAGAGCCCATGGTTTATTCTTGTCTGTAAACCATGGGCTCTTTTCTCATCGCTCAGTTCAAAATGTTCAGTACCAGTGCCAGTATCAGAAAAGCGGCAATCAAGATCTTGGTCCACTTCTCCATCTTCCCTTCCGGGGTCCGACCCCGGTTCTGGGCCACATAGGTCTCCGTGGAGCCTCCGGCAATGGAGCCGCTGAGACCAGAAGATTTCCCTTCCTGGGACAAGATTACCACCGTCATAATCACACAGACCGCTACCAGCAACACAGTCAAAACAATCCGCAACACCGCCATGTCCGTTCCTCCTAATGGTCATACATAGGGTATTATAGCACAAACCGTTTGGAAACACAAGCAGTTTCTCACAC
>CAZDOQ010000056.1:0-10109 GCA_964507035.1 uncultured Lachnospiraceae bacterium | reverse complement strand
TTTTTTAAGTTATAGATTGAGAAAGAATTTATTTCTCTTTCAAAAAGAGAAGACAGTCGATTGCCAGAGATACCTCCTTAATAAATCGGCAGGAATCTTTCTCCATTCCCAACAGACTTTTAGCTTTATCGACCCGGAAGCGTACCGTGTTTTCATGCAGAAACAGGTCAACTGCAGTTTGCTTGTAGCTACCGTCATTGCGGAAAAACACTCGAAGGGTTTCCACAAGATCAATATTGTGACGGCGTTTATAATCCCATAATGGACGTAGGGTTTCTTGACAGAAGCAGATCAGTGCGGCGCTGTGGCGCAGGTCATACAGCATGTCTGCCAAGGGAACCTGTCCGAATTCCGTAACGCTCCGACGCTGATACAGACCGATGCGGCAGCTTTTATAACTCTCACGCAGAGCCGCGGAAAATTCAGACCAGTTTCGATGTAAGCCGCTGATGCCAAGATAATAGGGAATGCCCAGATACTCCAGACTAACACGGAGCAATTTTTTTACCGAAGTAAAGTCCTTTTCCATCTCTATGGGAATAACGAGAAGACATAGCTGCTTCTTATATCGGCATAAGGTAAATTCCCGGTTGCTGAACCGAAAGGTCAGTTCTTTCTGTACATCTCCCAGTCGGCTGATCCCAACAGCCTCCTCTAGTGAAAAAAAGGCCGTTAGATAATATGGGGCCACAGAGGTGTAGAAATGCTTGGCAAGAGCAGATTCCTCCTCGAGGGACAGATTGTCATACAGGAGAGAATCTACTTTTTTTTCCAAGGCGTAGGAGGTTTCATCCAAAAAGATAGCCTCTGAAATTGTGCGGATAATTGCAGTATATGGAATTTTATCTGAAATCAATACAATTGGATAATTATTTTCGTTAGCTAAAGCAATGCTGTCAGCCGGAAGGTCCACTTGTTCGCTAATGGAAATGATAAAACAACTGCTTTTTGTTTTTGTGTAAAAACGGATTCGATTATAAAGCTTTTCTTTATCCTCTTGAAACAAATAGTAGCTGCAAATATATAGATCTCCTTCTGATGTGAGTTTATATTCTTCCTCGCTAAAAATAATAGGATAATCGGAAAAGGATACAGCACGGACTTGCTTGGTCAGTCCACCCACACCGGCTACAATTTGTCCTTCTCGAAGGAGCGGAAGAGACAAAAGATCAGAAACAGTGACTGCCATATTGACCTCCTTCCCTTAATGAATGCTCTGAAACCCTTCCTCCGTCACCACCTGGTCCATCCGCCGGTCCGTTTCCTCCGCCGGGACCTGTGGAAGCACCTGACAGGAGAAAGCCAGGCCCCAAACGGTCAGCTGCGGATGGAACGCCAGATACCGGTCGTAGAAACCGCCGCCGTAACCTACCCTGCGGCCGGTGCCGTCAAAGGCCACCCCCGGGGCCAGCATCAGTCCCCGGGAGATCTCCACCAGCGGGCAGCTCTCCCGGGGTTCCCGGATACCAAAGGCCCCCGGCTCCAGATCCTCAAAACTCTGAATCTGGTAGAAATCCATGGTCTTCCCGTGGACCCGGGGCACCGCCACCGTTTTGTTCTGCCGCCAGGCATCCTCCAGGATAGCGGCAGGAGAAATCTCGTTCTTGGCGTCTATGTAGGCCAGAATCACCGGCGCTTTTTGGTATGCCTCACTGGCAAGGACTGCCTCCGCCATCTGCCGGGAGGCCCGCTCCCGCTCCTCCCCGGTCATGGCGTTTCGGAGCGCCCGGCACCGCTTCCGGATCTCCTGTTTTTCCGCCTGTATCGCTTCCTGCCCGACGCCTGGCGCGGCGGCCGTTCCCGGCCTGTTCTGCTGCTCCTCCGCCATCTCATTTTCTCCTTTCCGCTTGCCGCCTTAATGCCTCTTTCTCTCTAATGCGTCTTTCCCTTGTGGCCGTATTTCTCCCCCAGATCCACCACCCGGCCGTCCGGGTACTGGATCTTGGTGTTGTTCAGCGTCCCCCGCAAATTCTCCCGAACCGCGTGGATATACTCCATCCGAAGCTTCGCCTGCTCCTTCTCCTCTTCCGGCGTCAAAGTGCCGGCTTTCTTTTTCCGGTAAAGTTCGTTGATCCGCTCTATATCCTTCATGTCCATGGACGATACCTCCTGATAATCTCCCCCGCCACCCGCAGGCCGTCTGCCGCCGCAGAGGTAATACCGCCGGCAAAACCGGCGCCCTCCCCACAGGGAAACAGCCCCCGGATGGGGCTTTCCAATCTCTCATCCCGCTCCACCCGCACCGGTGAGGAAGTGCGGCTCTCCACCCCGGAGAGCACCGCGTCCGGCCGGTCAAAGCCGGGGATTCTTTGACCAAATTGCTCCATGGCCGAGAGCAGGCAGCCGGAGAGATGTTCCGGCAGCACCTGCCGCAGGTTGCCAAACTGCCAGCCGCCGCACAGATCCGGCTCCACCGCCCCTAGGGACGCAGACCGCCGGTTTTCCCGAAAATCCCGTAACAACTGCACCGGAATCTTTCCCGCTCCGGCCTGAAAGGCGGCCTCCTCCAGCCGCCGCTGAAAGGCGATTCCCGCCAGGGGTCCTTCCCCGGGAAAGTCATCCCGGCGCACCATGACAATCAGAGCCGCGTTGGCGTTGCGGCCGTCCCGGGCCGCCCGGCTCATACCGTTTATTGCCAGCCGCCCGGACTCCGAGGAGGCGTTGACCACCTGGCCGCCGGGGCACATGCAGAAGGAATAGACGCCCCGCCCCTCCGGGGTCTGGGCGGTGAGTTTGTAATCTGCCACCGGCAGATACCGCCGGTCCTTAGTGCCGTACTGGGCCAGCTGGATCATCTCCTGAAGGTGTTCCACCCGCAGGCCCACCGCAAAATCCTTGGCCCGCATGGGCACGCCCCGCTCCGCCAGGCGGGAAAAGGTATCCCGGGCGCTGTGGCCCACCGCCAGAATCAGCGCCTCCACCGGCACCCGGCAGGTCTCCCCGCCTTTTTGCACCGTCACAGACCGCAGTGCGCCCTCTTCTATCCGAAAGTCCGTCACCTGGGCGTGAAACCAGATTTCCCCGCCCGCCTCCAGAATCTGCTCCCGGAGGCGCCGCACCACCTGCCGCAGCACATCCGTTCCAATATGGGGCTTGTTCCAGTATAGGATGAAGGGATCCGCCCCCGCCTCCACAAACCCTGTGAGAACCCGGAAGATCCGGCCGCTGCTATCTTTGACCTGAGTGTTCAGTTTTCCGTCTGAAAAAGTGCCGGCGCCGCCTTCTCCAAACTGGACGTTGGAGTTTTCTTTTAAAGGTCCCCCGGCCCAGAAGGCCTCCACGTCCCGGCTCCGCTCTTCCACCGGCGCTCCCCGCTCCAACACCAGGGGCCGGTATCCTTCCCGGGCCAGCAGCAGGGCGGCAAACAAGCCTGCCGGCCCGGCGCCCACCACCACCGGCCGTTCCCCCATGGGCGTAGTTCCATGTTCCGGCGTCTGGTAACGCCGCTCTGTTCCCCGGCTCACCTTGTGGCTGCGGCACCGGCGCAGGACATCTTCCTCGTCCGGCAGCCGGACCTCCACCGTATATACATAGTGGAGTTCCTCCCGCTTCCGGGCGTCCAGGGACAGCTTTCGGATGGAGAGCTGGTCCTCCCGGCAGGAGATTCCCTCCCGCCGCACTGCCCGCAGCAAATCTTCCCGCCGGTGCTCCACCGGCAGCTTGATGTTTGTCACCAGTATCATATCTCATTCGCTTTCTATGTATGAAATTGCGCCTGCCCGCTCGTGTAAGCACGGCGGCCGCCCTTCGGGCTTATCGCACCACATGCCCGGGCGGCTCCCCGGCCTGCCAGACGCCCGCTGGTCCAGGCCCAGTGCAGGTTGTAGCCGCCGCAGATGCCGTCCACATCCAAAAGTTCCCCGGCCAAAAAGACCCCCGGGGCCAGCCGGGATTCCAGAGACTCGTCCACCTCCGCCAGGGGTACGCCTCCAGCGCAGGCCTGGGCGGCCCCAAAGCCCTTGGTGCCGGTGACCTCCGCCGGAAGCCCTTTGCACAGCGCCAGCAGCCGCTCCAGCTTCTTCTCCGAAACCTGCTCCCAGGTATCCTCCAGGGAGATGCCTGCGCAGGAAAGCAGGGTTTCCGCCAGCTTCCGGGGCAGGAGGCCGTTTAAGAAATCTCCGCTGCGCCAGGATGGGTGTGCCTGCCGCCGCTGCCGCCACTGGGTCCGCAGTGTTTCCTCCGTCTCCTCCGGGAAAAAGTCCAGCCGCAGTTCCGTCCGCTTCCCCTCCGCCAGCGCCCGGGAGGCAAAGCGGCTTACCTGAAAAGCAGGAATCCCAGAGACGCCAAACTCTGTCAGCTGCACTTCTCCCGTATCCGCCGCCTGAAACTGGTCCTGGACCAGCAGGCAGACCCGGGCCTGAGTCCGAACCCCCGCCGCCTTCCGGAAGGGAAAGCCTTTGGCGGTAAGGGGAACCAGGGCAGGCGTCACCCTCTCCAAGGAGTGGCCCAGGGATCCGGCCAACCGGTAGCCGCTGCCGTCGGAGCCGGTGGCAGGCGCCGCCTTTCCCCCGGCGGCCAGCACCACCGCCGCCGCCGTCATCCGGCGGGACCCGGCCTGTACCTGAAAACCTCGGTTTATCCGGCGGATGGCCTCCGCCTTCCGACCGCACTCCACCTGCACGGAAAGTTCCCGGACCCGCCACACCAGGGCGTCCCGGATGGAGACTGCCTGGCCGCTGCGGGGGTAGACATAGCCGTTCCGGACCTGGACTTCCACCCCCAGCTGCCGGAAAAACGCCATGGCATCCTCCGGGGAGAAGGTGGAGAGAATGGGCTTTAGGAGGGAGGGGTGCCCGGTCCGAAACTGGGCCGTCCTCAGGGAAAGGTTGGTGAAATTGCACCGGCCGTTGCCGGTGGCCAAAAGCTTTTTCCCCGGCTCCTCCCCTCCTTCCCAGAGGGTCACAAAAGCCCCCGCCTCCGCCGCGTAAATGGCAGCCATCAAACCGGCGGCCCCGCCGCCAATGACCAGAACCCTGTCCATGGATGGTTTCCTCCTGTTTTCTGTAAGGGCATTTTACCACTCCGCTTCCCGGTTCGTCAACTTGTTATGGACTCCAGGTAATGGTGCAACTCCTCCTGGCTCTCCTCCGGCGTCTCCGGATCCTGATAGCTGAGAGCCAGAAAGGAAAAACAAAACACGATCATAAAAAAACAGATACTATATTTTTTGCATGGCATACTCCTTCCCGTATAGTATCTGTCATTTTTTTCAATTTTAATCAAACCCGGAGGCCAGAAACGGCCATTTTACCGGGCTCATTTGGCCGGAACCAAACCTTTTTTACCGGAGCAGATGGAGCTTTTGGGCCAGCCCGATCAGAGAGCGCCCCTTTGGCACACTCATCAGATCCACCTCGTCCAGTCCTTTGGTGAGAAGCAGCAGCACACCGTACACCGCCACGGCAATGACCATTGCCACCAAAATGCCCAACCAGTTCCGGGCTGTCAGTTGGAACACCAGCCGGTAGCTGAGAAACGCAAATAGGCCCATGACCACAGAGGAGAACAGCGGCGCCGCAAAGCTCTTCAGCATCTCCTGCCGGTAGTGAAGGATCCGTTTGATGCTCAAGTTGTTCAAAATGCACATGCATAGGGCAAAGAACATGTTGGCGTACACCACGCCGTAGATGTCCAGGTGGAACGCCCACAGCAGCAGCGCCAAAAGCCCAATGTGAAGCGCCAGAGAGATCAGCGCGTTTTTCACCGGGATCCAGATGCTGCCAATGCCCTGGAGGATGGAGTTGGTGATGGTGGAAAGGGAATAGAACAGCACTGCTGTGGATCCTACCATCATCATATTGGCCGCCTCCGTGTTATCCCCGGAGAAAAGCAGGTTCATAATGGGCGAAGCCAGCACCGTCAGCCCCACCGTGGCCGGAAAGGCAATGACCATGTTGAAGCGGATAGCCGTGCCGGTTTTGTAGACCACCTCCGTCCGCTTTTTCTTGGCCACTGCCCCGGACAAAGCCGGGATGATGGAGGAGGCCAGAGAAGAGGCCACTGCCACCGGCACATGGACCAGCAGGTTATATTTGCCGCTGAAAGCGCCCCAGATCTCCGTGTAGTCGGCGTTCCGGTAAGCGGCAAAAATGGCCTGATCAATCAGGGAGCTGATCTGATAGACCGTGGTGCTCACCAGCACCGGCACCACCGTCAGCACCAGAATCCGGGCCACGTGGGAGTAACTTTCCTCCCCCCGGGTCCGGTCCCGGCGGCATTGGACCCGCTCCACCCGCTGGAACAAGAAGAACACCAAAAGGCAGAACAGAAAGGCCGTCAACGCCCCGGCGCCGGTGCCGATGGTGCCGCCGGCGGCGCCGTAGGCCGGGCCGAAAAATTCTTCTCCCCCGGCGTCCCGAGCCGTTCCCATCCGGAACAAAATCCAGCCCGCCAGCACGCTGATCACCGCGTTGATCACCTGCTCCGCCACCTGGGAGACGGCGGTGGGAATCATGGTGCCATGGCCCTGAAAATAGCCCCTCAGCACACCCAAAAAAGCCATAATCAAAATGGTGGGGGCCATGGTCTTGATGGCCAGGGCCGCCTCCGGCATTCCCATGAGGGTTCCGGCAAAAAAGTCCGCTCCAAAGAATGTCAGAGCGCAGGCCACCGTTCCGGAGACGGCGGCAAATCCCACCGCCCCCAGAAAGACCCGCCGGGCATTGCGGTACTGCCCTACGCTGACCCGGGCCGCCACCAGGCGGGAAACCGCCACCGGCAGGCTGTAAGATGAAATCAGCAGCAGGATGTTGTAGATAGCATAGGCCGTGGAGTAGACGCCCACGCCTTTTTCTCCAATGGTATTGGTCAGCGGGATCCGGTATAGCATGCCGATCAGGCGGACCATGATCCCGGCGGCGGCCAAAATACTTCCCTGCAGCAGGAAGCTGCCCGCCCGGCTTTTTTTCCTTTGCTTTTCCATGTTACTCCAATGTGATTTCTCCCGTCATGCTGGGCAGGACCATGCAGACCCAGGTCTTCCCCGGATTCAGCTGGATCTCCTGTCCGCTCTGGTCATAATAATGGGTGTTGCTCCAATACTCGTCCTTGCTCCAGGTGATGGGAATGGCCTTGCCGTTGGTGATGAAAACTCCGTACCATCCCTCTGTAGTGTGAATGTCCTTAGTATTGTTATCCCATTCCAGGTTATAGTGGCAGTACTGCACAATAATATTTTTCACCGCCACCTGCTCTCCGCTTTCCTGGTCCACGTGAGGTTCGCCGTAAATATACCGGTAATACAGGCCGTCCTCCTCGTTGTATTCAAACCACGGATTGTGCAGCTTGTAACCGATGGTCACCTTATTGGCGGTGGTGCCGTCCTCCAGAAGGTTGGGGGAGTCCTGGGCGAACAGGAACTTGTATGTATAATCCTCCCGTACCTGCGTCCGGATTCCCAGTTCCTCGATCCGGCTGTTGATCAGATCCGGCGTAGAGAAGGTCCTGTGGCCCGCTGGATAGTCGTCCACCTCATAAGTGGCCGAATAACCGCGGCTGGTGACGCCGTCAATGTCGTCGCAGTGCTCGGTGTCCTCCAAATACGGCAGGGCCAGGTCGCTGTGTCCATGGTGGAAAAAGATAGCGTCAAACTCATAGGCGATTCCCGGGTGGTATTTCCGGGCGCTGCGGAGGGCGCCAAACCGCTCCAGCCCGCTGTAATCCTGAATGATCATCTCCAGGCGGACCGCATTGGCCTCAATGGGCGTCTCATACACCACATCCGCCGAAGATACGCCGTTCTGGGGCATGGCCAGCTGGTCATTGTCGATCATCACGGCCAGGGGACGGCGGGTCCCCACCTCCTCCGTCACCGGCAGGCCGGTCAGATAGCTGTACATCATCCCCTCCGGCAGCGTCTCCTTTTCCGGGAGAGCCGGCAGCGTCACCGTGGCAAGGGTGCCTGCCTCCTGGGTGGCGGACTCCTCCGTGGTGACGATCTCGTCCTCGCTCCGCCTGCAGCCGCTTGCCGCCAATGTCACGGCCAAAGCCGCCGCCAGAACCATCCAACCATTTTTCTTGTTGTGCAGTTTCATGTCAAATCCCCCCATTCTCTGCGGTCTTCCCGCGCCTCAGGAGAAGGGGCCTCACCGGGTAATCCCCAGCCGGTCCAGCACCTCCCGTTGCTTTTGTTCCATGATCTCCCTCTCAGCCTCCTCCAGATGGTCGTAGCCCATCAGGTGGAACATGCTGTGGGCCACCAAAAAGGCCAGTTCCCGTTCCAGGCTGTGGCCGTAGGCCGCCGCCTGCTCCCGGATTTTAGAGACAGAGATGGCAATATCCCCCAACATCAGTTCCCCGGTCTCCGGATGGAAGCAAAGTTCCGCCTCCGGCTCCTCCAGGCAGGAAAAGTCCCCCTGCGCCGGGAACGCCACCGCCGGGAAGGACAGAACATCCGTGGTTTTATCCAGGGAGCGGAACTGGGCGTTCATCTGCCGGAGCGCCTCATCTTCCGTCAGTAGCACGCTGACCTCCGCCTCGTAGGGGCAGCCCTCATAGTCCAGGGCCTCCGCCACCACCTTTTGGATCAGTTCCACCCAGCCAATCTCCAGCTTGTCCTCCGCCTCATACTCGATTCGGACGGTCATAGCCCCGCCGCCTCCTCTCTCCGCCCTCTCCCAGAGGACGGGCAGCGGACCGGCGGCGGTGCTGCTCCATCCGTTTTTCCCGGTGCTGCTCCTTTTTCTCGTAATGTTCGTAAGCCTGCACAATCCGCTGGACCAGCGGATGCCGCACCACGTCCCGGTTGCTCAGACGGATCTGGGCGATCTCATCCACATCCTGGAGGACCTTCAGAGCCACATCCAGGCCGGAAACAACTCCGGCAGGCAGGTCTTTCTGGGTGACATCCCCGGTGATCACCACCTTGGAGCCAAAGCCGATTCGGGTCAGAAACATCTTCATCTGAGCCGGGGTGGTGTTCTGGGCCTCATCCAGAATGATAAAGGCATTGTCTAGGGTCCGGCCCCGCATGTAGGCCAGGGGGGCCACCTCAATGAGCCCCTTTTCCAGGTTGTGCTGGAAAGCTTCCGCCCCCATGATCTGATAGAGGGCGTCGTAGAGGGGACGCAGATACGGGTCGATCTTGCTCTGCAGGTCCCCGGGCAGAAAGCCCAGCTTTTCTCCGGCCTCAATGGCGGGCCGGGTCAGAATCATGCGGTTGACTTCATTGTTTTTGAACGCTTGGATAGCCATGGCCATGGCCAGATAGGTTTTTCCGGTGCCAGCCGGTCCCAGGCCAAAACAGACCATTTTCTCCCGGATGGCGTCCACGTACTGCTTTTGCCCCAGGGTCTTGGGCTTGATGGGTTTTCCTGCAACAGTCCGGCAGATGATATCCCGGTCAATCTCCAGGATGGTGTCCTCCTTCTCCTCAAAGGAAAGGGAAAGGGCGTAGTCCACATTCTGCTCGGTGATGCCGTTTCCCCGGCGGGCCAGTTCCAGCAGATTCCGGAACACGCTCTCTGCCTTCTTCACCATGGGATCCGGCCCAATGATCTTAATGCCTCCGTCCCGGGGCACCAGAGAGACCCGCAGGGTCCTCTCGATTTTTTTCAGATAGACATCCAGCTGGCCACAGACCGCCTGCATATACTCCGCCGGAATGTCCAGTGTCATCTCCACAATGCTCAAATCTCTTGCTCCTCTTATGACGCGTTGGAATTCACTCCCTGTTATTTTACCATCTTTTCATGAGAAATGAACCCCCTTTTTGAAAAAACAGGAACGGTCCTCCGGAAAACTTCTCCAGGAGATTAAAAAGGACGGCTCCTGTCCTGGAACCGCCCTGTTTGCTCAATGGCTTTAGTTGTACTTACGCTTTCTTGCAGCTTCAGACTTCTTTTTCCGTCTTACGCTGGGTTTCTCGTAATGTTCTCTTTTCCGAATCTCCTGCTGGATACCGTCCTTCGCGCAGTTTCTTTTAAATCTGCGGAGAGCGCTGTCCAACGATTCATTTTCTTTCACGATTACGTTCGCCATGACTCACACCAACCCTCCCTCCAGTTGTAAATTGTGCAACTGTTTGGGTACTTTTTAGCACATCTTAGATTATAGCATATTATTTCATTTCGTCAATAAAAAATTCGGCGAAATTTTAAATCCCGTTATTT